>NZ_JBEYTZ010000007.1:186744-311784 GCF_040643215.1 Streptomyces sp. NPDC047315 | reverse complement strand
ACGCCCGGTTACATTCCGAACCCGGAAGCTAAGCCTCACAGCGCCGATGGTACTGCAGGGGGGACCCTGTGGGAGAGTAGGACGCCGCCGAACAATTTTTGAGGAGAGGGCTCCACACTGAGGTGTGGGGCCCTTTCCGCATTTCCGGACACCTTTTCTTTGGGGTTCGGGTGACCGCCGGGTAGGGCCCTGGCAGCCACCCGAACCCCATTTGCTTTTTAGAGCCGACCAGCAGCCTTGAGCGCTAGGTACGCATCCGCGAGAGCAGGTGCCAAGTTCTCGGGAGTCGCGTCGACGACGGTCACCCCGTACTGCTGCAACTGTTCGGCAGTGCGGCGACGCTGGGCCCGGGCCTGAGCCGCCGCCGCAGCGCCGTACACCGCCTCCACACTGCCCCGGGCCTTGGACATCATCTCCACGTGCGGGTCGGCGACGGACGCCACGAGCACGGTGTGCCGCCGGGTCAACTGCGGAAGCACCGGAAGTAGCCCCTCCTCGATGGGAGCCGCATCGAGATTGGTGAGGAGCACGATCAGCGAACGGCGCGGCGCGCTCCTGAGCGCCGCTGCACTGAGGCCGCGGGCGTCCGTCTCGACGAGCTCGGGTTCCAGCGGAGCCAGGGCACCGACCAGGGCCGGGAGCAATTCACTCGCCGATCGACCGTGGACCTGGGCGCGGACGCGACGGTCGTATGCGAGGAAGCCCACCCGGTCGCCGGCCCGGGACGCGAGCGCCGTGAGGAGTAGGGCGGCGTCCATGGAGGCGTCGAGACGGGGAACGTCGCCGACCCGCCCCGCGGACGTGCGACCGGTGTCGAGCACGAGAAGGATGTGCCGGTCCCGCTCGGGACGCCAGGTGCGTACGGCGACATCGGCCTGACGGGCGGTGGCACGCCAGTCGATGGAGCGCGTGTCGTCGCCGGGGACGTAGTCGCGGAGGCTGTCGAACTCGGTGCCCTGGCCCCGGATGAGGACGCTGGTGCGTCCGTCCAGCTCCCGCAGCCGGGCGAGCCGGGACGGCAGGTGCTTGCGACTGGTGAACGGCGGCAGCACCCGTACGGTCCACGGCACCTTGTGGCTGCTCTGGCGGGCCGCGAGGCCGAGAGGACCGTAGGAGCGGACGGTGACGCGGTCCGCGTGACGGTCACCGCGGCGCGTGGGGCGCAAAGAGGTCGTGACGCGCCGGCGCTCGCCCGCGGGGACGCTGAGACGGTGTCGGGAAGCGGCCTGCTCGGTGCCGGCCTCCCAGCTGCTGGGCGCCCAGGCGTCGCGGATCTGGGCGCGCAGCCGCCGCTTGGAAGCGTTGGTGATGCTGAGTTGCACGTCCGCCTGCTCACCGAGTCGAACTGTTGTTTCACCGATTCGAGTGAATCGAAGCGATCGCACTGGCGCGGCGAGGGCGTAGTCGCACAGGATTGCTAGTGACAGCGGCGCGTTCACCGCCAGCATCCCCGTCCAACTGGGCGCGAGGATGCCGACGGGGAGGGAGCCGATGGCGGCGAGTAGCGCAGTTCTTCCGGTGAGTGCCATGGGCTCGCTCTCAGCGGGGGACGGGGACGTGACTCAGGATCGCGGTGATGAGGGAGTCTGCAGTGACTCCTTCCATCTCCGCTTCGGGCCTGAGCTGGATCCGGTGTCGCAGGGTGGGCAAGGCCAGTGCCTTGACGTCATCGGGGATGACGTAGTCGCGACCGGTCAACCAGGCCCAGGCACGCGCTGCGGAAAGCAGCGCGGTGGCGCCTCGGGGCGATGCCCCGAGGGTGAGTGAGGGGGATTCTCGCGTGGCACGACAGATATCGACGACGTAGCCGGCGATTTCGGGAGACACCGCGGTCCTGGCGACGGCGTCCCGGGCGGCTTCCAGGTCGGCGGGGCCCGCGACGGGGCGAACGCCCGCGGCCTGGAGGTCTCGGGGGTTGAAGCCATCGGCGTGGCGGGTCAGGACGCTGATCTCGTCCTGGCGGGACGGCAGCGGGACGATCAGCTTCAGTAGGAATCGGTCCAACTGCGCCTCGGGCAGGGGATAGGTGCCCTCGTACTCGACGGGGTTCTGCGTCGCCGCGACGAGAAAGGGCTCCGGGAGCGGACGCGGCGTGCCGTCGACCGTGACCTGTCGCTCTTCCATGGCCTCCAGCAGCGAGGACTGCGTCTTGGGCGGCGTGCGGTTGATCTCGTCGGCCAGCAGGAGGTTGGTGAAGACGGGCCCGGGCTGGAAGGAGAACTCTGCGGTGCGGGTGTCATAGACCAGCGAACCGGTGATGTCACCGGGCATCAGATCGGGGGTGAACTGAACGCGCTTGGTGTCGAGTTGCAAGGACGCCGCCAGCGCCCGCACCAAGAGGGTCTTGGCGACTCCCGGCACCCCTTCCAGCAGGACGTGACCCCGGCAGAGGAGAGCCACGACGAGTCCGGTGACTGCGGGGTCCTGGCCGACGACGGCTTTGGCGATCTCCGTGCGGAGGGCCTCCAGGGAGGCGCGGGCGCCGTCCGAGGTCGTGGTCGTCTCGGGGGACGGGGCGCTCATGAGGTGCGTACCTCTCTTTCGAGGGCGTCGAGTTGGTCTGCCAGGCGGACGAGTGAGGCGTCGTCGGTCGGCGGTGGTCCGAAGAGCAGCGTCGCCGGGTCCTGGTCGCCGGGGCCGGTGCGGGCGGCGACGGCTGGAAGGAGGACGTCAGGAGTGTGGGCCAGGGCCGGAGCGACGCCGAGGAGGGGCGCAAGGCGCTCGCGTGTGGCCGAACGCAGCACGTCGGCTGCTCGATCGCGGGCCTTCGCCTGGTGATAGAGCCTGGCTCGGCCTTCAGTGGTCTCGGAGGCGCGGATGGCCACGGGAAGGCGCTCGGTGACCAACGGGCCCAGGCGATGTGCGCGCCAGACGGCCGCGAGGGCGGCTGCGACGAGGAGTTGGAGGGAGGCCCAGAGCCAACCGGAGGGGAGCAGGTCGAGGAAGGACTCGTCACCGTCGTCGGGAGCGGTGGAACCGTCGCTTGCGGAGGGGAGGTACCAGACCAGATGACTACGGGAGCCGAGGAGTTGCAGGGCGAGGGAGGCGTTGCCGTTCTTGTCCAGCCGCTCGTTCTGGAGGATGTCGGGAGCACCGAGCACGACGGTGTCGCCCGCGCCCGTGTCGGTCCTGACGAGGGTGGGCAGACCGTCGACGGGGTAGCAGCTGTCGGTGCCCGGTCCGTCAGTCACTGCGTACTGTTCGCCGCCGAGGTCGACGTCGCCGGCGTTGCGGGCCGCGGGCAGGGAGCATTCGGGGTCCACGGCCGTGACCCGGGTGGTGGCAGCGGATCGGACGCCGGGCGCGAGGGTGCCCAGGGACGCGGGGCCGGGGGCCACGAGGACGGTGCGTCCACCGGAGTCGTTCGTCGCCCTCCTCAGGGTCCGCTGTTGGCCGTCCGTCAGCAGGTCGGGGGCGGCGACGAGGAGCGTGGTGTCGGGGCCGACGGCGGCCGTGGCCTCGCGGATGGTGCCGGCGACGCGGACGGTGACGCCGCGGTCCTCAAGGAGTTCGGCGACGGCGCGGCTGCCGGAGCGGTCTGCGGAGCGCGGGTCGAGGCTGCCGTGCCGGTCGCCGGAGCGCATGGCGGCGATGACGATGCCGGCGGTGATCAGGACGGTGAGGCCGAGCAGCAGCCCGCGGGCGCGCGTCCACAGCTGGCGGCCTGTGGGGGACAAGGAAGTGGCACTGGGGGCGGCCCTGGTCACTCGGCCGCTCCGGGGTACGTGTCGACCAGGTGCGGCTTGGCGCGCTCCAGTTCGAGGTCAAGGCAGCGCAGCTGGTGGTACGCGTGCTGGTCGGCCGCTCGTCCGCCGTACGTGACGTCGTCGAACTCCCGGGCCGCTGCCCGGAGCTGCGCGGAGTGGGCCGGGAGCGACCGGCCGCCTTCTGCGGCTGCTTCGTCGGCGGTGCGGCCCGGGCGGAGGTCGAGGAGGGTGCGCTCCTCCAAGGCGCGGACGACGGCCCGCATGCGTTCCTGGACGGCCTCGTTCCAGCGGCCGGCGGCGGCGTGGGCCTCCGCGGCGGCTCGGTGTTCGGCGGCGCTTCGGGGGGAGTCGTCGAAGAGCGGCGACGTCGATGTCGGGATGTGCTGGGGGGTGCCCAGGCGCCACCACAGGGCGCCGACCAGGGCGAGGACCACCAGGACGATGACGACGAGCCCGACCGCGCCACCGGGGGTGGCGGAGGAGGCGGCGCCGAAGAGCTCCTCCACCCAGTCCCAGAACTCGTTGACGGCCTGCTGGAGGGGGTTGGGATCGTTCTCGTGGTACATCGGCTTGGTGAGTTCCCGCCGCGCCGCCTCGCGTGCGGGGTCACGGGAGACGTCCACCGGTATGTCGCCGTCGGCGCGCACCAACGTGCCGACGGCCGCCGCTCCCCCCATGGCGGACACGTCATTGGCTCCCGGTAGTCGCGCCGGGCGGCGACTCGGTGCCGTAGCCGGGGAGGCCGGCCGCGCGGCCGAGTTCGATGTCCAGGGCCTCGCGGCGGATCCGCTGGTCGATGTAGAGGAGCACGTACACGCCGGCGGTGATCGGGTAGGTGATCGACGAGGCGATGATCGCGCCGATGCCGGTGATGATCAGGTACGTCCAGCTGTACGCGGGGAGGTCACCGGAGACGAAGCCGCCCACGCCGCCGTCGTCCGCCGCCAGGGCGACGATGCTGAAGGGGATCGCAATGATCATCGAGACGATGGTGGAGAGCACCGTCGTGAGCAGCACGATGCCGAAGGTGCGCCACCAGGAGCCGCTGACCAGCTTGGCGGACCGCCGCAGGGCGGCGATGACGCCCTGACGCTCCAGCATCAGTGCGGACGGCGCCAGGGTGAACCGGATCATCAGCCAGATAGCCACCGGCAGTGCCGCGATGATGCCGAGCACGGCGAGGGCCGCGCCTCCGGCACCGCCCAAGGCCATGCCCGGCAGGGCGGCGACGGTGACGATGCCCGCTGCCATGAGCGGCAGCAGCAGGGTCACGCCCAGAAGCTGCGGCAGCTGGGGGCGGGCTTCCTGCCAGGCTTCGGCGATGGTCACGGGCCGGCCGAGCACCGAGCGACTGATGACCATCGTCAGCAGCGCCGTGGTGAACAGGGTCGCGATCAGCGCGATGATCATCATCGGGACGAGGGACAGGGTCGACGACTGGAGGGAGTCGACGGCCTGGCGCAAGGCTTCCTCGCTGTCGGCGTCGGAGTCGATCTCCACCGGGTCGGGCAGCAGGTAGCGGGTGACGAGGATGTTGCCGATCTCGGCGACCACGGAGACGGTGATCGTGATGCCGAGCACCGTGCGCCAGTGCGCCCGCAGGGTGGAGACCGCGCCGTCGAGGATCTCTCCGACGCTCAGCGGGCGCAGCGGGATGACACCGGGCTTCGCGGCGGGGGGCGCGCCCCAGCCGCCGTGGTGCTGCGGGCCGCCCCAGCCGGGGCCGGGCGGCGGCGGAGGGGCGGACCACTGGCCGGCGGGCGGCTGCTTGCTGGACCAGTTCGAGGCGGGGCCGGTCTGGTCGACGGGCTCCGCAGGTCGGGGCACCTGGGCGCCCTGTCCTTCGGAAGGAGCAGATCCGGGCGAGGCCCAGCCCGGAGTGTCGTTCACGGTCGTCCACCTCGTGTGTCGGTATCGGCGTCAGCTCGGCGAGCCGGCGTCTGCGGGGTGCCCGTCCGCACAAAGAATCGGCAGGCTGGCAGCCATCGTGCCACGCACGGCCCAACCGTGGGTGGGCGGCCGTGTGCCGATCACGCCTTCTCCGGGCGTTCATCACGGGGCAGACTGGTCGGATGGCTGATCAGTACGCGCGACAGCGGACCGCAGCAGAGCCGCAACGGCTCCCGGTCATTCGCTGGGAAGAACCGGTGGACGGTCCTGTACTGGTGCTCCTCGACCAGACCAGATTGCCCGCCGAGGAGGTGCAGTTGGCCTGCGCCGACGTCCCCGCCCTGGTGCGGGCCATCCAGACGTTGGCCGTACGGGGTGCGCCCCTGCTGGGCATCGCGGGCGCCTACGGTGTGGCGCTCGCCGCGGCCCGCGGCGACGACGTGGAGGAGGCCGCCGTACAGCTGGCCCAGTCGCGCCCCACCGCGGTGAACCTGGCGTACGGGGTGCGTCTCGCGGCCACGGCCCATCGGGCGGCCCGGGGCGAAGGCGCCGAGTCCGCCGCCCGCGCGGCCCTCGCCGCCGCACGGGAGCTGCACCGCCAGGACGCGGAGGCGAGTGCGCGAATGGCCGCCCACGGCCTGGCCCTGCTCGACGAGCTGCTGCCCGACGGCGGACACCGGATCCTGACCCACTGCAACACCGGTGCGCTGGTGTCGGGCGGAGAGGGCACGGCGCTCGCGGTGGTGCTCGCCACTCACCGCGCCGGCCGGCTGCACCGGCTGTGGGTCGACGAGACCCGTCCGCTGCTCCAGGGCGCCCGGCTGACCGCGTACGAGGCGGCGCGCGCCGGCATGCCGTACACCTTGCTGACGGACAACGCCGCCGGTTCGCTGTTCGCGGGCGGTGAGGTGGATGCTGTCCTCATCGGCGCGGACCGCATCGCCGCCAACGGTGCGGTCGCGAACAAAGTGGGTAGCTACCCGCTGGCCGTGCTGGCGAAGTACCACCGGGTGCCGTTCGTCGTCGTCGCACCGACGACGACGATCGACCTCGCCACCCCCGACGGGGCGTCCATCGAGGTCGAGCAGCGGGCCGCGCACGAGGTGACGGAGATCCCTCCGCCACAGGCGGGCGGGGCCCCGGGAAGCACGGCCGACGGTGTTCGGCTTGCGCCGCACGGGACACAGGCGTACAACCCTGCCTTTGATGTGACTCCACCGGAACTGGTGACGGCGATCGTCACCGAGGAAGGGGCGTTGTCGCCGGTCACGGGGGACGGGGTGGCACAGCTGTGTGCCAGGTCACGACAGGTAACGATGAGCTAATGGGATGCTGGCGCACTGAATGACGGAAACGGCCCCTCCACCTGCGGCGATCGCAGGAGCGAGGGGCCGTGACATCCACGGGTGACATCAACAGTGATCGTTGACGGTCAATCCTCATCCAGCCGTCGGAGCCGGGCCGGCTGGCGTAGCAGGCGGTCGAGCTGGCCCACCGCTTCGATCACGTCGGGGTCCAGCGCTTCCGCGTAGATGTCCAAGGTAGTCGCGATCCGGCTGTGACGAAGGACCGCCTTGATGATCCTGGGATGAACGCGGAGGTGCACCAGGAGCGTGCCGCAGGACTTCCGCAGTCCCTTCGGGTTCATCCGGTTCAGGCCCGCTCTGGCCGTGACGCGCTGCATGGTCGCGTAGAGCGGTGACACCTGGAGCGGCTGACCGGTGCGCGTCACGAAGACGTGGTTATCGGGGTCATCGAACCACGGTCGACCGGCACTGAGAGCCTTCTCACGCAGCCACGCTGTCCGCATGCGGGTCCATCGAAGCGGCGCGATGCACTGAGCAGGCAGCGGCAGCGGAGCCTTCGACGTGTCCGACTTTAGTTCCACGTCGACCGTGCCGGCGCTGGTGCGCTGGCGCTGCGTCTCGACCCAGAGAATCCGGGCGTCCAAGTCGACGTTCTCCCACCGCAGGCCGCAGAGTTCAGCCCGGCGCAGGCCCAGCAGGCACAGCAGCAGGAAGGCCGGGTAGTAGACGGTCGAACGCCGAGCCTCAGCGAGGAAGCGCAGCACGGTGACGGCATCCCAGCTCTTCCCGCTGTTGGTGGTGGCCCGCACGTGGACGAGCTTGGCGACGTTCCGCGTCAGGCCGATGTCCTCGACCATCGCGGCCGTGAGAGCCGCCGAGAGCACCCGCAGCGCGTGCCGGGCAGTCTGGGGCGTCTTCTCCTTCGCAAGGCGCGTCATGGCCCCGCGCAGCTCTTTGACGCCCAGCTTCACCATGACCTTTGATCCCAGCCGGGGGCGCAGGTGGTTGCGAACGGTCTGCTCGTACGTCCGGTAGCTACCCGCCGACAGGTCGGGCTTGACGATGCACTCCAACCAGTAGTCGAACCACTGCCCCAAGGTCATGTCACGCGTCGGCGTGGGGATGCCTTGGCTGGCCCGATCGAGCAGTTCGCGCCGCTTCTGGTCGCACTCGTCGTAGTCCTTGCCGTACGCGAACTTCCGCTTGGTGGTTCCGTCCGGCTGAGGGACGTACACGGCAGCCTGGTACCGGCCGTCCTTCCTCTTGGTGACCGTGCCGCCACCGTTGGGACGTCGCGTCGCCATCAGGCCACCTCCCCGAGCTGGCCGGTGATGAAGTCGTGAACGGCGTTGCTGGGGATGCGTCGGCAACCGTCGATCTTGATGGAAGCGAGGCGGCGAGTGCGGATCAGGTCGTAGACCTTGCTTCGACCGAGCTTGAGCCGGGCCATGACCTCCGGCACGGTCAGCAGTACCGGGGCGGTGGTCACTTTGTGGCTCCTTCCTGGTCGCGTAGGGCGGGGAGTTCTTGGCGGGCGGTTTCGCGCTGTTCCTGGAGATCTCTGTGGATGGTGGCGGCGAGCCAGGATTCGCCGGGGGTGTGGCCCTGGCCGACGTAGGCCCAGTGGGCGACGACGAGGGTGGTCGTGTCGGGGGGGTCGTCGGGGTCGGGTAGGCCGAGGGAGGCGCGTTGTTGGGCGGCGCGGTAGTCGGCGCGGACCTGGCGCAGGGCGCCGAGGGTGGTGGAGTACTGGCGGGACTTGGTGGAGAAGTGGCCACGGAAGCCGAGCATGTGAGCCCAGGCCCAGAGCTTGCGATCCGGGTAGGCGGGATCGAGGTCCCAGCAGGCGCGGATCAGTCGGCGGGTGTGGTCGGGCAGGCCCATGCCGTCGAGTTCGGGAAGTTCACCGATGCGGCGGGACACGAGCCCGGTTGTCTCGGCGGCCTTGGTGGCGTACTTGGCGACGTAGGAGGCAACCGCCTGCTCGGTGATCTCCTCGCCATGGCCGAAGGCGCCAATGGGTTGGACGTCGATCTGCTTGCCCCAGGTAAGGGTGCGTGCCGGCTGGCCCTTGGACTTGGGCTTGGGCTTGGGCTTGGACTTGGGTACGACGACTGTGACGCGGGTGGCGGCGGCGTGGATGGCGTCGGTCAGGAGCTGGAGGGTCGCCCAGTGCGGGGGAGGGCTATCCGGTCCGTCGGGGCCGTCGAAGCGCACGATGGTGTGGAAGTGGATCGCGCCGCGCTTTTGGTACTCGGCAACCTTGGCGTAGGAGACACGGGCTTGGGCGTGGGCGTCCTTCTGGGTGAGTCCGGCCAGGCGGGCGATCTGGCGGCGTAGGTAGATCGTGAACAGCCGCCACAGGTCAGGGGCGTAGTTGTTCCAGAGCACCGAGCCCGTGTAGTCGTACGAGTCGGGGTCGAGTGGGGTGCCGAGTTCGGGCGCGTCTTCGGTGTGGTGGGTGCCGCAGCGGCAGGCGCGGTTGCCGGGGCGGTTGTGGACGGGCCCGAAGCTCGGGGCGGTCAGGGTGGCGAAGACGCGGGGGTGATCGCGCACCGTTTCCGGGGTGCCCTTGTTCGGGTCGCCGGTTAGGCCGGCCCGGATCAGGTGGTAGGTGTCGCCTGCGTAGGTCCAGGCGCAGGCCGGGCAGCGGGAGGCACGGCGGTTGCCACACGCGATGCGGAGTGTTCCGCCCGGTTCGACGTCTGTGGTGTAGGCGTGCAGGACCGTTCCGGTCGCGCGGTCGGTGGTCTTGGTGGCGCCGGTGAGGCGGATTGGGTCGGAGCAGCCCCCGGTGCGGCGGATTTGTTCTTGCCAGCGGTCGAAGCCGGGGGACCCGGTCACCCTCAGAGCGTCGGCGAGGATGATCGGGTCCAGGCCCGCCAAGGAGGCGGTAGCGGTCACTGAGTCGCACCCCCATGGGCGGGTCCGTGGTTGGCGTTCCAGCCGTCGACAAGTGCCTTCACGTGGTTGTCACCAGACGCTTTTGCGGAGGCGCCGCAGTGGCAGACAGCCGAGGCGGTAGCGGGTGTGGTGCGGGTCGGGGCGGCGATGTGGAGGCCGGGGCGGTCCGGGGTGGGGGTGAGGTCAGACACGGGCCACCGCCGCTCGGGGCGTCGGGGTGGTGCCGGTGCCGTTGCAGGTGGGGCAGGCGGTACGGAGGGTGACGCGGGTGCCGTCGTGGTCGCGGTTGCCCGTGGTGATGGTGACGACGGGGAAGCCGTCGCAGTTCGAGCAGACACGCGCCGGGGCAGGGGTGTGCTGGGGCATGATGAGAGTTCCCTTTCGGGTCCGTTGGATCTGGATGGGTTCGAGCGCCCGGGGCGGCGGAAACTTGGCGGTTGAGGCCGCCCCGGGGGCCGGTCAGTCGATGTAGTTCGTCTGTCGCGCTGCGGTTTCGACCGCGCGCAGGCGTTCCTGCTCGGCGTCTGCGCGGTAGCTCCAGAGGGCCGACTTCTGCTCGTCGCAGGTGACCGAGGGCGGCGCAGCGCGGTAGGAGTGCGGGTCGGCGACGGGCGTGTACTCCGGGCCGAACACGGCCGGGTCTGCGGGCTTGTCCATGGCGATCACCGGCCCTTGGAGCGCTTGATCGTGAGGCCGATTCCTCCGGTCGCGGAGAGCACGGCAACGGCGGCGACCGAGGCCACGTGGAGGGTGACGGCGATCATCAGGACGATGAGTGCGGCACCGCTCGCGAGGGCGACCGTGAGCAGGATGGGGCCGGTGTAGGAGCGGGGCGCGGTCCGGACGATGACGACGTGGCGGGGGTCGGTGCCGGGCGGGAGCTGACGCAGCACGTCGGTGGGAATGTGCCCGGCTGCGTACTGGTCTTCAGGTCCATGCACGAGGAGTCACCCCTTCTCAGGCCGTGCAACGGTGGGTGCGGGCGGCGAGTTCGGCGGCGGACCGGTCACGGTGTTCGGTCGAGAAGCCGCAGCCAGGCGCGGTGCAGGCGGCGGTGTGCTTGGTCTGGCCGCGTCCGTTGTGGAACGTGCCGACCTGGACGGGCCCGATGCGGATCAGGTCGTAGAAACGGTTCGGGCGGGGCATGAAGCACCTCCTTCAGGTGAGTTGGGCGTGGATGGCTGAGGCCATGGGGGCGGGGATGCCGCCGAGGCGGGCGCGCAGGGCGTCGGCGTCCAGGTGGGCACCGGTCGCGTCGTGGTGGGCCTGGTCGAGCTTCCGGGCGTGCTCCACCAACGCCACCGGCACCATCGGTGCAGCGACGGGGGCGGGTTCCGGGGCGGGCAGTGCGGCAGGCTCAGCAGCCGGCGCAGGCAGAACCAGTGACTCCTCGACCACCGCAGGCGCAGGGCCCGGCTCTTGCTCGACGGGCGGTTCGCTGACCGCAGCCGGCGCGGGGGCCGGGGCAGGCTCGGGGGCGTCGGTAGGCGGGGTGTGGACGAGGAGGGTTCCGCCGAGGAACGCGATCGCGGGCCAGCCGGCGACCAGGACACGCAGCCACGCGGGCGGCGAGTCGAGATCGAGAAGGCCGGCGGTCGCGATGTTCGCCCCGAGGGACGCGGCCAGGGCGATGAGGAACCAGGACCAGCCCGAGGCCCTACCGCCGTGTCCGGAGCGCAGCCGGCGCCACGCGGCGACCAGCAGCAGGTCCACGCTGATCGGGTAGAGCCAGGCTTTCCACCCGGACTGCCCGGCCGCTTCGGCGAGGTCGTGCAGGTGGGCGAAGGACAGCGCACCAGCGATCACCGCCTGAACCAACACGGCATCGACGCGGATGCGGTGAGTCATCGGGATTTCCTCCGATCAGAACAGCGTCAGTTGGGGCGCAGGTGATGCGGGCTCTGGCTGCGTGGCCGTGATCACGCGGGTCCGCCAGTGCAGGGCGTAGGGAAGGCAGTTGGCGCAGTTCTTGTGAGTGGTGTGACCGGGGAGAGGTGGGCGGCGACGGGCGTGGGAGCTCCAGGCGAGGGAGTCCGCAGACGCCATGAGGCGCCCAACCTTGGAGAGCCCGAGGGTCTTGAAGCCGAAGCCGTGAAGGCGCAGGCCGTAGCTTGCGAGGGTGGTGACGATCTCGGCTCCCTCGCGGGTGGACTGCCGGCGACAGACAGACCCCAGGCCCACCACCGGTTCCCGCGTCAGGTCGACCCCGGCACGCTCGAAGAGGTCCACACAGCGTTCGTAGTCCGCGATGCTCTCGCCTTGCACCACGGGAATGATCCGCAGGTCAGGAGCGAGGGAACGGAGTTCGAGGAAGTTGGCGACGGTACGTCGCTGGTGGTCTTGCGTGCTCAGTCCGGTTCCGGCGAAACGTTGCCCGCTGAAGACGCCACCCGTGCGGATGGCGGTTTCGCACATCCAGTCCTGTTGCGCGGCCCAGTCGTAGGGGCCGACGTGCTCCCAGATGCGGCGCAGGTCGTCCACGTATTGGCGGGGCGTGCGGGTCCACCGGCCGTGCTTCTGGAGCTCCGAGAAGCCACCGGAGTCGATCGCGTACGGGCCGAGCGCCTCGGGCAAGGTCCGGGCGTTCGCGAAGTGCTGAGCCTTCAGGAACAAAGGCACCGAGGTTAGCTTCACCCAGTGACGTTTGTGGGTGGTCAGATAGAAGCGCATGAAAACTCCCTCTCTCAGGTGGTGCCGGAGCCGAAACAGCCGAGGCACATTCCGTCTTGCTGGCCGACCACGCGGCGCCGGCGCCCCACACGAACGGCGACCGCGACGGTCCCGGACCCCCTGCAGGCGGGGCACTTCGGGGGCTTGGGCGTGGTGGTCTTCTTGCGCGGCACGGTGGTTCTCCCTTCCGGCTTTAGGCATGGGCGGGGTAGGGACCCGGCGCGAAGGCGGTCACGCCGACCGGTTCGAGGAGCGGTGGTTCAGTCGGTGACCGGGTGCGGCTTGACCACCGGGGCGCCATCGGTTGCGCGCGTGGTGGTCAGCACGGGCCGGAACGCTGCCAGCGAGGGGATACGAGGGGTGAGATCTGCGAACCGGGCGCAGGCGGCGGCGGTTTCCTCCGCCGTGATCTCGGGGGTGCGGATGCGGGACCAGCCACCGGAGGTGTCACCGGCCACTGCGGTTCCGGGGCGGTCCGGCGGGATCGTGGTCACGGCCGCCACGGCGTCCGGCGCGATGTCGCCCAGGCCCATGTCAGCGGTCTGCTTGTCGTTGACTCGGTGGACCACGCGCCCGGTGAGCTGGGCACGGAGCGTGGTTGCACCCTTGCCAAGGTCGGAGCCGAAGCGCTGGCCGCAGATCTCCAGGAAGATGCCGATCGCACGGGACATTTGAGACAGCCGGATCAGCGCGGTGACCATCCGGTCCCGGCGCTCCTCGTCCTTCTTGGTGGCGATGAGGAAGAGTTCCGCGATCTCGTCCACCAGGACCACGATGGGGACGGGCCGGACCTTGTCCGGGAGCTCCCACATGTCCCCGGCCTGGTGTTCCTTCAGCAGGTCGAAGCGGGATTCCATCTCGCCGACCAGGGCGTCCAGGAGCCCGGACGCTTCATCAGGCGTGGTCGCGAACGCGGAGAGACGGGACGTGTAGCGGGACTGCTCAACACCGCGCTTGCAGTCGATCCCCACCAGCGCGACCCGCAGCGACGCGAGTCCCTTGATCAGGTTCCGCTGATACATCGACTTGCCCGACTGGTTCGCCCCCAGGGTCAGGGCGTGGGGCACGGCCCGGTAGTCGCGGGCGAACGCCGTGCCGTCCTCCCGCATCGCGACCGGGACCACCAGGTCATGAGGGCGGGCCGACCGAGGCAGGCGCACCCGGCGAAGGACGTCGTACCCGGTCATCCGCAGTTCCACGAACCCGGGACGCGTCTCGACCACGGTCACGGAGCGAACGCCCCACGCGTGCCGCAGCCGTTCCGAAGCGGCGACGAGGTCAGCCGGCTCCATCCCCGCCGCCAGCCGCAGCGTCACCCGAAGGCCGGTCGACGTCCCCCGAGCCTTGCGGATCTTCGGCGGCACCGGGCGCACCTCACGACGGGCGACCGTGCGGGTCATGAAGGCCCGCAACCGCGTCGGCTGCACCGTCAGCCCGCACACCTCCATGGTCGAGGCGTACGAGTAGGTGAACCGGTACCAGGTCACCGGGAGCCCGACGAGCGACCAGTACACGCGGGGAGCGTGGTGCTTGGCGTAGACGAGGCCACCCGCGCCCGTTAAGGCGCCGGACGCCTCCACCCACAGCGGGAGATCCGTCACCACGTCAGCCCGCCAGGGCGATCGCGACGGCGCGGAAGCTGATCCCGTGACGGGTCTGGCCGTTGAACGTGTTCTCCCAGTCCCGGGCCCGCAGCCCGACCACCGACACCGGCATCCCCGGCGCCAGACCCTCCGGGAGACCCGTCTTCGGCACGGTCACCTGGTAAAGGTTCCCCTCGCCCTCATCCGACACCAGCAGACCCACCGTGGACAGCGGGGCACCGGTCTCCCGGTCCATCGCAACCTCACCGGTCTGCTTGCTCACCAGCTTCGGCACCGGCGCCGTAGCCACGAACACCACAGCGCTCGACGTGTCCACCTTGAACGACGGCATAACAGCCCTCTTTCCATCGCGGAACATGCTAGCTCGCACGTTCCGATCGTGTACTAGCTTGCATCGATAATGCGCGTGCTAGTACGCGACTGTCAAGCCCCTGGTTCGAGCAGGTTGGCGCGCTCTCAGGCCGGGCAGGTCCCGTGTCCGGGCGTACTATCGAGTTGCGCGCTAGAACGCGATGGGATCGGGAACTAGTACGCGGAAGGGGAGAAGGAGGAGAAGGATGACGCCGAAGGTGCAACGGGCAGCACCACCGTTCATGCAGATCGCGGAGCACTTCCGCATGAAGATCAAAGAAGGGGTGCTAGCGCAGGACGCGAAGCTCCCTTCGATCGCTGAAATCTCGCGAGAGTGGGGAGTCGCCACAGCAACGGCGGCGAAAGCGATCAAGCAACTCCAGGAAGAGGGCTATGTCCGCTCCTCTTCTCAAGGGACGTTCGCCGACCTCGGGCGCAAGCTAACCAGCGGTCCGGACCGTCTTCAGATGCTGCGAGCAACGGGTAGCGGCTTCCGGTCGGGCGAGAGCGTAGAAATCCTCAGTGCCGAACTGGTGCCAGCGTCAACCGACGTGGCGGAAGCGCTGAAGGTCGATGAAGGGGCGCAGGTCGTGCAACGGCGACGTGTGTACCGGGACGACACCGGGGTAGTCGCTGTGTCCACCTCATGGCTGGCCAGCGACTTGGTCGAGGCTGCGCCCGAGCTACTGGAAACAGGCCCTCTACCGAAGATGACCTTCGGTCTGATCGAAGATCGAACGGGTAGGCGGGCGGTGCGACGTCGGGATGTAGTCGCCATGTACCCGACTCCCGAAGACATCGCCCAAATTCTTGGTGTCGAGGGTGGGACCCAGGCCCTGACCATGACCAATCAGTACTGGGACCAGTACGGTGAGCCGACCGAGTACGCCCGAGACTTCCTCGGAGCCGGCCGGGAGCTCTCGGCAGAGTACGCACTGAGCTAGCGGGCTCGGCTGTTACAGGTTTCTCTACCTCATCAAGCCCGCCTGCGGCGGGAAGGGGGGAGCGAGGGGAAGGGGGCTCCCTGCGGGAGCGGGGGACTCCCCTTCGGGGCCTTTGCCTGCCGGGAGTGACCTTGCGGGAGCGAGGGACCTCCTTTGGATCGCACTCACGGGGCCGGGCGCTGCATGGTCAGGTGAGGGCGGGGGCTGGCCCCCTCGACGAGGCTCTTCAGGGTGTCTTCCGGGGAGGCGTCCGGGCCCGGGGCCCTGCGGCGGCTCTTGCTCTTCGAGCATCCGACGGGAGCAGGACGATCGACTTCTTCGAAGCCGTCGCTACGGGCACACCACGGCCGGTCTTTGACCGGCCGCTCGGTGGCCGCCGCTCCCGGGGTGCGCTCCTGCCTTCGGCCCGCTCCCCCCGGGCGCCGGCCCCCGCGCCGACAAGCGCCACGGGGTAGCCCGCTACACGCTTCGCCCCGCCCAAGAACGCCCGTCGGACTGCGAGAGCCCGCCCCACCCAGACCCACGCCACCCCTACCGACACCCACACCCCGACGAGAAGGCCCGCACCTCCGAACCCACCAAACGCGACCCAGCACCAAGCGCACCAGGGAGATCCACACGCGCACGGCAGCCGCCTTCGGCAGAAAGCAGGAGAGCAGGGATGGGAAGCGGAAGGGAGCAGGAGTGGAACGAGGGCGGGTGGCCGGGCGGTCGGTTCCACGGCTTTAGGCAGCCACCAGGGGGCGAGCCTCGAAGATCGGGGGCCCACTCGGACTATTGCGGGCAGGTCCACGGACTGCCCGAGTCGCGGAAGCTTACGGGCCCCCGATCTCTCGCCCCCTGGCAGCTCCCGCCCAAAGCCGCTCCACCGACCTCACGCGCAGTGCCGGCCGTCTGACATCCGTTACTGACATCAACAGCGACGGACACGGGCGGACACGGACGGCCCAGTACGGCTATCGTCGCTGGTCCGTGAGCTATCTCACCGGGTCCATTGTTGGTCGTGAGCTAATGGGATGATGTCGGTTATGAAGGGACGAGTCCTTGTCGTCGACGACGACACCGCACTGGCCGAGATGCTCGGCATCGTGCTGCGTGGAGAAGGTTTCGAGCCGTCGTTCGTGGCGGACGGCGACAAGGCGCTCGCCGCTTTCCGGGAAGCCAAGCCGGATCTGGTGCTGCTCGATCTGATGCTGCCCGGACGGGACGGCATCGAGGTGTGTCGGTTGATCCGGGCCGAGTCCGGGGTGCCGATCGTGATGCTCACGGCGAAGAGCGACACGGTGGACGTGGTGGTCGGCCTGGAGTCCGGGGCCGACGACTACATCATCAAGCCGTTCAAGCCCAAGGAGCTCGTGGCGCGCATCAGGGCGCGGCTGCGGCGGTCCGAGGAGCCCGCGCCGGAGCAGCTGACCATCGGTGACCTGATCATCGACGTGGCCGGGCATTCGGTGAAGCGGGGCGGGCAGTCGATCGCGCTCACTCCGTTGGAGTTCGACCTGCTGGTGGCGCTGGCGCGCAAGCCGTGGCAGGTGTTCACCCGTGAGGTACTGCTGGAACAGGTGTGGGGGTACCGGCACGCCGCGGACACCCGGCTGGTGAACGTGCACGTCCAGCGGCTGCGTTCCAAGGTCGAGAAGGACCCGGAGCGCCCGGAGATCGTGGTGACCGTCCGTGGTGTCGGTTACAAGGCGGGACCGAGCTGACGTGCCCGGCGGCAGTGCTGCTCCGCAGCCCGGGGAGTCGGGGGCCGTGAAGGGGCGGACTGCTGCCGGACCGGCGCAGGAGACGGCCGGGCCCTTGTGGCTCGGTCGGCTGCTGCGCGGTCGGCGCGCGGGACAGGACGGCGAACCCAGCCGGTTGATGCTGCGGATCCTGCTGCGCTGGGTGCGGCGCCCGCTGCTGCCCGCCATTCGACTGTGGCGGCGCAACATCCAGCTGCGGATCGTCGTGATGACGCTGCTGATGTCGGTCGGCGTCGTGGTGCTGCTGGGGTTCGTCGTCATCGGACAGGTGCGCAACGGCCTGCTCGACGCCAAGCGGGAGTCGGCGCGGAGCCAGGCCGCCGGCGGGTTCGCCGTGGCGCGGGAGGCGGCCGACATGCCGACGGCGCCCGGCGGGCCGGGCGGTGCAGGTCAGGACAGTTCGGCCGCCACCGGTTCATGGCGCACCGACCTGGTGCAACGGCTCGCGAGCGGCGGCCAGGGCGCCTTCCACGTGGTGGCGCTCAGCGTGGACTCGGAGTCCATGGGCGCCCGCGCCGCCCGTACGTCCGGCGACATGGACCCCGCGTCCGTCCCGGACCGGCTGCGCCAGGAGGTCCGCAAGGGCAGCAAGAGCTACGAGACGTACATCAAGATCACGTACAACAACGGAGAGTCACCGGCAGAGCCCGGGCTGGCCGTGGGCACGCAGCTCAACGACGCGGAGGACCAGCCGTACGAGCTGTACTACGTCTTCCCGCTGGCGCAGGAGGAGCAGTCCCTCAACCTCGTGAGGGGGACGCTCGCCACGGCGGGTCTGTTCCTCGTCGTGCTGCTCGGCGCGATCGCCTGGCTCGTCGTACGGCAGATCGTCACGCCCGTGCGGATGGCCGCAGGGATCGCCGAGCGGCTGTCCGCTGGCCGGCTCCAGGAGCGGATGAAGGTCACCGGCGAGGACGACATCGCCCGACTTGGTGAAGCGTTCAACAAGATGGCGCAAAACCTTCAGCTGAAGATCCAGCAGCTGGAGGAGCTCTCGCGGATGCAGCGCCGCTTCGTCTCCGACGTCTCCCACGAGCTGCGCACCCCGCTGACGACCGTGCGCATGGCGGCCGACGTCATCCACGAGGCGCGCAGCGACTTCGATCCGGTGACGGCGCGCTCGGCGGAGCTGCTCGGCGATCAGCTCGACCGTTTCGAGTCGCTGCTGTCCGACCTGCTGGAGATCAGCCGCTTCGACGCGGGGGCGGCGGCGCTGGACGCCGAGCCGATAGACCTGCGCGAGGTGGTGCGGCGGGTGATCGGCGGCGCCGAGCCGCTGGCCGAGCGCAAGGGCACCCGGATACGCGTCATGGGCGACGACCAGCCCGTGGTCGCCGAGGCCGACCCCCGACGCGTCGAGCGGGTCCTGCGGAACCTGGTCGTCAATGCCGTGGAGCACGGTGAGGGCCGGGACGTCGTGGTCCGGTTGGCGGCTGCGGGCGGGGCCGTCGCCGTGGCCGTACGGGACTACGGCGTGGGGCTGAAGCCGGGCGAGGCCACCCGGGTGTTCAACCGCTTCTGGCGGGCCGACCCGGCGCGGGCGCGCACCACGGGCGGCACCGGCCTCGGGCTGTCGATCGCCGTCGAGGACGCCCGGCTGCACGGCGGCTGGCTGCAGGCGTGGGGGGAGCCGGGCGGCGGCTCGCAGTTCCGGCTCACCCTGCCGCGTACGGCTGACGAACCGCTGCGGGGCTCCCCGATACCCCTGGAGCCGGAGGACTCGCGACAGGGGCGGGAACGAGCCACCCCGCAGGCGTCCGGCAACGGCAAGACGAAGATCGAGGCGCGGCCCCGGGCACAGACCCGGGCGCACGGTGTCGCCCAGGCGCACCGGCTGACGTCCGTGCCCGTGCAGCACGCTTCGGGCGCCCGCTCGGCGCTCCCGGTGCCTCCGATGGCCGCCCCGCCCGAGGTCGACCCGACGGCGCTGCCGGGGAACGGCGCTCGGGTGGTGGCCCGCCCGACGGGGGACGTTCCCGCAGCTCAGGTCCCGCCGGATCGGTCTGCGGACCGTGCGGCCGGTTCCTCTGCCGGCCCTTCGCCACGGTCGTCGCCCGAATCGACGTCGGGTGCGGCACCGGGTTCGACGTCGGACGCGACGGGGGAAGCGACTTTGGACTCGGACCGGGAGGACACGACGCGTGGGCGCTGAATCTCGTGGGGGCCGCCGGACGCGGCTGCGCCTGGGCGCGGCTCTCGGCGGGAGCGCGGTGCTGCTGGCCGGGTGCGCCTCGATGCCCGACAGCGGGGACATCCACGCCGTCAAGGCGTCACCGCGGGCGGACGCGCAGGTACGGGTGTATCCGGTGCCGCCCCGTAACGGCGCCGAGCCGAGGGAGATCATCAACGGCTTCCTTGAGGCGATGACCAGCGATGACGTCGACTTCGCCACCGCCCGTACGTATCTCTCGCCGAAGATCGCGAAAAAGTGGCGGCCGGAGGAGCGGACGACGGTGCTGACGGCTGCGCCCACCTCGCGGGACGCGCCGAGTCGGGACGTACCGGAGAGCCAGGGGTACACGTTTCCGCTCGCCGGTACGCGCATAGCGACGGTCAACTCGCAGCTGGAGTACGAGGCCGAAACCCCCAGCGAGCACAGTTGGGACATCCACGTCTCGAAGCAGAACCCCGATGGGGAGTGGCGGATCGATTCGCTGCCGGACGGCCTGGTGCTCGGGCTCTCCGACTTCCAGCGCAACTACCGCTCAGTGAACAAGTACTACTTCGCCAGCGGCCGGGCGAAGGTCGTGGCCGACCCCGTCTTCATCCGGCAGCGGGTGGACCCGGTCACGGGGATGGACCCGGTGACGCAGGCGGTCAAGGCGCTGCTGGACGGGCCGACGAACTGGCTGAAACCGGTGGTCGAGTCGCCCTTCCCGAGCGGTACGGCCCTGAAGGAGGGCGTCACCTCGCTGACGATCGACGACCGTGACGTGCTGAAGGTGCCGCTCAACGAGAAGGCGGCGAACACGGGCCGCGCGCAGTGCACCAAGATGGCCGTACAGATCATGTTCACGCTGAATGACCTGTCGTCCGCCAACGTGGACCAGGTGGAGTTGCAGCGGGCGGACGGCTCGCAGCTGTGCGTGTTCTTCAAGGGGCAGGAGAAGAACTACGCGCCGGACAGCGGGGCGGCGGGGCGCGAGGTGCGGCAGTACTTCGTCAACGACAAGCGCCAGTTGGCGGTGTTGAACGGCAGCGGGACCGACGGCAGCGTGCCGGAGCCGGTCCAAGGGCCGTTCGGGTCGGGGCACGTGCCGGTGGGCATGGCCGCGGTCGCCCGGGAGAACGAACGCACCGCCGCCGTGGTCTCGCCAGACCGGACGAAGCTGCACGTGTCGCCGATCACGGCTCCGAGCGCGCCCAAGCCACCCGTGGTGACCAGTACCGGCAAGAGCGAGGGCGACCGGCTCACGGCACCGAGTTGGGACGGGCTCGGCGACCTGTGGGTGGCCGACCGCAACCCTGAGGGGCCGGTGCTGCTGCGGCTGCCGTCCGGCAACGGACCGCCGCAGGAGGTCCCGATCGTGCCGGGGCTGGACGGGGCGCGGATCAGTTCCCTGAAGGTCTCGGCGGACGGTGCGCGGATCGCGCTGCTGCTGGAGAGGGACGGCAAGACGACGCTGCAGATCGGGCGCGTGGAACGGTCGGGCACGGGGGCCCACGCGGCGGTCTCGGTGGCCCACCTACGGGCCGCGGCACCGCAGATGGAGAACGTCTCGGCCGTCTCCTGGGCCGGCGCCAGCCGTCTCGTCGTGGTCGGCAGGGAGGCCGGCGGCGTGCCACAGGTGCGCTACATCCAGACGGACGGCTCGACGCCGGCGGGGAGCGTGCTGCCCGGGCTGAACCGGGTGAAGTCGGTGACGGCGTCCGACATCGAGGGCCGCCCCCTGGTGGCGCACTCGGAGGACGACGGCATCGTGCGGCTTCCGGCGGGCGGGAACTGGCAGACGGTGGACACGACGGGCTCGTTCCCGATCTACCCCGGCTGACCGCAGACCGACCTCGGCCGACCGCAAACCTACGCTGGCGGGCACGCGCTGCATCCGGCTGGTTGAGAAAATCACAGGTCAGGAACGTGCGGCGAGAGTTATCCACAGGGGTGGCGGGCTCTTGCGGCTCCGGGCACAGTGGAATGCATGCGGGGGTGGTGGCAGGAGATCTCCGGCCTGGTGCTGCCGGCCGCATGCGGTGGCTGCGGTGTCCCGCGCACGCCACTGTGCGATGAGTGCGCGCATGAGCTGTACGGCTCCGCTGCGCGCCGGGTGACACCGGATCCCGCGCCCGTCGGGCTGCCGGTGGTGCACGCGGCAGCCGCGTACGTCGACGCGGTGCGCGCGGTGCTGTTGGCCCACAAGGAGCGGGGCGCGTTGGGGCTGGCCCGGCCCTTGGGCGTCGCGCTCGCGGGTGCCGTGCGGGCGGCGGTGCTCGACGGCGGTGGCGGGTGGCGGCAGGCGCCGCTGCTGCTCGTGCCGGTGCCGTCGTCGCGACGCGCGGTGCGGGCCCGCGGGCACGACGCGGCGCTGCGCATCGCCCGGGCGGCGGCGGGCGAGTTGCGGCGCACGGGTCGGCAGGCACGGGCCCTGCCGGTGCTGCGGCAGGTCCGTCCCGTGGCCGACCAGGCGGGTCTCACGGCCCGGGAGAGGGCGGAGAACCTCTCCGGGGCGCTGCGGGCCGTGGACGGGTCCGGACGGCTCCTGGCGGGCGGCAGGGCGGTGCTGGTGGACGACCTGCTGACGACGGGTGCGTCCCTGGCAGAGGCGGCCAGAGCGCTGGGAGAAGCGCTTGAGGAGGCGGGTGCCGGGCCCGGGCAGGCCCCGCTGAGCGCCGCGGTGGTGGCCGCACCCGCCGACGCCCTGCCCCTGCATAACGGGACGGGAGGCGAAGGAATGCGCGGGAAGCGAGTGGGAAGCGCAAGGGGAAGGGCCGAGGGAAGCACTGACGGAAGCACTGGCGGAAGCAGCTGAATCAGAAGTGATTGGAGTGAACTGAAGAGATTCTGGGAAAGCGGAACTTAAAGATCACGCACAATCGTTGGTCTGGGTGACAGGTGAAACGGTCCGTGTCCGCCCAAACGGACGTACGCGCTGGTAGCGGGTGCCGACACCCGCTGGATGGGGCTATGTTCGGTGGTGTGGAGTGCGGAATGAGGTCCCGTGCCTCACCGAATGCACTGCCGTCTCTCGTGGACGGGGATTCGGGGCTGCGAAAACCTCGAAAGTTGGTGGGGTGGGGATCTTGTCGACTGGGGAGGAGGAGGTGAAAGTCGCCTAGTCCGAGGCTCCGGTTCACCACCGGGGTCTGGTGCAAGAGGGAGACGCTCCGCGTCCGCTGTGACAGCGGGGCAATCCGGGAACGGAGTTCTGCGTGGACATCGTCGTCAAGGGCCGCAAGACCGAGGTGCCGGAGCGGTTCCGCAAGCACGTGGCCGACAAGCTGAAGCTGGACAAGATCCAGAAGCTCGACGCCAAGGTGATCAGCCTGGACGTCGAGGTGTCCAAGGAGCACAATCCGCGGCAGGCCGACCGTTCGGACCGAGTGGAGATCACGCTCCGCTCCCGCGGCCCGGTGATCCGGGCCGAGGCATCGGCCAGTGACCCCTACGCAGCGCTTGATCTGGCCACGGGCAAGTTGGAAGCGCGACTGCGCAAGCAGCACGACAAGCGGAGCGACCGCCGTGGCAACGGCCGACTGTCGGCTGCGGAGGTGCCCGACGTCGTCCCCAACGTCGCCGAGCTGAACGCGAACGGGCAGCCCGTCGCACACACATCGGAATCCATTCCCACCACCAAGATCGGTTCGCTCGAAGTGCAGGGCGAAGGGCCGCTCATCGTCCGCGAGAAGGTGCACACCGCGGCCCCGATGAGCCTCGACCAGGCGCTCTACGAGATGGAGCTGGTCGGACACGACTTCTATCTGTTCGTCGACTCCGAGACGAAGCAGCCCAGTGTCGTCTACCGGCGACACGCCTACGACTACGGCGTCATCCACCTGGAGACGGACCCCCTGGCCGGTTCCCCGGCCGGTGGCGCCGGAGGAGCGCTCGGCGGCTGAAACCGGCACCGTCCACCACGGGTGAGCGAGTGACGATGCCCCCGGGAGCGCCCCGTGCGCCCTCGGGGGCACCACCGTGCGCCCACAGGATCACCGCAGTGACGGTCAGGCATGAAAGCATGGCGTCATGGCCAACCGGTGTGTCGCACAACGGCGTTGGCTGATGGAACATGACCGTCAGGCCCTGATCTCAGGGGAGGAACGATGCCGGACAGCTTCGGACCGGTGCACCACCAAGCGGCCGGTGCCCGGGACACGGCCGTCGAGGTCGCCGCGAGCGGCCACCGAGCCGAGCCGATCCGAGTCCTCGTGGTGGATGACCACGCGCTCTTCAGAAGAGGGCTGGAGATCGTCCTCGCTCAGGAGGAGGACATCCAGGTCGTCGGCGAGGCCGGAGACGGCGCCGAGGCCGTCGACAAGGCTGCGGACCTCTTGCCCGACATCGTGCTGATGGACGTGCGGATGCCACGGCGCGGCGGCATCGAGGCGTGCACCTCGATCAAGGAGGTGGCTCCCAGCGCGAAGATCATCATGTTGACGATCAGCGACGAGGAGGCAGACCTCTACGACGCGATCAAGGCGGGGGCCACGGGGTACCTCCTCAAGGAGATCTCCACGGACGAGGTCGCCACCGCGATTCGGGCGGTGGCCGACGGGCAGTCGCAGATCAGTCCGTCCATGGCGTCCAAGCTGCTCACCGAGTTCAAGTCGATGATCCAACGCACGGACGAGCGCCGGCTCGTGCCGGCGCCGCGGCTCACCGACCGGGAGCTCGAAGTGCTCAAGCTGGTCGCCACGGGCATGAACAACCGCGACATCGCCAAGGAGCTGTTCATCTCGGAGAACACCGTGAAGAACCACGTCCGCAACATCCTGGAGAAGCTCCAGCTGCACTCCAGGATGGAGGCCGTGGTCTACGCGATGCGGGAGAAGATCCTGGAGATCCGCTAACCGGGCCGATCCGGCTGCGGGCGTCCGACTTCACGAGTCGGGCGCCCGTCGCACGGGTGGGTGGGGGCTGGGTCAGGACAGGGCGGCGGTGAGGGGAGCGGCCCACTCGGGGCGGTCGACGCGCTCGATCCGTACGGCGTCGCAGCCAACCCACTCCGCCGCCTCGCGCAGCGCCTGCGCCATGGGCGCAATGGCCTTGGCGGAGTCCAGGGAGACCTGCCTGGCCACCAGCGTCCGGCCCTCGCGCGCCGGGTCGACCCGGCCGAGCAACCGGCCGCCCGACAGCAGTGGCATCGCGAAGTACCCGTGCACGCGCTTGGGCTTGGGGACGTACGCCTCCAGCCGGTGGCTGAAGCCGAAGATCCGTTCCGTGCGGGCCCGCTCCCAGATCAGGGAGTCGAAGGGGGACAGCAGCGTCGTGCGGTGCCGGCCGCGCGGCGCGGTGGTCAGCGCCTCGGGATCGGCCCAGGCGGGCTTGGCCCAGCCCTCGACCGCGACCGGCACCAGGCCGGAGTCCGCGACGACCGCGTCGAACTGCTCGCCCTTCAACCGGTGGTAGTCCGCGATGTCCGCGCGCGTGCCGACGCCCAGGGCCTGGCCGGCGAGGCGGACGAGTCGGCGCAGGCACTCCGCGTCGTCCAGCTCGGTGCCCAGCAGGGCGTCCGGGACCGCGCGCTCCGCGAGGTCGTACACCCGCTTCCAGCCGCGCCGCTCGACGCAGACCACCTCGCCGTACATCAACGCGCGCTCAACGGCGACCTTGGAGGCGGACCAGTCCCACCACTCCCCGCCGTTCTTCGCGCCGCCCAGCTCCGTCGCGGTGAGCGGGCCCTCGGCGCGCAGTTGCTTGATCACCGTGTCGTACACGCCGTCGGGCAGGTCGTGGTACCACTGCGGGCGGGCTCGGTAGGCACGCCGGCGGAAGCCGAAGTGCGGCCACTCCTCGACGGGGAGGATGCACGCGGCGTGCGACCAGTACTCGAAGCTGTGGCCCTCGGTCCAGTACGCCTGCTCGACCGCCGTGCGGCCGACGGCGCCCAGCCGCGCGTACGGCACGAGTTCGTGGGAGCGGGCGAGCACCGAGATCGTGTCCAACTGGACCGCCCCCAGGTGGCGCAGGACGCCCCGCACCCCGGCGCGCCGGTCCGGCGCGCCCATGAAGCCCTGGGCACGCAGGGCTATGCGGCGGGCCTCGTCGGCGGACAACTCGGCAACAGGGGGCGGCAGCGTCGTCATGCTCCGAACGATAGAGGGTGCCACTGACAGTCCCCCTGACGGTTCCCGCGCTGTTGTCAGCCCCGGGCCGGGGCGGCCGGGAGATAGGCGTACGCGCTGTGCATCCCCAGGTCCGACGGCAGCAGCGAGCCGACCCAGACGTCCCGCAGCGTGCCGTTGTTCAGCAGGGACGCCCGCAGTTCGCCCTCGACCGTGAAGCCCGCGCGCACCGCGACCGCCCGGGAGGCGCCGTTGCCGATCTCGGCCCGCCACTCCAGACGCGTCGCCCCCAGCCGGGAGAAGGACCAGCGCGCCAGCGCGTCCACCGCCTCCGTCATGATCCCCCGCCCCCGGTACTCCCGCCCGAGCCAGAAGCCCACCTCCCACGTGCCCGAGAGGGTGCGGAGCGTGACCGCCACGGAGGCCATCACCGGGCCGCCGGCCACCGGGACGACGGCGAAGGTGAACATCGTGCCCGTGCGCCAGCCCTCCGGCACCAGCTGCCCGACGAAGTCGACGGCGTGCTGCCGCTCGTACGGGGAGGGGATCGGCGTCCACCGCTGGATGTCGGCGTCCTGGCAGAGCCGGAACACCTCGTCGGCGTCGTCCTCGGCGAATGTGCGCAGCAGCAGCCGCTCGGTGGTGAGTGTGATGGGCTCCATGCCCGGATTGTTTCCGGGCCCCGGACCGGACGCGAGCACTTTTCGTGCCGCACCGGCACCTTCCGCGCGTCCCGTGCGTTCACAAAGGGAGCACGGACGGCCCAGGACGGGTGCGGACCTCCCGAGCCGGCGCGGTCCTCGCTTACGATGGCCGTTGCGGTGGGGCCCGCCTGCCGTGCCCGTGCCCGAGTCCCCACGACCCAGCCAGGCCCGAATCGGCAAGGAGACCAGCCTCAGTGTCCGTCTTCAACAAGCTCATGCGTGCAGGCGAAGGCAAGATCCTGCGCAAACTGCACCGCATCGCGGACCAGGTCAACTCCATCGAAGAGGACTTCGTCAGCCTCTCCGACGCCGAGTTGCGGGCGCTCACGGAAGAGTACAAGGAGCGGTTCGCCAGCGGTGAGAACACCCTGGACGACCTGCTTCCGGAGGCGTTCGCCACCGTCCGTGAAGCCGCCAAGCGCGTCCTCGGTCAGCGCCACTACGACGTACAGATGATGGGCGGCGCCGCGCTGCACCTCGGTTACGTCGCGGAGATGAAGACCGGTGAGGGGAAGACCCTCGTCGGCACCCTCCCCGCCTATCTGAACGCGCTCTCCGGCAAGGGCGTCCACCTGATCACGGTCAACGACTACCTGGCCGAGCGCGACTCCGAGATGATGGGCCGCGTCCACAAGTTCCTGGGCCTGGAGGTCGGCTGCATCCTGGCGAACATGACGCCGGCGCAGCGCCGCGAGCAGTACGCCTGTGACATCACCTACGGCACGAACAACGAGTTCGGCTTCGACTACCTCCGCGACAACATGGCGTGGTCCAAGGACGAGCTCGTCCAGCGCGGCCACAACTTCGCCATCGTCGACGAGGTCGACTCGATCCTCGTCGACGAGGCCCGTACGCCGCTGATCATCTCCGGCCCCGCCGACCAGGCCACGAAGTGGTACGGCGACTTCGCCAAGCTGGTGACCCGCCTGACCAAGGGCGAGGCGGGCAACCACCTCAAGGGCATCGAGGAGACCGGCGACTACGAGGTCGACGAGAAGAAGCGCACCGTCGGCATCCACGAGTCCGGCGTGGCCAAGGTCGAGGACTGGCTGGGCATCGACAACCTCTACGAGTCGGTGAACACCCCCCTCGTCGGCTACCTGAACAACGCCATCAAGGCCAAGGAACTGTTCAAGAAGGACAAGGACTACGTCGTCATCGACGGCGAAGTCATGATCGTCGACGAGCACACCGGCCGCATCCTCGCCGGCCGCCGCTACAACGAGGGCATGCACCAGGCGATCGAGGCGAAGGAAGGGGTGGACATCAAGGACGAGAACCAGACCCTCGCCACGATCACCCTGCAGAACTTCTTCCGCCTCTACGACAAGCTCTCCGGCATGACCGGTACGGCGATGACCGAGGCCGCCGAGTTCCAGCAGATCTACAAGCTCGGCGTGGTCCCGATCCCGACGAACCGGCCGATGGTCCGCATGGACCAGTCCGACCTGATCTACCGCACCGAGGTCGCCAAGTTCGCCGCCGTCGTCGACGACATCGCGGAGAAGCACGAGAAGGGTCAGCCCATCCTGGTCGGCACGACCTCCGTCGAGAAGTCCGAGTACCTGTCGCAGCAGCTCAGCAAGCGCGGCGTGCAGCACGAAGTGCTGAACGCCAAGCAGCACGACCGGGAGGCGATCATCGTCGCCCAGGCCGGCCGTAAGGGCGCCGTCACCGTCGCGACGAACATGGCCGGCCGCGGTACGGACATCAAGCTCGGCGGCAATCCGGACGACCTCGCCGAGGCGGAGCTGCGTCAGCGCGGACTCGACCCGGTCGAGCACGTCGAGGAGTGGGCGGCGGCGCTGCCCGCCGCGCTGGAGAAGGCGGAAGGGGCCGTGCGCGCGGAGTTCGAGGAGGTCACCGACCTCGGCGGGCTGTACGTGCTGGGCACCGAGCGCCACGAGTCCCGCCGCATCGACAACCAGCTCCGCGGTCGTTCCGGCCGTCAGGGCGACCCCGGCGAGTCCCGCTTCTACCTCTCCCTCGGGGACGACCTGATGCGCCTGTTCAAGGCGCAGATGGTCGAGCGCGTCATGGCGATGGCTAACGTCCCGGACGACGTCCCGATCGAGAACAAGATGGTCACCCGCGCCATCGCCTCCGCCCAGTCCCAGGTGGAGCAGCAGAACTTCGAGACGCGGAAGAACGTCCTCAAGTACGACGAGGTGCTCAACCGCCAGCGCGAGGTCATCTACGGCGAGCGCCGCCGCGTCCTGGAGGGCGAGGACCTGCAGGAGCAGATCCAGCACTTCATGAACGACACCATCGACGCCTACATCCAGGCAGAGACGGTCGAGGGCTTCGCCGAGGAGTGGGACCTGGACCGGCTGTGGGGCGCGTTCAAGCAGCTCTACCCGGTCAAGGCCACCATCGAGGAGCTGGAGGAGGCCGCGGGCGACCGCGCCGGGATCACCGCCGACTTCATCGCGGAGTCCATCAAGGAGGACATCCACGAGCAGTACGAGGAGCGGGAGAAGCAGCTCGGCTCCGAGATCATGCGCGAGCTGGAGCGCCGCGTGGTGCTGTCCGTCCTCGACCGCAAGTGGCGCGAGCACCTCTACGAGATGGACTACCTCCAGGAGGGCATCGGTCTGCGCGCCATGGCGCAGAAGGACCCCCTGGTCGAGTACCAGCGCGAGGGCTTCGACATGTTCACGGCCATGATGGACGGCATCAAGGAGGAGTCCGTCGGCTACCTGTTCAACCTGGAGGTCCAGGTCGAGCAGCAGGTCGAGGAGGTCCCGGTCGAGGACGACGCGGAGCGCCCCTCGCTGGAGAAGAAGGACGCGGTGCCGGCGGCGCGCCCCGAGATCCGCGCCAAGGGCCTGGAGGCCCCGCAGCGCCCGGACCGGCTGCACTTCTCCGCCCCCACGGTCGACGGAGAGGGCGGTGTCGTCGAGGGCGACTTCGACACCACCGAGAACCGCACCGCGTCCGTCTCGGGTGACGGGATGACGCGCGCCGAGCGGCGCAAGGCGCAGAAGGGCGGCGGGCGCCGCCGCAAGAAGTAGCCGACAGGAGCCCCGCGGGGGCAGTGCGTGACGGCGGCCGGGCCGGACTTCCGACGGGGAGTCCGGCCCGGCCGCGGTCGTACGGCAGGGGCTCAGGGCGCCGCCGCCCGGTCGCCGCCCAGCTCGACCGCGGAGCAGCGCCAGCGGCGGTCGTCGGGGCCCTGCTCCAGCCGGAAGGCCATGGCGTGCACCCGGTCGCCCGCGCTGATGCGGGCGAACGCCTCGATGACGCCCGGCCCGGGGCGGAACTCGCCGCAGTGGCGTACGACGGGCATCACCCGCTCGCCGGGGCGCAGCGGGGCGCCCGGCGCGAGCCGTACCAGCTGCTCGTACGCCTCTCCGATGGTGTGGCCGAGCATCCAGTGCACGGGGCGCTGGCCGCTGAGGACGGCGAGGAGGCGTTCGGCGAACCAGTAGTGGGGTTTGTCCCGGCGCTGGGGACGGGCCGGCGCCGAAGGGGTGCTCCGGCCGGGGCCGCGGCGGTCGAGCCGGCCCGCGGGGCGGGTCCCGGAAGGCCGTCCGGCCCGCCCCGGCGGCCTGTCCGGCGCCGGTCGCGCCGACGTCGCCTGCCTGGCCGCGCGGCCGGCCGCATCCCCGGCCGTGCCGCCGGGTGCTTCGGCCGTTCTCTCCAAGGGGCCGACCGCCGTCCCGCCTGGAGCCGTTCCGGGCGTTCCGTGCGCTCCGTCCGCTGCGTTCATCTTCTATCGCCCCCGTCCGCTCGGGCCCGGCTCGACCGCAGTCGATACCGGGCGGTAACTGCGCTCGGTGACCTTCTACGGCCCGGCGCGCGCCGGTCGCAACGGGGCGCCGGGGCGCTCGGCGCGACCGCCCGATTCACCTATCCGGGTGATGGTGGGGCGTGACGAGGGCGGACGGCCCGGGACCCGGGCTCTGCGGAGTGGACGGTTCCGCCCTGGTGGAGCGGCGGTCCGAAGGGGTACCGCGCACGTATCCTGAGGTGCGTCTTCCGACTACGAAAGCGGCCAGCCATGCGCGTCTACGTCCCTCTGACCCTCGCCGGACTCGCGCAGGCGCACCAGGCCGGAGAGCTGGGCCCGGGGCCGGTGACGGCGTACGGAGTCACCCCCGGACTGCGCGAGTGGTACGTCTCCGACGACATCGAGGAGCTGGAGTACGCGGCGCTCGGCAGGGCCGCCGCAGCCTCGCTGCGGATGATCGCGGGCGCTCCGGACGCGGTCCGCCGCCGGGTCGTCGTCGCCGTCGACGTACGGGACCAGGACGCCTCCGTCGACCCCGACCGGGCCTTGGACGCCACGTCCCTCGGCGAGGTGCGGATCGCCGTGGCGGTGCCGTTGTCCCTGGCCGGGGCGGTGCACGTGGACGCCGACGACGCCGTGGCCGACGTCTCCGCGGCGGCCGACGCGCTGGGCGCGGCGGACCGGGGCGACGACGACGCGCAGTTCACGGTGGACGGCGCGGAGGACCACGAGCTGCTCTGGTACGGAGTGCAGGAGATCCCCAACCTGGTGGGCTGACCCCGCACGCTGTCGTACCCGGCGGGTACGGTAGTTCGACATGGGGAAACACATGGGGAGTCATCTGGTCTGGGACTGGAACGGCACGTTGCTGGACGACGTGACGGCGGTCGTCGGTGCGGCGAACGCGGCGTTGGAGGTCGTCGGCCGGGAAGCCATCACCGTCGAGCAGTACCGCGAGTGGTATCGGGTGCCGATTCCGAAGTTCTACGAGCGGGTGCTGGGCCGGCTGCCGACGGACGCGGAGTGGGACGCGATGGACGTCGTCTTCCAGCGGACCTACCTGCAGAACTGCGTGGCGTGCGGGCTCACGACGGGCGTGGAGGCGCTGTTGCGCGATTGGCGGGACGCCGGCCGCAGCCAGTCGCTGCTCAGCATGCACGTCCACGACGAGCTGGTGCCGGCCGTGCAGGGCTTCGGCATCGAGAGCCACTTCGTACGGGTCGACGGACGCCGGGGGCCCGCGGGCCCGTCCAAGGCAGAGGCCATGGAGCGCCACCTCACGGCGCTCGCCGCCACCGTGTCGGTCGAGCGCACCGTGGTGATCGGTGACGCGGCGGACGACGCGGTGGCGGCGGCGCACGTGGGTGCGTGGGCGGTGCTGTACACGGGCGGTGCGCACAGCCGGGCCAATCTGGAGGCGACGGGCGCACCGGTGGTGGACTCCCTCGCGGAGGCGGTCGACCTGGCCGCCGAGCTGGTGGCCTGAGCAACGGCGGCCTGAGCTACGGCCCTGGCCACAGACCCACGCCACCGGACCCGGCCACCCGCGGCCTGCTCCGCGTCAGCCCTTGGCGCGGAGCACCTTCAGGAACTCGCGCATCCACATCGGGTGGTCCGGCCAGGCGCGGGAGGAGACGACGGTGCCGTCGACGACCGCCGCCACGTCCTGGAAGGTGGCGCCCGCGGCCTGCATGTCCAGTTCGAGCGCGGGGTACGCGGTGACGCGGCGGCCCTCCAGGCTGCCGATGGCGGCGGTCAGCAGCGGACCGTGACAGATCTGGGCGACGGGCTTGTCCGCGTCGAAGAAGGACTTGAGGATCTTGCGTAGCTCCGGGTCGTTGCGGAGGTACTCCGGGGCCCGCCCGCCCGGGATGACCAGGGCGGCGTACTGACCCGGCTCGACCTCGGAGAAGGCGAGGTCGGCCGGCCAGGTGTAGCCGGGCTTCTCGGTGTAGGTGTCGAAGCCGGGCTCGAAGTCGTGCACGACGAACTGCAGCTTCTTGCGGGCGGGGGCGGCGATGTGGACCTCGTAGCCCTCCTCCAGCAGCCGCTGGTAGGGGTAGAGCACTTCCAGGGACTCGGCTGCGTCGCCGGTGACGATGAGGACCTTCGTTGCCATGTCTGCTCCCGGTGTGAAGTCGGGCGGTGACTGAGACGAGCTGACTGTGACTGGCTGGCTATGACGGGCTATGACGAGCTGATTGAGAAGGACTGACTGAGAAGGACTGACTGAGACGGATCGGGCTGGTGCGGACTCACTGGGACGGCTCATCGAGACGGACCCGTGGGGACGGGCCGAATGACCCGACGGGGACGTCCGGGTACCTACCCGCTCGCACCGTTCCTTCCTTGTCGCTGTGCAGAGTGTCAAACTTCCGACCCTGCTTTTGTACACATAAGGCCCATGACGGTGACCGGGTGCGGGGAGATAGCCTGGAGCCGTGATCAGTGCGATACGCCCTGGGGGCAGCGAAGCCCCCGGCCCTCGCCCGGCGCGCGGACGCTGCCGGGCGATCGCTGGTCCCCGTGTACCGACCCCATTGTTGAGTTCCGTTGAACTTCGTCAATTGTGGCTCGTGCACCTCTCATGGCGGCATAACGTCGACCCAGACCGGACACCACGCGCTGGGGCGTTGCGCCGCACCTTCCACCTACGTCACGCAACGGCGCGCGACAGGAGCCAGAGGACATGCAGACCAAGCTGGACGACGCCAAGGCCGAGCTGCTCGCACGAGCGGCCCGGGTAGCCGAGAACGGTCCGGGCGGTGGTCACCAACCGGCCGGGCCCGAGCAGGGCAAGCGGCCGGACCAGGACACCCTTCTCGCATACCTCCAGCGCTACTACCTGCACACCGCACCCGAGGACCTCGCCGACCGTGACCCGGTCGACGTCTTCGGCGCTGCGCTCTCCCACTACCGGCTGGCCGAGAACCGCCCCCAGGGCACGGCCAACGTGCGGGTCCACACCCCGACGGTCGAGGAGAACGGCTGGACCTGCAGCCACTCCGTCGTCGAGGTCGTCACCGACGACATGCCCTTCCTCGTCGACTCCGTCACCAACGAGCTCTCCCGCCAGGGCCGCGGCATCCACGTGGTGATCCACCCGCAGGTCACCGTCCGCCGCGACGTCACCGGCAAGCTGATCGAGGTGCTGCCCGCCGAGCGCCGCACCTCCCGCAAGGACCTTCCGCACGACGCCCTCGTCGAGTCCTGGATCCACGTCGAGATCGACCGCGAGACCGACCGCGCCGACCTCAAGCAGATCACCTCCGACCTGCTGCGCGTGCTGTCCGACGTCCGCGAGGCCGTCGAGGACTGGGAGAAGATGCGCGACGCCGCGCTGCGCATCGCCGAGGACCTGCCGGCCGAGCCCACCGCCGACGACATCCTGGGCCAGGAGATCGACGAGGCCCGCGAGCTGCTGCGCTGGCTGGCCGCCGACCACTTCACCTTCCTCGGCTACCGCGAGTACGAGCTGGTGGACGGCGACGCCCTGAGTGCCGTCGCCGGCACCGGCCTCGGCATCCTGCGCTCCGACCCGCAGCACCGCGAGGACGAGGCCCACCCGGTGAGCCCCTCCTTCAGCCGGCTCCCGGCGGACGCCCGCGCCAAGGCCCGCGAGCACAAGCTCCTCGTGCTCACCAAGGCCAACAGCCGCTCCACCGTCCACCGGCCGAGCTACCTCGACTACGTCGGCGTGAAGAAGTTCGACGAGAAGGGCAGCGTCGTCGGCGAGCGCCGCTTCCTCGGGCTGTTCTCCTCCGCGGCGTACACCGAGTCCGTCCGCCGCGTCCCGGTGATCCGCCGCAAGGTCGCCGAGGTCCTGGACCGCGCGGGCTTCTCGCCCAACAGCCACGACGGCCGCGACCTGCTCCAGATCATGGAGACCTACCCGCGCGACGAGCTGTTCCAGACCCCCGTCGACCAGCTCCGGGCCACCGTCACCAGCGTGCTCTACCTCCAGGAGCGCCGTCGGCTCCGGCTCTACCTGCGCCAGGACGAGTACGGGCGCTACTACTCCGCCCTCGTGTACCTGCCGCGGGACCGCTACACCACCGCGGTGCGGCTGCGGCTGATCGACATCCTCAAGGAGGAGCTCGGCGGCACCAGCGTCGACTTCACCGCCTGGAACACCGAATCGATCCTCTCCAGGATCCACTTCGTCGTCCGCGTCCCCTCCGGCACCGAGCTGCCGCACCTCACGGACGCCGACACCGAGCGCATCGAGGCCCGCCTGGTGGAGGCCGCGCGCTCCTGGGAGGACGGCTTCGCCGAGGCGCTCACCGCAGAGCTGGGCGAGGAGCGCGCCGCCGAGCTGCTGCGCCAGTACGGCAGCGCCTTCCCCGAGGGCTACAAGGCCGACCACTCGCCGCGCAGCGCCGTCGCCGACCTGGTCCACCTGGACGACCTGACCCGCTCCGACCGGGACTTCGCGCTCTCGCTGTACGAGCCGGTGGGCGCCGGCCCCGGCGAGCGCCGCTTCAAGATCTACCGGACCGGCGCCCAGGTCTCCCTCTCCGCCGTGCTGCCGGTGCTCCAGCGGCTGGGCTGCGAGGTCGTCGACGAGCGCCCGTACGAGCTGTGCCGCGCCGACCGCACGTACGCCTGGATCTACGACTTCGGGCTGCGCATGCCGGTCCCGACGAACGGCGCCGCCCCCGGCGGCGCCGGCAACGGCGCCAACGGCCACAACGACTACCTCGGCGACGACGCCCGGGAGCGCTTCCAGGAAGCCTTCGCCGCGGTGTGGACGGGAGCCGCGGAGAACGACGGCTTCAACTCCCTCGTCCTCGGCGCCGGGCTCACCTGGCGGCAGGCGATGGTGCTGCGCGCCTACGCCAAGTACCTGCGCCAGGCCGGGTCGACGTTCTCGCAGGACTACATGGAGGACACCCTCCGCACCAACGTCCACACCACCCGGCTGCTGGTCTCGCTCTTCGAGGCCAGGATGTCGCCGGGCCGCCAGCACGCCGGCACCGAGCTGATCGACGGCGTGATGGAGGAGCTGGACGGCGCGCTGGACCAGGTCGCCAGCCTCGACGAGGACCGCATCCTGCGCTCCTTCCTCGTGGTCATCAAGGCCACCTTGCGCACGAACTTCTTCCAGAGTGTGGGAGAGGGAAGCGGCGGGCACCACGGCTACGTGTCGATGAAGTTCGACCCGCAGGCCATCCCCGACCTGCCCGCGCCCCGCCCCGCGTACGAGATCTGGGTGTACTCGCCCCGCGTCGAGGGCGTCCACCTGCGCTTCGGCAAGGTCGCCCGCGGCGGGCTGCGCTGGTCCGACCGGCGCGAGGACTTCCGCACCGAGATCCTGGGCCTGGTGAAGGCGCAGATGGTGAAGAACACCGTGATCGTGCCGGTGGGCGCCAAGGGCGGCTTCGTCGCCAAGCAGCTCCCCGACCCGTCCGTGGACCGGGACGCCTGGCTCGCCGAGGGCGTCGCCAGCTACCGCACCTTCATCTCCGCGCTGCTCGACATCACGGACAACCTGGTCGCCGGCGAGGTCGTGCCGCCGGCGGACGTGGTGCGCCACGACGGGGACGACACCTACCTCGTCGTCGCCGCCGACAAGGGCACCGCCTCCTTCTCCGACATCGCCAACGAGGTCGCCCTCGCCTACGAGTTCTGGCTCGGGGACGCCTTCGCCTCCGGCGGCTCCGCCGGCTACGACCACAAGGGCATGGGCATCACGGCCCGCGGCGCCTGGGAGTCCGTCAAGCGCCACTTCCGCGAGCTGGGCCACGACACCCAGACGCAGGACTTCACCGTCGTCGGCGTCGGCGACATGTCCGGCGACGTGTTCGGCAACGGCATGCTGCTGAGCGAGCACATCCGGCTGGTGGCCGCCTTCGACCACCGCCACATCTTCGTCGACCCGACCCCCGACGCGGCCGTCTCGTACGCCGAGCGCCGGCGCCTCTTCGAGCTGCCGCGCTCCAGTTGGGCCGAGTACGACAGCTCGCTGCTCTCCCCGGGCGGCGGGATCCACCCCCGTACGGCCAAGTCCATCCCGATCAACGCACACGTGCGGGCCGCCCTCGGCATCCCCGACGGCGTCACCAAGATGACGCCGGCCGAGCTGATGAAGACCATCCTCCAGGCCCCCGTCGACCTGCTGTGGAACGGCGGCATCGGGACGTACGTCAAGGCGTCCGGCGAGTCCAACGCGGACGTCGGCGACAAGGCCAACGACGCCATCCGGGTCAACGGCGCCGAACTGCGCGTCAAGGTGGTCGGCGAGGGCGGCAACCTCGGGCTGACCCAGCTCGGCCGGATCGAGTTCGCCCGTGCCGGCGGCCCCGACGCGGCCGGCGGCCGGATCAACACCGACGCCATCGACAACAGCGCCGGCGTGGACACCTCCGACCACGAGGTGAACATCAAGATCCTGCTCAACGGCCTGGTCAACGACGGTGACCTCACGGTCAAGCAGCGCAACGCCCTGCTCGCCGAGATGACCGACGAGGTCGGCGCGCTGGTGCTGCGCAACAACTACGCGCAGAACGTGGCCCTCGCCAACTCGGTCGCCCAGGCGCCCTCCCTCCTCCAGGCCGGCCAGCGCCACATGCGCCGGCTGGAGCGCGACGGCGCCCTGGACCGGTCGCTGGAGTTCCTGCCGACCGACCGGCAGATCCGCGAGCTGCTGAACTCGGGCCGCGGCCTGAGCCAGCCCGAGCTGGCGGTCCTCCTCGCGTACACCAAGATCGCGGTGGCGGACGAGCTGATCGGCACGGACCTGCCGGACGACCCGCACCTGCGCAAGCTGCTGCACGCGTACTTCCCGACGCCGCTGCGGGAGCGTTTCGCCGACGCGGTCGACGGCCACGCGCTGCGCCGCGAGATCATCACCACCGTGCTGGTCAACGACACCGTCAACACCGGTGGCGCGACCTTCCTGCACCGGTTGCGGGAGGAGACCGGCGCGTCGATCGAGGAAGTGGTGCGGGCGCAGACCGCGGCCCGGGAGATCTTCGGGCTCGGCGCGGTCTGGGACGCGGTCGAGGCGCTGGACAACGAGGTCGCGGCCGACGTGCAGACCCGGATCCGGCTGCACTCGCGCCGGCTGGTGGAGCGCGGCACCCGCTGGCTGCTGGGCAACCGCCCGCAGCCGCTGGAGCTGACCGAGACGGTGGGGTTCTTCGCGGAGCGGGTGGCGCGGGTCTGGGACGAGCTGCCGAAGCTGATGCGCGGCACCGACCTCGAGTGGTACCAGGGCATCGTGGACGAGCTGACCTCGGAGGGCGTGCCCGAGGTGCTGGCGCTGCGGGTGGCCGGGTTCTCCTCGGCGTTCCCGACGCTGGACATCGTCGCCATCGCCGACCGCACGGGCCAGGACCCGCTGGACGTCGCCGAGGTGTACTACGACCTCGCCGACCGGCTGCGGATCACCCAGCTGATGGACCGGATCATCGAGCTGCCGCGGGCCGACCGCTGGCAGTCGATGGCCCGCGCCGCCATCCGGGAGGACCTGTACGCGGCGCACGCCATGCTCACCGCGGACGTGCTCTCCGTCGGCAACGGCACCTCGACGCCCGAGGAGCGGTTCAAGACCTGGGAGTCGAAGAACGTCTCGATCCTGAGCCGGGCGCGCGCGACCCTGGACGAGATCCAGGGCTCGGACACGTTCGACCTGGCGAACCTGTCGGTGGCGATGCGGACGATGCGCCAGCTGCTGCGTACGCACAGCTGACGTACCGGTCGCGTAGGACGCGTACGAGGGGCCCGTTCCGGGAGACCGGGGCGGGCCCCTCGCCGTATGCGAAGGAGCGCTACGCGGGGCGGGCGCTGGCCCGCCACAGCCGGCGGCAGGCCAGCGCGGTGGCCAGGAGCAGCAGCCCGTTGCGCACCACCAGCAGGGTGCAGCCGAGCGCGGTGCCGGCGACGACGTCGTCGTACAGCAGCGGGTACGCCAGCGCGCTGACGGCTGCGGCGGGGAGCACCAGCAGCGCCGCGGGGCGCATCACGGTGTGCCGACAGGTGAGGCAGACCGCGGCCAGACCCAGCAGCCACACCAGGTACTGGGGGCTGATCACCCGGCTGGTGACGGTGAACAGCAGGACGGCGGCGAACGCGGCGTCGAAGGGCGTCGCCGGCCCCCAGCGCCGCGCCCGCAGACGCCACAGCACCAGCCAGCAGAAGGCGGCTGCGGTCAGCACCAGCGAGAGCCGGGCGACGGAGGAGACGTACGGCCCCACGAATTCGAAGGCGCCGTACTGGTACCGGGTCTCGCCCGACCAGCCCGCGTTGCGGGCGACGTGCAGCGCCGTGCCGCCGAGCGATTCGACCTGTACGCCGCGGGCGCCCTGCTGCCGCAGGAAGTCCAGGGTGTTGCTGAAACCCAGGACGAGCACGGAGAGCAGGGCGGCGCCGGACGCGACGGCCGCGCCCCACGCGGCCCGGGTGCCGGGGCCGCGGGGCGTGCCCAGCAGCGTCAGCAGCGGCCAGACCTTGAGGGTGGCGCCGACGCCGGCGAGCGCGCCGCCGAGCCGGGGGCGGGTGCGCAGGGCGAGCAGTGCGAGGACGGCGACGGCGGTCACGGGGACGTCGTAGCGGGCCAGCGGCAGGTTCAGCAGCAGCGGCAGTCCGCCCACCCACAGCCAGGCGCCGCGGACGCCCGCGCCCCCGCCTTCGCCCGTGCCGCGTAGCCCGGCGCGGGCGAGGGCGACGGTGACGGTCGCGTCGGCGATCAGCACGATCAGCACGAACGCCTGGAAGTAGGTCAGCCAGGGCAGTGCGGCGGGGGAGAGGAGGACGAGGGCGGCGCCGGGCGGGTACTGCCAGGTGACGTCGTGGACGGGGAACGCGCCGTGGGCGAGCTGTTCGTACCAGCCCCGGTACAGGGAGTGGACCTCGCCCGCCACTCCGGTGTCCCCGAGGCGGTCGACGACCAGCAGTGCGAGCATCACGGCCCGGGTGAGCGCCCAGCCGGCGGCCAGTGCCGCGACGTCCCTCGGCTGGGCCCTTCGCCGGTCGTGCCGCCGGCCGTCGTACGGGGCGTGGAGGGCGGGCCGCGGGGCGAGGCGGTGGCCGGCGGGCAGCGGAGTGATCCCGTGGGGCGTCATCGCCGGGCACTTTAGTCCGCTTTAGTGGCTTTGAGGTGTTTATCGGTGCAGTGCGGCGGTGCGGTGTTGGTGCTGCTCGCGGGCCTCCGGGCGGTCGGGGCGGAGCCGGACCGCCCGGAGGCGCAGGGGCTACTTCTTGCCGCTGGTGAACTCCTCGTACGCGGCGATGACGTCCTTCGCGGGCCCGTCCATCCGCAGCACGCCCGCCTCCAGCCACAGGGCGCGCTCGCAGGTCTCCAGGATCGTGCCGTTGCTGTGGCTGACCAGGAAGACCGTGCCGGCCTCCGCGCGCAGCTCGTTGATGCGGGCCTGGCTGCGGCGGCGGAACTTCGCGTCGCCGGTGGCCAGCGCCTCGTCGATGAGCAGCACGTCGTGGCTCTTGGCCGCCGCGATGGCGAACCGCAGCCGGGCGCCCATGCCGGACGAGTACGTCCGCATCGGCAGCGAGATGAAGTCGCCCTTCTCGTTGATCCCGGAGAAGTCGACGATGCCCGCGTAGGCGTTCTGGATCTCCTGGCGCGACATGCCCATGGCGAGCCCGCCGAGGATGACGTTGCGCTCGCCCGTGAGGTCGCTCATCAGGGCCGCGTTCACTCCGAGGAGGGAGGGCTGACCCTGCGTGTAGACCCGGCCCTCGGTGGCGGGCAGCAGACCGGCGATGGCCTTCAGGAGGGTGGACTTCCCGGAGCCGTTCGACCCGATCAGGCCGATGGCCTCGCCCTTGTACGCGGTGAAGGTCACGCCCTTGACCGCGTGCACCTCCCGCACGCCCGGCGGCAGCGCGCCGGACTTGCGGGCCCGCCGCGCCTTGAGGGAGACCATCCGGCTCAGGGCCGCGGTGGCGCTGCCCTTGGCGGCCTTGCCGCCCTGCACGCGGTACTTGATGTGCACGTCGTCCACGACGACCGTGGGGACCTTCTCGGGGACGGGGGCGGTCACTCCTACCTCCTGTGCCGCTTGCGTCGCGTCTTTCGTCATCAGGTTCTCAGCCACGGCCGTACCGCTCCTCCGCCTTCCAGAAGTACATGAATCCGCCCACCCCGCAGAGTGCGGCCCAGCCGAGGGCGACCGCCCACACGTGCGGCGGAAGCTGGGCCGAGGTGTAGCTGTCGATCAGGGCGAAGCGCACGAGATCGATGTAGACCGCCGCCGGGTTGTACTGCAGGGCAAGCATGACCCATTCCGGCAGGTCGTGGTCCTTCAGGATGGTCGAGATGCTCCACATCACACCGGACGCGTACATCCAGGTGCGCAGCAGGAACGGCATGAGCTGCGCCACGTCCGGGGTGCGCGCGGAGATCCGGGCCATCGCCATGGCGAGACCGGTGTTGAACGCGGCCTGGAGCGCCAGCGCCGGGACCGCCAGCAGCCAGGACGGCTCGGGGAACTCGCCGAAGCCCATCAGGATCAGCAGCAGCACGCCCATCGAGAACAGGAGCTGCTGGAACTGCTGGAGGGCGAACGCGACGGGGAGCGCGGCGCGCGGGAAGTGCACCGCGCGCACCAGCCCGAGGTTGCCCGAGATGGCCTTGGTCCCGGCCATGATCGAATTGGCCGTGAAGGTCCAGATGAAGACCCCGGTGACCAGGAACGGGACGAAGTCCGGGACCTGTTTGCTGGTGCCCAGCAGGATCCCGAAGATGAAGTAGTACACCGCCGCGTTCAGCAGCGGCGTCATCAGCTGCCAGAGCTGGCCGAGCTTCGCCTGGCTGTACTGGGCGGTGAGCTTGGCGGTGGCGAAGGCGGTGATGAAGTGGCGGCGCGCCCACAGCTGGCGCACGTACGCGCCGAGCGAGGGACGCTGCCCGCTCACGGTGAGGCCGTGGCGCAGGGCGAACTCGCGGGGGGTCTCCCCGGGGAGCCCCGAAGGGGGCGCGGTCCCCACCGACAGGGGTGGGGAGATCGTCTGACTGCTCACTCGGATCGCTTTCGCCTCAGGCGGAGGGGGAAGGAGAGGCGCGGTCGGGGAGGGGAGTGCGGGACGTCCGGCCGACCGCCGGGATGACGACGGGACGGGCCCGTTTCGTCGTTGCGCCGAGACTAAGGCGTACTCGCGTCGCAACGCAACCGTTTCGTCGTCACGGGTATGCTCCATGACCATGACCACGACGGACCCGGCCCCGGACCCACGACGTCCCCGACGCGCTCCCGCGGGAGCCGCCGTGCTCCGCGAGGACGTGACGGAGGCCATCCGTGCCGCCGTCTTCGAGGAGCTGGCCTCCGTCGGCTTCGCCCGGATGTCCATCGAGGGGATCGCCCGCCGCGCGGGCGTCGGCAAGACGGCCGTGTACCGGCGCTGGAAGTCCAAGCTCTCCCTCGTCCTCGACCTGGTTTCCGCCTTCGCCGCGCAGGGGCTGCCCGCCCCGGCCACGGGATCGCTGTACGGGGACGTCCGGGCACTGCTGGAGGTCGCCTCCCACGCGCTGCGCCACCCGGTCGCCTCCCAGGTCATCCCCGACCTGCTGGTGGAGTCCGTGCGCAATCCGGAGATCGCCCAGGCGATCAAGGCGGCGCTCCTGGACAGCCAGCACGGAATGGCCGCGCTGATCGTGCGGGACGCGGTGGCCCGCGGGGAGCTGCCGGCGAGCACGGACGCCTCCCGGCTGCTGGACGTCGCGGTCGGGCCGCTGTACTGGCGGCTGGTGGTGGTCCGTGACGACCTGCCGAAGGGGTACCTGGACCAGCTCTCGCGCGGGGCCGTCGCGGCACTGCGGGTCTGAGCGGAACACGGCGGCACGGAAGCTCGGGCGCGCCCGCCCCCGTACCGCCGCTCGTACGGCCTTCGGCGCCGCTACTGCACCTATTGCACCTGCTGCACCTACTTCACCGCACCCGACATCACCCCGGACACGAACTGCCGCTGGAAGGCGAAGAACACCGCCAGTGGGATGACCATCGACAAGAACGCGCCCGATGCGAGCACGTCGATGTTGTTGCCGAACTGGCGGACCTGGCGCTGCAGGGCCACCGTGATCGGCGCGCTGTCGGTGTCCGCGAAGATCAGCGCGATCAGCATGTCGTTCCACACCCAGAGGAACTGGAAGATCCCGAGCGAGGCGATCGCCGGCCCGCCCAGCGGCAGCACGACCCGGACGAACAGCCGCAGCTCGCCCGCGCCGTCCAGCCGCGCCGCCTCCAGCAGCTCCCGCGGGATCTCCGCGAAGAAGTTCCGCAGCAGGAAGATCGCGAACGGCAGCCCGAAGCCGACGTGGAAGAGGATCACCCCGATCGTCGTCTCGAAGATGCCGATCTGCCCGAAGAGCTTCGACAGCGGGATCAGCGCCACCTGGACGGGCACCACCAGCAGACCGACGACGATCAGGAACCACCAGTCGCGGCCGGGGAAGTCCATCCAGGCGAAGGCGTACCCGGCCAGCGCCCCGATCACCACCACGAGCAGCGTCGACGGGACCGTGATCACGATGCTGCTGACGAGCGAGTCCGTGATCGCCTCGTTCTTCAGCAGGCCCTCGTAGTTCTCCAGGGTCAGCTGCGCCGGCGCGGTGAAGACCTGCCACCAGCCGCTCTCCCCGATGTCCGCCGGGCCGCGCAGCGAGGAGACCAGCAGACCGACCGTCGGCGTGAGCCAGAACACCGCGACGAGCAGCAGGAAGACCCGCACCGCACCGGTGCCGGCCCACCCGGCGAGCCGGGACGCGAGCGGCTGCCGCGCCTTCGTCACCTCCGTCGCCTTCGTCGCGCCTTCGCGAGCGGGGGCCGGGTCGGAGCCGGGCGCTGTCGTGGACGTGCGCGCGGTCATCGGCGCCTCTCCCTTCGCGTACGGCGGATGTCGAGCACCATCACCGGCACCAGCAGCAACAGCAGCAGCACCGCGATCGCGCTGCCGACGCCCAGGTCGGCCGCCGTCCCGAAGGACGAGCGGTACAGCTGGAGCGCGAGGACGTTCGCGTCGTCCTGCGCCGATCCGGGGGCGATGATGTACACCAGGTCGAAGATCTTCAGCACGTTGATCATCAGGGTGACCAGGACCACCGAGAGAACCGGAGCCAGCAGCGGCACGGTGATCCGGCGGAAGACCTGCCACTCGTTCGCGCCGTCGACCCGGGCCGCCTCCATCAGCTCCCGCTCCACGCTCGCCAGCCCGGCCGCGATCAGGACCATCGCGAAGCCGGCCCACATCCACACGTAGCTGCCGATGATCGCCGGGGTGACCAGCGAGGGGCCGAGCCAGCTCACGCCGTTGTACTGCTCGCGGAAGTTGTCCCCGGGCAGCCGCAGCTGTGCGCCGTCGGCGGCGGCCGGCAGGGTGAACGAGCCGTCCGGACCGGCGCGGGTGGACGCCACCACCTCGCCGTCCTTCACCGCCTCGATCTTCAGCCCCTTGAGGCCCAGCTCCTCGGGGTCGACGACGTTGGGTTTGCCGCCGCCGCCCCGGGTGAAGTCCAGCCACGCCGTTCCGCTGATCCTGCCGTCACCGGGGTCCGCCTGCGCCGCCGCGGCGGGCTTCGCGTCCGACGGCATGTTCGCGGGTGCGACGCCCACCAGCGGCAGCAGCGCCGGAGTGCCGACCGCCGCGGGGTCCTTGGTCACGAACGAACCGCCGCCGCCGGATTCCAGCGGATGCACCGGCAGCGGGCGGGCGCGGGGGAAGACGGACGACTCCGCGAAGGTGTCGTGCACCCCGACCCAGACCGCGTTGGCGACGCCGCGCTCTGGATCCTGCTCGTACACCAGCCGGAAGATGATTCCCGCGGCCAACATGGAGATCGCCATCGGCATGAAGAGGATCAGCTTGAACGCGGTGCCCCAGCGGATCCGCTCGGTGAGCACGGCGAAGATCAGCCCGAGCGCGGTGGCGACCGCGGGGGCGAAGACCACCCAGATCGCGTTGTTCTTCACGGCCGTGAAGATCGCGTCGTCGGTGAAGATCTCCGCGTAGTTGTCGAACCAGACGAAGCCGCTGCCCGACTGGTCGAAGAAGGAACGCTGGACCGAGTACCCGACCGGGTAGACCACGAGCGCGCCCAGCAGCACCAGCGCGGGCAGCAGGAAGCCGGCCGCGACGGTCTTGCGGGTGCCGGTCACGCTCTTGCGCGGACGCGCGGGGGGCGCCGGCCGGGCCGGACCCCCCGCCTTCACTGCGGTGGACACCCGCCGCTCAGCCCGCGTGCGCCTTGGCGGCGTCCGCTTCCAGCTTCGCCTGCGCCCCCGCCACGTCCTTCGGGTTCTTCAGGAAGTCCTGGAGCGTCTTCCACAGGCCCTTGCCCGGGGTGCCGCCGAAGGACTGCGGCACCTGGTCCGACATGTCGAAGCGGAAGGTGTCGCCCGCGGCGATCAGGGCCTTGGCGATGTCCCGCATCACGTCGTTGGGGTACGCGGCCACGTCCAGCGACTTGTTCGGCGAGACGAAGCCGCCGGCGGCGGCCTGGATCTTCGCGGCGTCCGGGGAGGCGAGGAACGTCAGCAGTGCCTGGGCGCCCTTGCTGTCCTTCAGCGCCACGGCCGCGTCGCCGCCCGTCACCACCGGGGGCTGGGCTCCGACGGCGGGGAAGGGGAACACCTTCGCGTCGGTGCCCAACTCCGCCTTGGTCTGGGCGATGTTCACGCCCACGAAGTCGCCCTCGAAGACCATCGCCGCCTTCGGCTGGTCGCCGCCGGTGAACGTCTGCGTCACCGACGCCGGGAACTCGGTCTGCAGGGCGCCGTCCGCGCCGCCCGCGATCAGCGCGGGCTTGCCGAACAGCTCCGCCAGCGTGGTCAGCGCCTGCGTCACCGAGGGGTCGGTCCACTTGATCTCGTGCTTGGCGAGTTGGTCGTACTTCTCGGGGCCGGCCTGGGAGAGATAGATGTTCTCGAACCAGTCCGTGAGCGTCCAGCCGTCGGCACCGGCCACCGAAACGGGCGTCACGCCGGACGCCGAGATCGTCTCCGCGGTGGTCAGGAACTCCTTCCAGGTCTTCGGCTCCTTGGCGCCCGCCATCTCGAACGCCGCCGTGTTGTACCAGATCAGGGACTTGTTGGCGGCCTTGTAGTACACGCCGTACTGCTCGCCGTTCACCTGGCCGATCTTCTGCCAGCCCGGGGAGTAGTTCTTCGCGAGTTGGGCTTTCGCCTCCGGGCCGACGGGCTTGGCCCACTTCTGCCGCACGGCCTGCGCGATGGCGCCCGGCTGCGGCAGCAGCGCCACGTCGGGAGGGCTGCCGCCGGCGATCTTCGTACCGAGGAAGTTCACGATCGGGTCCTGGGCGGGGACGAAGGTGACCTCGGCCCCGGTGCGCTTTTCGAACTCGGTCAGGACCTTGTCGAAGTTCTCCTGCTCGGCCCCGCTCCACACGGCCGCGACCTGGACGGTCTCCCCCTCCAGCCGGGGGAGTTCGACGGTGGAGCCGGAACCGGAGCCCTTCTTCCCGTCCGCGTCCGACGAGTCGTCGTCGCTGTCGCTGCACCCGGCGAGGGCGAGCGCCGCGACGACGGCGAATGTGATTGCGACCTTGCTCGTGCGAAGAGTTGTCCGCATTTCTGCCCCGTTCTCTGCCGTAGCACTCTGCCTTAGCACCGACGCGTTGCCCGACAGGTCTACGCCCGGGGCACAGGGCCCGCAATCCGCTGAGAGAGTCGATGGCTCTTTCGTGATCCCTCTGTGACGTGATGTCCTGTCAAATCGCAGAAAGTTTGCGGAAGTTGAGGGAACGGTGTGCGCTACCGGGGTAGGTGGTGCGGGACGGGGCTCGCGGCGCGGGGGGTGCGGCTCCTCAGGGGTGCACGGGCGACAGCGGCGGCAGGGGTATCGCGTTCACCGACGTGGCGGCCCGCTCCAGCGCGCTCGCCAGCAGTGCCAGGTCCGTCGGGCCGTTCCCCAACTCCCGTACGGGGCGACGGGTCGGCGGGTCGCCCATGCGCTCCCACTCCAGCGGCACGACCGTGGGCCGCAGCGTGGCGGTGCGCGGGATGCGGCCGGTGACCCGGCCGCCCTGGAACGGGGTCACCCGGCCGTCCGGATGCCCCAGCCGGCCCCGGCCCGGCAGCGGATCGTCCGGCCCGGCGGAGGCCGGCGGCGCGTCCAGCACCGCCCGCAGCCCGGCCGAGCGCGCCAGCTCCGTGTCCGCGGTGCGGTCGGGGCGGGCGGAGGTCGCGATCAGGTGCACCCCGAGCCTGCCGCCGTCCCGGGCCACGGCTTCCAGGGCCCGGACGACCGAGCCGGCCGCCGGCCGGCCGAGGCTGCCGAGGGCGGGGGCCACCAGCGCGTCGAAGTCGTCCACCAGGACCACCAGTCGGGGCAGCGGCGGGGGGCCGGCCGGGCGGGTGCGCCCGCCGGGGCGCAGCCGCAGGGTGCCGCTCGGCGGTGACTCCAGGTCGCCGCGGGCCGCGGCCCGCGGATCGGGAGCCTGGGCGCCGGCGGCGATCGGGCCGGCGACCGAGGAGTGGTCGGCCCGCCCCGCGGCGCGGGCCGACCGCACGGCGGGACCGGCGGACCGGGCCGCGGCGGTCAGCGGCCCGCCCTGCTCGGCCGCGCTCGGCGAGCGCTGGCCCACCACCCGGCCGGCGGCGCCGCCCGATGCGTGCCACTCGGCGAAGTCCGCGCCGCCGAGCAGCTCGACGCGGCGCTTGAGCTCCGCCCCCAGCGCCTGGGCGAACATCCGCATGCGCACCGGGTCGTTCGCCACCAGGTGGTCCATCACGTGCGGCAGGTCGGTGCAGACCGCGAGCCCTTCGCCGCGCTCGCCGCCGGCGCCGTCGACCAGCAGCAGCCCGAGCCGGTCCGGCCGGCCCGCGGAGGCCAGCGAGGCGGCGGCGGAACGCAGCAGCTCCGTGCGACCGCTGCCGGGCGGGCCCTCGACCAGCAGGTGCGGGCACTCCACGGCGAGGTCGACCGCGAGCGGCCCGCGCGGGTCCGTGCCGAGCACCACCGGGCTGCCCGGGACGTCCCCGGCCGCAGCCCAACGGGCCATCAGCGACGCCGGCGTGGCCCGGGCGAGACCCAACTCGTCCAGCAGCCGGGACGACCGGGGCAGCACGGCCGCCCGGCCCGGCGCCTGGGGGCCGGCCCCTTCCGTACGCAGCGGCGCCAGCGCGCGGGCGAACCGCTCCGCCCACGCCGTCGACACCGCGTCGACCGCGGCCAGGGTGCCGTGGCCGGCGGGCAGCCCGCCCGCGGTGCGCAGCACCCGCAGCGCGGTCGCCACCTCACCGCTGAGCAGCCCGACCGCCCCGCACTCCCGGAAGGCGAGCGAGGCCGCGCACGCCGTCTCGTACGTCGCGGCGACCGGCGAGAGGGGGGAGGCGGCGGGGGCCTCGGCCAGCACCAACAGATGGATGCCCGCGGACCAGCCGGCGCCCGCGAGCCTGGCCGTCGTCTCCCGCAGGGCGGCCGAGCCCGGGTCGCCGTCGACGACGACCAGGGTGTGCGGCCCCTCGTACCGCTCGGCGGCGTCCGTCAGCGCGGCGAGGTCGGCGCTCGGCCAGCCGGGGCCGAGCCAGCCGTCGTCCAGCCGGCGGACCAGCTCCGCGGTGCGCGCCGCTGCCTGGTCGCGGTCGTACGCGAGCAGGAGGCGGCAGTCCTGGCCGTGCGCCGGCCGGACGTGCGGCAGCCAGCCCAGCCACGCCCACTCGGCCCGGCGCTCCTCCAGGGGGCGCGCACGGTCCGTGGAGATCAACACGATCTCCAGGTCGGTGGGGGAGTGCAGGGCGGCGAGCTGCGCCACGGCCCAGTGCGCTGCGCCGGCCAGCCGGCGCCGGGGGCCGGCCAGCCCCAGCGAACCGGCCTCGCGCAGGCCCACGGTCACCGGCACGGACACCAGGTCGTCCCGATCGGCCGTGCCCAGCCGCAGCACCAGGGACTCGGGATGGTCCGGACCGCGCTCCCACAGCCGTGCGCCGGGACGCACCGCGGTGAGCAGGACGGCGGCCGGGTCGGGCCAGCTGTCGGCGGCGGCCGGGGCCGGCTCGGCGGGGGGCGCGTCGGGCGCGGTCGGCGGCGGGGCCGGGGCCGGGGCCGGGGCCGGGGCGCCCGCGCCGCGCTGGTCGCCCCGCTCGCCGCGGGGGGCGTCGCCCTTGAGCCGGCGAGCCCAGGCGCCTATGCCCTTCTTGCGGGGCTCTTCGTGGGTCCGGCCGTACGCCTCGGGGTCGGCGCCCTGGCCGGGCCCGCTGCCCGCGGGGGCGCCCCAGGCGTCGGACTGGTCGGCGGCCCGGGTGTGCCCGCCGTCCGGCTGCGCGGGCTGCTGGGACTCGCGAACGGTATGGCCGGTGCTGATGGTGTTGCTGGTGACGTGCGGGGTGACGGTGCCGTGGGCGGGCGTGGGGCCGGTGGTCGAGGGGGCGTGCGCGCCCACCACGTACGCGCTGTGGCCCGCCTCCTTGCCGGCTTCGGCGACGGCCCCGGGCGCGGTGGCCGGGGCCGTCGCGCCCGGGGCCGTCGCGACCTTGAGGTGGCCCTCGCCGTCCGCGGCGGTCGGCAGCGCGGCCGTGCGGTCGGCCGGGGACAGCCGGAGCGTCGACTCTCCGAGGCGCAGCAGTGCTCCCGGCGGCAGCGCGACGGGGCGGGCGCCGACCGGGCGGCCGTCCAGCGCCGTTCCGTTCGTCGACCCGAGGTCGGCGACGGTGACCCGGCCGTCGTCGTCGACCGTCACCTCGCAGTGCAGCCGGGACACGTCGGGGTCGTCCAACGGGACGTCGGCGTCCGCGGAGCGGCCGATGCTCACCCGGCCGCCGTGCAGCAGATGGACCCCGCCCGCGTCCGGTCCTGCGACCACGTGCAGCTGCGTCGAGGGGTCCGCGTCGGCGGGGCCCTGCGGACCGGGCTGGCCCAGCGAGAGGACCGCGCCGTCCACCAGGGGCGGCTCGCCCAGGGTGCGGCGCTGGAGGTCCAGCCGCTCCGCGCCCGCGTACAGCACGACGCCGCCCGACGACTCCGGGCCCGCGGCGGCCGACGCCAGACCCGATGCCACCGCGGCCAGCGCCGTGCCCGCGGGTGCGGTGACCAGCACGTCGCACGCGCGGGTCCCGGATGCGGGCCCGACGGCCTGTCCGCCGCGCGGCGCGAGAACGGTCAGCCGGATCTGCATGGCCGTCAGCAATCCCTTCTGCGCGGGTGCCGGCAGGGGAACCGCCTCCGTCGCCCCCACCCGGCTGGTCGGCGCGCACCCGGGGCTCCCCACCCCGAGACCGCGCGCAAGGGGCATCCTCGCACCTGCCACTGACAACACGCCCGGGTACTGCCAATAAGTGATCTTGATTGGCCCGCTCCGGACGGAAAAGTGCCTGGTTGCGTCGTGAAGCGGACGGACGGTGTTGCGTAGGGCACTCCGCTTCGCGGGGTCCGCCCGCAACCTTCCGCGGCGCGACGACGTCTTGCAGGCGAACGGCGCGCGTTCGCGTGCGTCCCGCACGCCGCGTGCGTACGGCGCACGGGCGCGCGGCGGCCGGCCGGTCGCGCCCCGCCCGCGGCACGGGGCGTGCAACCGACCGTCGCCCTGTTCGACGCCACTACAGTGGATCGGAAACGCGAACCGCCGGGGCCGGGTCCTCGCGAGCCTGCGGGCCGTCGAGACCGCCGGCGGCTTCGAGACCCGGCCCACCCACGGACCACGATCAGCAGGGAGCGCATGACGTGCGGCCTGTAGGCAGCAAGTACCTCCTGGAGCAGCCACTCGGCCGCGGAGCCACCGGCACCGTCTGGCGCGCCCGCCAGCGGGAGACCGCGGGCGCCGAGGCCGCCGTGCCCGGGCAGCCCGGCGAGACCGTGGCGATCAAGGTCCTCAAGGAGGAGCTGGCGAACGACGCGGACGTGGTGATGCGCTTCCTGCGCGAGCGCTCCGTCCTGCTCCGCCTGACCCACCCGAACATCGTGCGGACCCGCGACCTCGTCGTGGAGGGCGACCTCCTCGCCCTCGTCATGGACCTGATCGACGGCCCGGACCTCCACCGCTACCTGCGCGAGAGCGGGCCGTTCACCCCCGTCGCCGCCGCCCTGCTCACCGCCCAGATCGCGGACGCCCTCGCCTCCAGCCACGCCGACGGGGTCGTCCACCGCGACCTCAAGCCGGCGAACGTCCTGCTGAAGACGGACGCCGAGGGCCAGATGCACCCGATGCTGACGGACTTCGGCATCGCCCGCCTCGCGGACTCGCCCGGCCTGACCCGCGCGCACGAGTTCGTCGGCACCCCGGCGTACGTGGCCCCGGAGTCCGCCGAGGGCCGCCCCCAGACGTCCGCCGTGGACGTCTACGGCGCCGGCATCCTGCTGTACGAGCTGGTCACCGGCCGGCCGCCGTTCGCCGGCGAGTCCGCGCTTGAGGTGCTGCACCGCCATCTGAGCGAGGAGCCGCGCCGCCCCACCACCGTGCCCGAGCCGCTGTGGACGGTGATAGAGCGCTGCCTGCGCAAGGAGCCCGGGGAGCGCCCCAGCGCCGAGAACCTCGCCCGCGGCCTGCGGGTCGTCGCGGCCGGCATCGGCGTGCACTCGTCGGCGGCCGAGGTCGACGCCGCGCTCGGCGTCGGCGCGCTGCTGGCGCCCGACCCGTCCCCGGCTCCGGTGCCCGGCACGCCGGGCGCCGCCGACCCCACCCAGGTCCTGCCGAGCAACGCCGGATCGTACGACCCGGCCGCCGCGACCAGCGTCCTGCCGCACACCGGTGCGCCCGCCGGGCCTCCCGGGGCCGCGGACGCCACGAGCGTGCTGCCGCACACCGGCGGCCCCGGCGGGGCCCCGGACCCGACGGCCGTGATGCCGCCCGTGACCTCGCACCAGGGCGGGCCGCCCGGCGGGCAGGGGCCCGAGGACCCGCACCCCTGGCAGTCCCAGCTGCGGGCCGCCCGCGACCGCAACGAGCAGACCCAGATCCAGTACCTGGACCCGGGGCAGGACCCGCTGCGCCGCCGCCCGCAGCGCCAGCAGCAGCACCCCCAACACCCGCAGCAGCCGCCGCACCACCAGCAGCAGCACCAGCAGCCCCAGCCGTACGCGCCGCCGCCGCAGCACCTACAGCGTCAGCAGTACGCGCCGCCGCCCCAGCCACCGCAGCAGCAGCCCCAGCAGCAGCCGCGGTACGCACCCGCGCCGCCGCCCCCGCCGCAGCCGCAGGCGCCCCAGCAGCCCCAGCGCCCGCAGCGGCCCGAGCCCGCCCCGCGCCAGCCCCGCCAGCGCAGCGCCAACCCCATGCGCATCCCCGGCCTGGGCTGCCTCAAGGGCTGCCTGTTCTCGGTGATCCTGCTGGTCGTCGCGAGCTGGCTGGTCTGGGAGCTCACCCCGCTCCAGGACTGGGTGGCCGAGGGCAAGAGCTTCTGGACCGCGATCAGCGACGGAGTCTCGAAGGCCACGGACTGGATCTCCGACCTCACCAACTCCGACTCGGGCACCGACTCCCCGACGAACAACACGGGCAACAGCACCGGTAACTGATGTGCGTCTGGGTCTCTTTGTCGATTTCCGTCGTGAGGTGAGGCGGCGGTCTGGGGTGTTTTGCCCCTGAATGACTCCCACGTACGTGCGGCATGCGGCCGTCCCGGGCACGAACGCCCCGGACGGCCGCGTACGTTATGGGCAACGCCAGCCGCTGAGGGAGCAGTCTTGGCACGGAAAATCGGCAGCCGGTACACGGCCCACCAGATCCTCGGACGGGGCAGCGCGGGCACCGTGTGGGCCGGCGAGGGCCCCGAGGGGCCCGTCGCGATCAAGCTGTTGCGCGAGGACCTGGCGGCCGACCAGGAGCTGGTCGGCCGCTTCGTCCAGGAGCGCACCGCCCTGCTCGGGCTCGACCACCCCCACGTCGTCGCGGTCCGCGACCTCGTCGTCGACGGCAATGACCTCGCGCTCGTCATGGACCTGGTCCGCGGCACGGACCTGCGCAGCCGGCTCGACCGCGAGCGCCGCCTCGCCCCCGAAGCCGCGGTCGCGATCGTCGCGGACGTCGCGGACGGCCTCGCCGCCGCGCACCGCGCCGGGGTCGTCCACCGCGACGTCAAGCCGGAGAACGTCCTCCTCGACATGACGGGAGCCATCGGCCCCGGCGGCGCGCACCCGGCGCTGCTCACGGACTTCGGCGTCGCCAAGCTGATCGACACCGCGCGCCGCACCAAGTCCACGAAGATCATCGGCACTCCGGACTACCTCGCCCCCGAGATCGTCGAGGGCCTGCCGCCGCGCGCCGCCGTGGACATCTACGCCCTCGCGACCGTGCTGTACGAGCTCCTGGCGGGCTTCACGCCGTTCGGCGGCGGCCACCCGGGGGCGGTCCTGCGTCGCCACGTCACCGAGGCGGTGGTGCCGCTCCCCGGCATCCCCGACGAGCTGTGGCAGCTGCTGGTCCAGTGCCTCGCGAAGGCGCCGGCGTCCCGGCTGCGCGCCTCGGAGATGGGCGTACGGCTGCGGGAGCTGCTGCCCTCGCTGGCCGGGATGCCGCCGCTGGACGTCGACGAGCCGGGCGCTGAGCCGGAGGCCGAGCCGTACGAGGAGCCCGCGCCCGAGCCCGCGGGAGAGGGGCGACGGCGCGGCGCGGTGTCCCTGGTGCCCGGGGCGGCGCCCGCGGACTCCAACCGCGACACCCACACCTCGATGCGGGTGCCGGGCCCGGAGGAGCTGGCGGGCGGGGCGCACGGCACGGCGCGGGCGCCGCGGGCGCCAGGGCAGCGGCGGCCGGGTTCGGCGCGCAACAAGCCTCCGCGCAAGCCGGCGCCGTCCGTCCGCGTTCGCAGACGGGTGCTGGCCGGGTTGGTGGTGTTGGTGGTCGGCGTCGGCGGCTGGCTGGCCACGTCCACGGACGCGGACTCGGCCCCCGAGAAGCCGCACTCCACGTCCCCCTGACCTCCGCGCCCCCGCGGTTTCCTTGCGGGCAGGGTGCCCCCCCGGAGCCCCTGGGCGGTCTCGCCGTTTCCCCGCGGGCGCATCGGCCTCCGCGAACAGCCACACACAAACCGGTGGTCGTTACACAACGTTTCCGCCTTACGGCGAGGCGTTCCAAGGAGGGCGCGGGCGCGGCCCGGCAAGCGGCGGAGGGCTGCTACGGCCGCGGGGGCCGAGCGCTCTCCCGCCCGCGGGCGGGGACCGCGCACTCAGCCGTTACGCTTGAGGCGTGGCAGTCGTCGATGTATCCGAAGAGCTGAAGTCCCTCTCCTCGACCATGGAGTCGATCGAGGCCGTCCTGGACCTCGACAAGATGAGGGCCGACATCGCCGTGCTTGAGGAGCAGGCCGCGGCCCCGTCCCTCTGGGACGACCCGGAGGCGGCCCAGAAGATCACCAGCCGGCTCTCCCACCTCCAGGCCGAGCTCCGCAAGGCCGAGGCGCTGCGGGGCCGCATCGACGACCTCGGGGTGCTCTTCGAGCTCGCCGAGGCCGAGGACGACGCGGACACCCTCGCCGAGGCCGAGTCCGAGCTCGCCGACGTCCGCAAGGCCGTCGACGAGATGGAGGTCCGCACCCTGCTGTCCGGCGAGTACGACGAGCGCGAGGCGCTGGTCAACATCCGCGCCGAAGCGGGCGGCGTCGACGCCTCCGACTTCGCCGAGCGCCTCCAGCGGATGTACCTGCGCTGGGCCGAGCGCCACGGCTACGGCACCGAGGTGTACGAGACCTCGTACGCGGAGGAGGCCGGCATCAAGTCGACCACCTTCGTCGTGAAGGCGCCCTACGCCTACGGCACCCTCTCCGTCGAGCAGGGCACGCACCGCCTGGTGCGCATCTCCCCGTTCGACAACCAGGGCCGCCGCCAGACCAGCTTCGCCGGCGTCGAGGTCCTCCCGGTCGTCGAGCAGTCCGACCACGTCGACATCGACGAGTCCGAACTCCGCATCGACGTGTACCGCGCCTCCGGCCCGGGCGGTCAGGGCGTCAACACCACCGACTCCGCGGTCCGCATCACCCACATCCCCACCGGCATCGTGGTCTCCTGCCAGAACGAGCGCTCCCAGATCCAGAACAAGGCGAGCGCGATGAACGTCCTCCAGGCCAAGCTGCTGGAGCGGCGCCGCCAGGAGGAGCAGGCCAAGATGGACGCCCTCAAGGGCGACGGCGGCAACTCCTGGGGCAACCAGATGCGTTCGTACGTCCTGCACCCGTACCAGATGGTGAAGGACCTCCGGACGGAGTTCGAGGTGGGCAACCCCCAGTCCGTGCTCGACGGCGAGATCGACGGCTTCCTGGAGGCCGGCATCCGCTGGCGCAAGCGCCAGGACCAGGAGAAGTGAGCCTCCTCCCACGCCCCGCATGACGCAAGGCGCCGTACCGCACGCGGTACGGCGCCTTCGCCGTTCGCGCCCCCGTCACGCCAGGTCAGCTCGCTTTGTCGACAAGGAAATCGACCCTTGACAGGGGCCAACACCCCGTGATGTCACAGTTGTATGGACCTCGCTCCTGCCAACGCACCCCAAATGGGGACAACGAGCGCGGATTGCGCTTGACGTGTCCTGGGAAGACGGGAAAGGCTGGCGCGCGGCATGCGTGTTTCCGAGCGTGAGTGAGCAGGGTGAGAGTGCGACTCTCCCACGAGTAGCCGCTCCGGAGACCCGGCTCAGATGACGAGTGAGCTACTGGGGGTAGCAGTTAGATGACTAAGAAGACGCGAATTCGCGTGGCACGCGTCGCCGCAGGTGCGGTGATCGCTGCCGGCGCGTCGCTGGCGGCGGCCGGTGCGGCCTCCGCGCTGAACGTCGGTCCGCTCTCCGTCGAGGTGAGCGCCGACCTGAACGGCGACAAGCCGGGCGGCGGCGAGTCGACGCCGCCCGGTGGCGGTGTCGACCCGTCCGACCCGCCGACGTCCAACCCGCCGACCTCGAATCCTCCGACGTCGAACCCGCCGACGTCGAACCCGCCCACGTCGAACCCGCCGACCTCGAATCCTCCGACGTCGAACCCGCCCACGTCGAACCCGCCCACGTCGAACCCGCCGACGTCCAACCCGCCGACGTCGAACCCGCCCACGTCTCCCGGCCCCTCCACCAGCCCGTCGAACCCGGGCGGTAGCGGCGGCAGCAACGGCGGCGGTGCCGACGACACCACCGGTGGCACCGGCCCGCAGGGCGGCAACACCGACACGAACAACGCGGGCTCGCAGGCCGTGCAGCAGGGCGCGGCGAAGGAAGAACTCGCCGAGACCGGCGCCATGGAGACGACCTTCCTGGTGATCGGCGCCGCGACCATGATCGCCGGTGGCATCGGCTTCCGGATGCTGCCGCGGCTCGTCGGCGGTGGCCGTACCGCCGTCTGAGGGACGACGTCCCTGATGCCGCGGTGACGCGGTAGCACCAGAGCGTGACGAAGGGCCCGGGGTGTGGCACAGCACCCCGGGCCCTGATGCGTCTTGTGGCCTTCCGTGAGCGGTGCGGCACGCTCCGTACCGGCCGGATCCGGCTCGGGCCCTCCGTACGCCCCGTGGGCGCGGCCAGTACTCAGTAGCGGTCGGTACTCAGGCCGTACGCGCGGCCAGTACGGCTACGGCTCCGATCAGCAGCACCAGCAGCGTCACCAGCGCCGCCGGCGTCAGCCCCGCGAACGGGCCCTGCTGCTGGAGCCGCTCGCGATTGGCCCGGCACACGGGGCAGCGGCCCTCGGCGACCGGGGCCGCACAGTTGGCGCACACCAATCTGTCGTAGGTCATGCGCTCTCCTCTCCCGCTCTCCCGCGCGCGGAACCGCCATCGCGGACCGTGGGCGCACTTCCTCTGGGCCCTATGGAGAAAACGCCCGGAAACACGCGACTGTTCCCCTACCACTGTGCCAGCTCCCGCGCCGTTCGGCGCGCGTCCCCGTGAGCTCCGGCGCACCGCCGCATGACTCATGGGGAGGACAAACCACGCAACCCAGGCCGCCGGCTGCCTAGGCCAGTCCCGTTCGCGTAGTGTCACGCACACCTTTACCCCCGGCCCGTGGTGTGCACCCGTGATCCGATTCGCCAACGTCTCCAAGACCTATCCCAAGCAGAACCGCCCCGCGCTGCGCGACGTCTCCCTGGAGATCGCGAAGGGCGAGTTCGTCTTCCTGGTGGGCTCGTCCGGCTCCGGCAAGTCCACCTTCCTCCGGCTGATCCTGCGCGAGGAGCGGGCCAGCCACGGCACGGTCCACGTGCTCGGCAAGGACCTGAGCCGGATCTCCAACTGGAAGGTGCCGCACGTGCGCCGCCAGTTGGGCACGGTCTTCCAGGACTTCCGGCTGCTGCCGAACAAGACCGTCGCCGAGAACGTCGCCTTCGCCCAGGAGGTCATCGGCAAGCCCCGCGGCGAGATCCGCAAGGCCGTGCCCCAGGTGCTCGACCTCGTCGGCCTCGGCGGCAAGGAGGAGCGGATGCCGGGCGAGCTGTCGGGCGGCGAACAGCAGCGCGTGGCCATCGCGCGGGCCTTCGTCAACCGGCCGATGCTGCTCATCGCGGACGAGCCGACCGGCAACCTGGACCCGCAGACCTCCGTCGGCATCATGAAGCTGCTCGACCGGATCAACCGGACCGGTACGACCGTGGTGATGGCGACCCACGACCAGAACATCGTCGACCAGATGCGCAAGCGCGTCATAGAGCTGGAGCAGGGCCGACTCGTGCGCGACCAGGCCCGCGGCGTCTACGGCTACCAGCACTGAACCAGCGCGAGAAAGGCTGAACGCACGCGATGCGCGCCCAGTTCGTACTGTCGGAGATCGGTGTCGGTCTCCGCCGCAACCTCACGATGACCTTCGCCGTCGTCATCTCGGTGGCCCTCTCGCTCGCCCTCTTCGGCGGCGCGCTGCTGATGCGCGAGCAGGTCGGCACGATGAAGGACTACTGGTACGACAAGGTCAACGTTTCGATCTTCCTCTGCAACAAGAACGATGCCACGACCTCGCCCCAGTGCACCAAGGGCGCCGTGACGGCCGAGCAGAAGAAGCAGATCGAGGCCGACCTCGACAAGATGGGCGTGGTCGACCAGATCCACTACGAGAGCGCCGAACAGGCGTACAAGCACTACAAGGACCAGTACGGCGACACGCCCATCGCCGCCACGATCACCCCCGACCAGATGCAGGAGTCCTTCCGGGTCAAGCTGCACGACCCGGAGAAGTACGACGTGGTCGCCACGGCCTTCGCGGGCAGGGCGGGCGTGCAGTCCGTACAGGACCAACGCAACATCCTGCAGAACCTGTTCGACCTGATGAACAGCATGAACATCGCCGCGATCGCGGTGATGGTGCTGATGCTGATCATCGCACTGCTGCTGATCGTCAACACCGTGCGGGTCTCGGCGTTCAGCCGGCGGCGGGAGACCGGCATCATGCGGCTGGTGGGGGCGTCGAACTTCTACATCCAGATGCCGTTCATCATGGAAGCCGCGTTCGCCGGGCTGCTCGGCGGGGTGTTGGCCGTGGTGATGCTGCTGGTCGGGCGGTACTTCCTGATCGACAACGGCCTCGCGCTCGCCGACAAGATGCAGTTGGTCAACTTCATCGGCTGGGACGCGGTCCTCACCAAGCTCCCGCTGGTGCTGGCGATCGGGCTGCTGCTGCCGGCCCTTGCCGCTCTGGTCACCCTGCGCAAGTACCTGAAGGTGTGACGTCCGCCCCGGGGCGCCGTGGCGACAACGAACCTACGGCGCCGGTGGCTTGTCCTAGACTCAGCGTCATGCCGGGCCCTGAGTTCAGCCCTCGGCCCCGCCGTACCCGCCGCGGGGCGGCCCTGTCGTTGGTCTTCGTCACCGTGCTCGCCACCGGCGCCGGCGCCGACGCGCTGCCGCACGAACCCGACGCCGAGCAGGACCACTTGGTGGTGCGCCCGATCGGTGCCACCGTCGACCGGGAGGACGTGGCGCGGGCCGCGGCCGAGGCCGTCGCGGAGGGCGAGTCCGCCACCCAGGCCGCCGAGGAGGTCGTCAGCCGCAGCGGCGACCGCTGGGGTTCGGTGTACGGCAAGGAGGAGTACGAGCAGTTCCAGCAGTCCCTCGACGGCGAGTACACCGGCGTCGGGCTGTGGGCCCGGCGCTCCGGCGACGGGCGGGTGGAGATCGCCCGGGTCCAGCCCGGAGGCCCCGCGGCGAAGGCCGGCGTCAAGGCCGGCGACCGGCTGCGCACCATCGACGGCAGCCCGGTGGAGGGCCGCCCGGTCACGGACGTGGTGGCGCTGCTGCGCGGGAACGAGGGCACCGAGGTCGACCTCGGCCTCCAGCGCGATGGCCGCCGCTGGAGCGAGAGCCTGATCCGTACGACCCTGCCCAGCGAGTCCGTCACGGTCGAGCGCCTCGACGGCGGGACGGTCAAGATCAAGGTGGTCTCCTTCACGCGCGGCTCCGGGAAGCGGGTGAAGGACGCCGTCGAGCACGCCCCCGACGGCGCCGGCGTCCTCCTCGACCTGCGGGGCAACAGCGGCGGGCTGATCACCGAGGCGGTCACCGCGGCCTCCGCCTTCCTGGACGGCGGGCTGGTGGCCACGTACGACGTGAACGGCGAGCAGCTCGCGCTGTACGCGGAGCCCGGCGGCGACACCGAGCGGCCCGTGGTGGCGCTGGTCGACGGCGGCACGATGAGCGCGGCCGAGATGGTCACCGGCGCCCTCAAGGACCGTGGTCGCGCGGTCACCGTCGGTTCCCGCACCTTCGGCAAGGGCTCGGTGCAGATGCCCAGCCCCCTGCCGGACGGCTCCGTGGCCGAACTCACCGTCGGGCACTACCGCACTCCCGAGGGGCGCGAGGTCGACGGCAAGGGCATCGTTCCGGACGTGGTCCCCGCGGAGGGCGAGAGCGTCCAGGCGGAGGCGGAGTCGGTATTGACTGGCCTCGGGGCGGGGTCGTAGTGCGAAAATGAACGCACTATGGCTAAGGAAAAAGGGCGCAAGCTGATCGCGCAGAACAAGAAGGCGCGGCACGACTACCACATCATCGACACCTACGAGTGCGGTCTCGTGCTGACGGGCACCGAGGTGAAGTCGCTGCGTCAGGGACGGGCCTCCCTGGCGGACGGCTTCGTCCAGATCGACGGTCACGAGGCGTGGCTGCACAACGTCCACGTGCCGGAGTACACCCAGGGCACCTGGACCAACCACAGCGCCCGCCGCAAGCGGAAGCTGCTGATGCACCGGGAGGAGATCGACAAGCTGGAGGCCAAGTCCCAGGAGACCGGTCACACGATCGTGCCGCTCGCCCTGTACTTCAAGGACGGCCGGGCGAAGGTCGAGATCGCGCTGGCGAAGGGCAAGAAGGAGTACGACAAGCGGCAGACGCTGCGGGAGCGCCAGGACCGGCGCGAGGCGGACCGGGCGATCGCATCGGCCCGGCGGCGCCAGCGGGCGAAGGTCTGACCGTTCCGTCCGGGGGCGCGGATATGTGCTGGCACCCGCCCGCATCGGTCACGTACGATGGAGAAGTCCCGCGGGGCGGGACACGAGTGCACTTCGCACCTTCTTGAGGGTGTCGTGGTGTGCGCCTTGAAAAATCAACATGGGGATGATCGGTTTCGACAGCGGATGTCGAGGCAGGGGAAGCGAGCCGAGGAAGCGGCAATGATCTCGTAAACCATATGTCGCAAACAATAATCGCCAATTCCAAGCGCGATAACTCCGAAGCCTTCGCCCTCGCTGCCTAATAAGCAGTAGAGACGAAGGTTTCTCTCATGGAGCGTCAGCCCGGGGCTGTTCCCGACCCGGTTCCTGGCGTCAACTAGGGGACTAAACCTCTCAATTCGGTCACGGGGTTGAGAGGGAAATCAAACAGTGACTGAGCCCGTCGGAGACTTGTCCGTGTGATCTCCGGGGCTGAGAAAATCGCAGCGGACTGCGCTCGGAGAAGCCCTGTTTCTGCACCGTTGGACGCGGGTTCGATTCCCGCCATCTCCACTCATCCCATGTGGGCGAAGGCCCGGCCGTGATCACGGCCGGGCCTTCGTCATGCCCGGCCTTCGTCATCCCCGGGCGGTCGGGTTGCGGACGGCGAGGCACACGGCTGCGGCCAGGGCCAGGGCCGCAGCCAGCGTCGGTACGGCGAAGCCCGCGCCCGCCGCCAGGTGCTCCGCGCACCAGCCGGCTGCCGCCGAGCCGACCGCTATGCCGCCGAGGATCGCGGTGACCGCCAGCGTCATGCCCTCGGTGAGGCTGCCCCGCGGAGTCAGCCGCTGCACCAGGGCCATCCCCGTGACCATGGTGGGCGCGGTCGCCGCCCCCGCCAGCAGCAGACCGCCCGCGAGCAGCGCCGTCGAACCGGTGCGGGCCGTCAGCAGCGGCAGCGCCATCAGCACCGTCATCGCCGCCAGACAGCTGGCGAGCCGGCGCGGCAGGGCGCTGGCCGGCGGCAGCAGCCCGTACAGCAGCCCGGCGGCGCACGAGCCGCCCGCCTGGAGCCCCAGCACCAGCCCGGCCGCCGGACCGGCCACGTACGCCAGCGTCGTCACCTCCAGCGCGCCGAAGACCGCGCCCGTGGCGAGGAAGACCGCGAGCAGCGCCGGCATGCGGGGCGTGCGCAGCGGGGAGCGGGCGCCCGCGGTGCGCGGCGCGGGCGGCGGCTCCGTCGAGCGCTGCGCCGTGAACAGCAGGGTGCCGGCGACGAGCAGGGCGGTGCCGATGAGGGTGCCGGCCTCCGGGAAGAGCGCCGCGCACAGCAGCGCGCCGAGCGCCGGCCCGGTCATGAAGCAGAGTTCGTCCAGCGCCTGCTCGAAGGCGTTGGCGGTGTGCAGGGCGCCCGGGTCGTCCCGGTGCAGATGCGCCCAGCGGGCCCGCGCCATCCCGCCGACGTTGGGCGCGGGCGCGGTGGCCGCGTACGAGGCGAACAGCGTCCAGGCCGGTGCGTCCAGGCGTACGCAGAGCACCAGCGAAAGCGCGCCGAGCGCCGCCAGCGCGGCGGCCGGCACGGCGATCCGGGCCTGCCCGTGCCGGTCCACCAGGCGCGCGGTCCACGGCGCGACGAGGGCGGTGGCCGCGAGACCGGTCGCGGTCACCGCACCCGCCAGGGCGTACGAGCCGCGGGATCCGGCGATCATGACGACCGCGCTGACGCTGAACATCGCGAACGGCAGCCGGGCGACGAGCGAGCCGGCGGTGAAGGCGCCGGTGCCCGCCGGGGCGAACAGTCGGCGGTAGCGCTGCGGGACGTTTGCGGTGAGGGCTTGTTGCGGCATGGAGCCAGCATCCGTGCAGGTCAGAGCCGTGGTCCAACACTTGTCGGGACTCCATTCACGCACATGGGTTGTCAGTAGTACGGTCCGGGCGTGCCCCATGACATCGACCCCCGGCTGCTGCGCGCCTTCGTCGCGGTCGCCGAGGAACTTCACTTCACCCGGGCCGCCGGCCGTCTCCACGTCGCGCAGCAGGCCCTGAGCCGGGACGTGCGGCGGCTGGAGCGGGAGGTGGGCGCGGAGCTCTTCGGCCGCACCACCCGATCGGTGGCGCTCACCGTCGAGGGGGAGCGGCTGCTGCCGTACGCCCGTGCCGTGCTCGCCGCGCACGACGAGCTGCGGGCCGCGTTCCGCGCGGAGCGGCGGCCACTGGTGGTGGACGTCAGCTCCCGGGTGAGCACGGCCCAGCGGGTGCTGGACGAGGCCCGGCGCAGCGTGCCGGAGCTGGAGTTGGTGGCCCGCTTCCACAGCGGGCTGACCGGAGCCGCGGCGGAGGTCCTGGCCGGGCGGGTGGACGTGGCCTTCGGTCGGGTCGCGGGCCTGGACGCGGCGGTGCGCGCCGGGCTCGACGACGTGCCGGTGCGGTACGAGCGGATGGCGGTGCTGCTGCCGGTGGAGCACCGGTTGGCCGGCCTGTCGCAGGTGCCGGTGGCCGAACTCGCGGGGGAGACGCTGTACGCGGGCGCCGGCAACCCGGCGACCGCCGCGTGGACGGCGCTGGCGGCGCGCCTGTTCGCACGGTTCTCCATCGCCATGGCCGAGCCGTTCCCCGAGGTCGCGGGGGCGGACGAGTTCGTCCGGGTGGTGCGGCGCCGGGGCTGGTCCGTACTGGCGAGCACCGAGTTCATCGAGGTGCCGGACATGGTGGTGCGGCCTCTGGTGGATCCGGTGCCGCTGTCGCCCGTCTCCCTCGTACGGCGCCGGGGGCTGCGCCACCCCGCGGCGGACGCGCTGCTGGCCGCGTCGGGTCGACTGGGCGCGGCGGAAGGGTGGCTGGAGCGGCCCGGGGGCGACTGGTGGCTGCCGGATGAGGATCTGCGGGCGATGGAGCGGGGCGGGACGTCCCGGGCGCTCGGCGTTGGGCCATCTCGGTGACGTCGTACGGGAGTTCGCGGCTCGATGTGGCAACCCGCGGGCGCCCTGACCGTCTATAGGTGGTGACAGGACATCAGACCTGTCACCACGACACGATCGGGAGAACGATCAGATGATCTCAGGCAAGGCGGGCAGGGGCACGGCTCTCGGGGCGGTCCTGCTGTCGCTGCTGACGGTGCCGGTGCACTCCGCGACGGCGGCGCCCGCGTCCCCGGAGCCCTCGGCGGCGGGGTCCCGGGCCGCCGCGACGGCAGCGCCCGACCTCGAAGCGCTGCGCACGGCCCTGAAGGCGGCGCTGGCGAACGGCGCGCCCGGCGCCATGGCCCGGATCGACGACAACGGCACCGCCCACAAGGTCGCCGAGGGCGTCGCGGACCGCGCCACGGGCCGGGCCATCAGCGCGAGCGACCGGTTCCGCGTCGGCAGCGTCAGCAAGACCTTCACCGCGGTCGTGCTGCTCCAACTCGTCGACGAGGGCAAGCTGAACCTCGACGCACCGGTGAACAGCTACCTGCCCGGCCTCATCGACCAGCGGATCACGGTCCGCCACCTGCTGAGCCACCGCAGCGGGCTGTACGACTACACCAACGACATGTTCGCCCGCACGGTCCCCGGCTTCGAAGCCGTCCGCAACCGGGTCTTCAGCTACCGGGAGCTGCTGGACCTCTCCCTGGCGAAGCCGCTGACGGTGACGCCCGGCACGTCGTACGCGTACTCCAACACCAACTTCGTCGTCGCCGGCATGCTGATCGAGAAGATCACCGGGCGCGGCGTCGCGACGGAGTACCGCGAGCGGATCATCGACCCGCTGGACCTGGACGACACCTCGTACGTCCACCCGAGCACCGCGATCTCCGGGCGGCACACCAAGGGCTACCTCACGCCCGACGAGGCGGGCGCGCCGCTGGTGGACTCCTCGTACCAGACGGCGTCCTGGGCGCAGAGCGCCGGCGCGGTCATCTCCAGCACGCGGGACCTGAACACCTTCCTCAGCGCGCTGATGGGCGGACGGCTGACCTCCGCGGCGCAGTTGGCGCAGATGCAGCAGTGGACGCCGGTGAACTCGACGCAGGGGTACGGGCTGGGGCTGCGGCGGCGTGACCTGTCGTGCGGGGTGTCCGTGTACGGGCACACGGGGACGGTGCAGGGGTACTACACGTTCGCCTTCGCGGCGAAGGGGGGAGGGCGGGCGGTGACGTCGGTGGCGAACACGTCGAACAACGGGACGGTGCTGAACGTGCTGCCGCGGACGTTGGAGGCGACGTTCTGCGGGGCGGCGGGTTCTGGGACGCGTACGGCTGCGCCTGCGGCGGCGCCGGCCGAGCGCTTCGAGGACATCGCCCCGTCGATCCCCCGCGACTAGTTGTCCGCCGGGCCCCTGACGTACTCGCCGTAGCCCCTGCGGCTGCGTCGGTCCCTGCGGATCGTGGGTGGTTCTCGCGCAGTTCCTCCCCCTACGCCCAGGGGCGCGGGGAACTGCGCGACAAGCCCACCACCGGGGCGCGGAGACCAGCGCACCCCGCAGGAGAACGGCGGGTGTGTCGGGGTGCGTCGGGGCAGCCGTATGCGAGGGCGTCGGGGGTCGCCGCGGACGAGGGGTTTCCGCAGCGGCAGCGCATTGGCACTCTGGAGGGCGGGGCCTTTCGCGGTGAGACCGGGTGGTGACGGCGCAAATGGCAACGAGCGCGGCGCACGCAGTGCACACGGCGCACAGGAGCGACCGCTGGCGGTTCGACACCGGACGGGTCTGTCTCGACCTGCTCGCGACCACCGCCGACGTCGACGCGCGAGAACCGCTCGCCGGCGACGGCCGGCTCGGGCGTTGGCTCGTCGGCGCCCGGCTCGTACCCGCCGACACGCCCCTGCCCGCCTGCGGCCCCCGCTGGGTCGAGCGCTTCGCCGAGCTCCGCGGCCACCTCGCGCAGGTGGTGCGCGCCGAGATCGAGGGCCGGTCCGCCGAGTCCGCGCTGGAGCGGATCAACGCGCTCGCCGCCGGCGCGCCCCCGGCCGTGCGCGCCGTCCGCGGCCCCGGCGGCGAGCTGGTGCGGACCCTCGCCGCCGCCCCCGAGTGCGGCGAACTGCTCGCCGCCGTCGCCCGTGACGCGGTGGAGCTGCTCACCGACCCCGTCGCCCGCGCCGCGCTGCGGCAGTGCGAGGGCGAGAGCTGCCGTCGGGTGTACGTGGACACCTCGCGCGGCAGGCGCCGCCGCTGGTGCTCCAGCGAGGTGTGCGGCAACCGCGAACGGGTGGCCCGCCACCGCCGCCGCGCCGCGGCGCTCGCCCGGGCCTAGGGCGCCGTCGCGCCCGTCGTCGCGCCCCGAATTCCGGGATGAATCGCCTGCGTTTGGGCCGAATTCGGGGAAACGGATGTGAAGAAATTCCACTCCCGTTGAATGGCCCGCGCGTTCCGTCCGTAAGGGACGAGGAAGTACGGCCCGTCAACTCAGGGTCTCGACCGGGAGGTTCAGGTGCGCAAAGATGCCGCCGTGGCCGATGACCGTCCGCAGAGGGCACGCCATCGCAGCGACAGATCGCGCTTCGACGCCTCGGTGCCCGATGAGGAGTTGATGCGCGCGCTGTACCGCGAACACGCCGGTCCTCTGCTCGCCTACGTGCTGCGCCTCGTCGCCGGCGACCGCCAGCGCGCCGAGGACGTGGTGCAGGAGACGCTCATCCGTGCCTGGAAGAACGCCGGTCGGCTAAACCAGGCGACCGGCTCTGTCAGACCCTGGCTGGTGACGGTCGCCCGGCGCATCGTCATCGACGGCCACCGCAGCCGGCAGGCCCGGCCGCAGGAGGTCGATCCGTCGCCGCTGGAGGTCATGCCCGCGGAGGACGAGATAGACAAGGCGTTGTGGCTGATGACGCTCTCGGACGCGCTGGACGATTTGACTCCGGCGCACCGGGAAGTACTTCTTGAAACGTACTTCAAGGGGCGTACGGTCAATGAGGCGGCCGAAACGCTCGGCATACCCAGCGGCACCGTGCGTTCCCGGGTGTTCTACGCATTACGTTCCATGAAGCTCGCGTTGGAGGAGAGGGGGGTCTCGGCATGAGCACGCGGGGGGAACAGGAATCCGTGCACGACGCAGTCGGTGCGTACGTCCTCGGAGTCCTGGACGACGCGGACGCCACGGAGTTCGAGGCACACCTCGCCGGGTGCGACGTCTGCGCCGCCCACCTCGAAGAGTTCGCCGGCGTGGAACCGGTGCTCGCCGCACTGGCGCAGGCCGCCCCGCCGCCCGGCGCCCCCGCCTCCGTCCCGTTGCACGGGACGCTGCCCGGGACACCGCCAGGGGCGCAGACGTCCGGCTGGCAGGACGTGCCTGTGCCGCGGGCCGTGCCCAAGCTGTCCGCGCCGCCCGCCGGACGGGTGTTGGACGGTCTGTTGGGCGAGGTCGCCGCCAAGCGCGCGACGCGCCGCCGCCGCAACATGTACGTGGTCGCCGCGGCGATCGCGCTCATCGTCCTCGCGCCCTTCGTGACGTACGCCGTCACGGGCGACGGCGGCGAGCAGCACGGCCGCGCCGAGCCCCGCCCCACCTCCCCGGCGGAGGACTCCTTCCTGCACCACATGGACGAGAAGGTCACCGCCACCGACGCCACGACCCGGGTGTCCGCCACCGTCGGCATCGAGAAGAAGGGCTGGGGCACCCACGCCGTCCTGGAGCTCAAGGGCGTCAAGGGCCCCCTCAAGTGCCGCCTCGTCGCCGTGTCCAAGTCCGGCGCCGAAGAGGTCGTCACCTCGTGGTCCGTCCCGAAGTGGGGGTACGGCATCGCGGACGGCCCCACCGAAGCGTCGAAGAGCCCGCTGTACGTCCACGGCGGCGCCGCGATGGACCGCTCGGAGATCGACCGGTTCGAGGTGCGCACCTTCGACAATCAGAAACTGGTGGAAATCGACGCGTGACCGGTCCGTGACCACCGCCTGACAGACGCGTCCCCTTCGCGTACGGTTGACCGCTGCCCAGTGCACGTCAGAAGGGGGCCTCGGTGGCCAAGCACAATGCCGCTGTGGACACGGCCGGCGACCCGGCCGACGCGGCGGCCGACGCGGGCGGGGACTCGCTCCGCGACCGCGAGATCGCCGTCGAACAAGTACATCTCGACCGGGTGTACCGGCGTCTTGAGGAGAAGATCCACGACGCCGAGTTCCTGATGAGCGACGCGGCCAAGCTCAGCCAGGTGGGCACCCCCGGCGCGCTGGCCGAGCGGGACGCCCAGGTCTTCCGCGCCGGCGTCCACCTCAACCGGCTGCACAACGAGTACGAGGACTTCCTCTTCGGCCGCATCGACCTCCTCCAAGGCAAGGACGGCAAGCGCGGCCCGGACGGCGCGTACACCTCCGTGGAGCCCGCGGACGACGCCGTGCGGCCCGACGGCACCGCGGACGTCGGCGAGACCCTGCACATCGGCCGGATGGGCGTGCTGGACGCGGACTACGCGCCCCTGGTGATCGACTGGCGCGCGCCCGCCGCCGCGCCCTTCTACCGCTCCACGCCGGTCGACCCCGGCCGGGTGGTGCGCCGCCGCGTCATCCGCTCCAAGGGACGCCGGGTCCTCGGCGTCGAGGACGACCTGATGCGCCCGGAGCTCGCCGCCAGCCTCGACGGGCAGGAGCTCGCGGTGATCGGCGACGGCGCGCTGATGGCCGCGCTGGGGCGGGCCCGCAGCCACTCGATGCGGGACATCGTCTCCTCCATCCAGGCCGAGCAGGACCTCGTCATCCGGGCGCCCGCCGCGTCGATCACGTACGTGGAGGGCGGGCCCGGCACCGGCAAGACGGCGGTGGCGCTGCACCGCGCCGCGTACCTGCTCTACCAGGACCGCCGGCGGTACGCGGGCGGCATCCTGATCGTCTCGCCGACCCCGCTGCTGGTGGCGTACACCGAGGGCGTGCTGCCGTCGCTGGGCGAGGAGGGGCAGGTGGCGATCCGCGCGGTCGGCAGCCTGGTCGACGGCGCGGAGGCGTCCGCGTACGACGAACCCGCCGTGGCCCGCGTCAAGGGTTCGTCGCGGATGCTGCAGGTGCTCCGCAGGGCGGCGCGCGGCGCGCTGGAGGTGCCGCCCGCCGCGCCGGCCGGGGGCGAAGGACAGCTCTCCTTCGGCGACTTCGGAGATGACGCGGACTTCGGGGACGCTGACGGCGAGGAGTCGCGGGCCTGTGCCGTACGGACCGATCTGCTGCGGGTGGTCGCCTTCGGGCGTCGGCTGGAGCTGGCGGCGGGCGAGCTGAAGCGGATCCGTCAGACCGTGTTGAGCGGCACCGCGCCGGTGAACCTGCTGCGGCCCCGGGCCCGTCGACTGCTGCTGGACGCGCTGTACGCGCAGTCCGGCGCGGTGGGCCGGCACGCGGACCCGGAGCTCGCCGCGGAGCTGAGGTCCTCCTTCGACGAGGACGTCACCGGCGAGGACTCCTTCACCGCGTTCCTGGACGCCTGGTGGCCGGAGCTGACGCCGCGCCGGGTGCTCGCCGCGATGGCCGACGAGCGCCGGCTCGGCCGCTGGGCGCGCCGGGTGCTGACCCCGGGCGAGGTCCGCCGGCTGGCGCGCTCGCTGAAGCGGGCCGGCGCGGACGGCACCGGGCCGCTGTCGGTGCACGACGTGGCCCTGCTCGACGAGTTGAACACCCTGCTCGGCACCCCGGCCCGGCCGAAGAAGAAGCGGGAGTACGACCCGCTGGACCAGCTCAGCGGCCTGGAGGAGCTGATGCCCCAGCGCGAGGAGACGCAGCGGGAGCGCGCCGAGCGGCTGGCGGCGGAGCGCACGGAGTACGCGCACGTCATCGTCGACGAGGCGCAGGACCTGACGCCCATGCAGTGGCGCATGGTCGGCCGGCGGGGGCGGCACGCCACCTGGACGGTGGTCGGGGACCCGGCGCAGTCCTCGTGGCCGGAGCCGCAGGACGCGGCGCAGGCGCGGGACGAAGCTCTCGGCACCCGGCCGCGGCGGCGCTTCGAGCTGACGGTGAACTACCGCAACCCGGCGGAGATCGCCGACCTGGCCGCGCGGGTGCTGGCGCGGGCGATGCCGGGGGCGCAGGCGCCGTCGGCCGTGCGGTCCACGGGCGTCGTGCCGCGCTTCGTCGCCGTGCCCGGCGAGGGCGAGGGCGCGGGCCGGGGTGGCGGCGACGGTGCGCTGGGTGCGCTCGTACGGGCGGAGGCCGAGCGGCTGCTGGCGCGGGTGGACGGCACGGTGGGCGTGGTCGTGGCCATGCACCGGCGCAAGGAGGCGGCCCGCTGGCTCGACGGGCTGGGGGACCGCGTGGTGCCGCTGGGCTCCCTGGAGGCGAAGGGCCTGGAGTACGACGCGACGATCGTGGTGGCCCCCGCGGAGATCGCCGACGGGACGGCGGTCGGCCTGCGGGTGCTGTACGTGGCGCTGACCCGGGCGACGCAGGAGCTGACGGTGGTGTCGGGGCACCGGGACGGGGCGGACGGCGCCGGGGTGCCGGAGCTGCTGCGGCCGTGAGGCCCGCCCCGTATGCCCGGCTCGTACGCCCGTCCCGTATGCCCGGCTCGTACCCCTGGTCGGCACGCTCCTGAGAGCGCTTTCTCAGGGGCCCGCGCAACACGGGCTGGGCTGATGGGGTGTCAACCTGTGAGGGGGGAATCACTTACCGGGGTGGTTTGTTAGCCTGGGTGTGGCACCGGCTCGATCCAAGCCCCCGGGCCCAACCTTCGTCGCTTCGAGCGACCACTTGCCGCGAGGCGAGCATGGCGGGTCGGTGCCACCTTCCTCACGTATCGCCAGGTCCGCGCCCCAGGAATGGGCGCGGACCTGGCGGCGTTTTCAGGGTCGTCCGATGACCGCGCTTCCAACGGACGGCTTCCATCTCGTATGGTGAAAGTTGGCTTCCGAAAACAAAACGACCACTATTACCAGCTACTGGCTGGTAGGTGCGACCATCGGATAGCGCTGCCGGGGCCTTCGCGCAAGAGGGCCGCGGCGGTGGTGCGGTCTCAGGAAAAAGCTAGGAAAGTTGAGGAATCCGGCCATGGCAACGGCGCCAAGCGTCTCGTACTCGATGACGGTCCGGCTGGAGGTGCCCGCGAGCGGAACCGCGGTCTCCCAGCTCACCACGGCCGTGGAATCCTCCGGCGGGTCCGTGACCGGCCTCGACGTGACCGCGTCCGGTCACGAGAAGCTGCGGATCGACGTCACCATCGCCGCCTCCTCCACCGCCCACGCGGAGGAGATCGTCGAAGGGCTGCGCTCCATCGAGGGCGTCGTCCTCGGGAAGGTCTCCGACCGGACCTTCCTGATGCACCTCGGTGGAAAGATCGAGATGCAGTCCAAGCACCCGATCCGCAACCGTGACGACCTCTCCATGGTCTACACGCCGGGCGTGGCCCGGGTCTGCATGGCGATCGCCGAGAACCCCGAGGACGCCCGTCGCCTCACCATCAAGCGCAACTCCGTCGCCGTGGTCACCGACGGCTCCGCGGTGCTCGGCCTCGGCAACATCGGCCCCAAGGCCGCGCTGCCCGTCATGGAGGGCAAGGCGGCCCTCTTCAAGCGCTTCGCCGGCATCGACGCCTGGCCGCTGTGCCTGGACACCCAGGACACCGACGAGATCGTCGCGATCGTCAAGGCGATCGCCCCCGGCTTCGCCGGGATCAACCTGGAGGACATCTCCGCGCCGCGCTGCTTCGAGATCGAGGCCCGGCTGCGCGAGGCCCTGGACATCCCCGTCTTCCACGACGACCAGCACGGCACCGCGATCGTCGTCCTCGCCGCGCTCACCAACGCGCTGCGGGTGGTCGGCAAGGCCGTCTCGGACGTACGGGTCGTCATGTCGGGCGCCGGCGCCGCCGGTACGGCCATCTTGAAGCTGCTGATCGCGGCGGGCGTGAAGCACGCGGTCGTGGCCGACATCCACGGCGTGGTGCACGCGGGCCGCGACGACCTCGTCGACGCCGCGCCGGGCTCTGCCCTGCGCTGGATCGCGGACAACACCAACCCCGAGGGCGTCACCGGCACGCTCAAGGAGGCCGTGGTCGGCGCGGACGTCTTCATCGGCGTCTCCGCGCCCAACCTCCTCGGCGCCGAGGACGTCTCCGCGATGGCCGACGGCGCGATCGTGTTCGCGCTCGCCAATCCGGACCCCGAGGTCGACCCGACGGTCGCCCGGCAGACCGCCGCCGTGGTCGCCACCGGCCGCTCCGACTTCCCGAACCAGATCAACAACGTCCTGGTGTTCCCGGGCGTCTTCCGCGGTCTGCTGGACGCCCAGTCCCGCACGGTCAACACCGAGATGATGCTGGCCGCCGCCGCGGCCCTCGCCGACGTGGTCACCGAGGACGAACTCAACCCGAACTACATCATTCCGTCCGTCTTCAACGACAAGGTCGCCGGGGCCGTCGCGGGCGCCGTGCGCAACGCCGCGAAGGCGGCCGGCGCGGATGTGACGGGTTCCACGTCCGCCTGACCTCCGGCGCGTCGCGGGGTCCGGTGCCCCCGCCGTCGATCTAGGGTGGCCGGACCACGGACCGGACGGCTCCGGTGAGTCCCCGCCGTGTCGACGGAACGTCACCACCGCGAGGCAGTGGCGCTTTTCGTGTGACCCAGGAGGGTGCCGGATTGGCGTTCGCGCCGTCGGTGGAGGCAGGATGCTGCTCCGAGGACCTGCGTCCCTGGGGAGTTTCACCAGACAGGGCGGGGTTCACTGACGGACCCCCGGTTCGGGGGAGTGTCAGAGGGCCCTGGCAGCATCGGCTTCGACTCACGCCTCACAGGCAAGAAGAAACACGGGAGTAAGAACATGAACCGCAGTGAGCTGGTGGCCGCGCTGGCCGACCGCGCCGAGGTGACCCGCAAGGACGCCGACGCCGTGCTGGCCGCCCTTGCCGAGACCGTCGGTGAGGTCGTCGCCAAGGGCGACGAGAAGGTCACCATCCCCGGCTTCCTGACCTTCGAGCGCACCCACCGTGCCGCTCGCACCGCGCGCAACCCGCAGACGGGCGACCCGATCCAGATCCCCGCGGGCTACAGCGTGAAGGTCTCGGCCGGCTCGAAGCTGAAGGAAGCGGCCAAGGGCAAGTAAGTCCCGGGTCCCTCGGCCCGTGGCGCCCAGCGACGGGCCGGGCGCAGGGACGCGGGAGCTTGAGGACAAACGCAAGGGCGGTCACCACCTGGTGGTGACCGCCCTTGGGCGTTCCAGCGGCCTTCAGCGGCCCTCCAACGGCCCTTCAGCGGCCGTTCAGCGGCGGTGCTACGGCGCTGCAACGGCGTCGTGCCGGGCCGTTCGTCGTGCCGGGCCGTTGCCGGGGGCCCGTTGTGCGTACGGCCCCCGGCGGTCGGCCGTCAGCCGAGCGGGCCGGACGGCAGCTCGACCTTCGCGCCGAGGTCGCCCAGCTTCTGCATGAAGTTCTCGTAGCCGCGGTTGATCAGGTCGATGCCGTGCACCCGGGACGTGCCCTGCGCCGCCAGCGCGGCGATCAGGTACGAGAAGCCGCCCCGCAGGTCCGGGATGACCAGGTCGGCGCCCTGGAGCTTGGTGGGCCCCGAGACGACCGCGGAGTGCAGGAAGTTGCGCTGGCCGAACCGGCAGTCCGAGCCGCCCAGGCACTCCCGGTACAGCTGGATGTGCGCCCCCATCTGGTTCAGCGCGGAGGTGAAGCCCAGCCGCGACTCGTACACCGTCTCGTGGACGATGGAGAGCCCGGCGGCCTGCGTGAGGGCCACCACCAGCGGCTGCTGCCAGTCGGTCTGGAAACCGGGGTGCACGTCCGTCTCCAGGGCGATCGCGCTCAACGAGCCGCCCGGGTGCCAGAAGCGGATGCCCTCGTCGTCGATCTCGAAGGCGCCGCCCACCTTGCGGTAGGTGTTCAGGAAGGTCATCATCGACCGCTGCTGGGCGCCGCGGACGTAGATGTTGCCCTCGGTGGCCAGCGCCGCGGACGCCCACGAGGCGGCCTCCAGACGGTCCGGCAGCGCCCGGTGGGTGTAACCGCCGAGGCGGTCGACGCCCGTGATGCGGATGGTGCGGTCGGTGTCCATCGAGATGATGGCGCCCATCTTCTGCAGGACGCAGATCAGGTCCTCGATCTCCGGCTCGACCGCCGCGTTCGACAACTCCGTGACGCCCTCGGCGAGGACGGCGGTCAGCAGCACCTGCTCGGTGGAGCCGACGGAGGGGTACGGCAGCCGGATCTTGGTGCCGCGCAGCCGCTGCGGCGCCTCCAGGTACTGCCCGTCGTCCCGCTTCTCGATCTTCGCGCCGAACTGCCGCAGCACGTCGAAGTGGAAGTCGATCGGCCGGCCGCCGATGTCGCAGCCGCCGAGGCCGGGGATGAACGCGTGGCCCAGGCGGTGCAGCAGCGGGCCGCAGAAGAGGATCGGGATGCGGGAGGAGCCCGCGTGCGCGTCGATGTCGGCGACGTTCGCGGACTCCACGTACGTCGGGTCGAGCACCAGCTCGCCCGGCTCGTCACCGGGCCGGACCGTCACCCCGTGCAGCTGGAGCAGCCCGCGCACCACGCGGACGTCGCGGATGTCCGGCACATTGCGCAGTCTGCTCGGTTCACTGCCCAGGAGAGCGGCGACCATTGCCTTCGGCACCAGGTTCTTGGCGCCGCGGACGCGGATCTCGCCCTCCAGCGGGGTGCCGCCGTGGACAAGCAGTACATCGTCTGTGCCGGTCATGGATCTCGCGTTCCGGAGTGGTCGGGCAGTGGGACAGAGAAAAGGGTAAGGGGCGGGGGGCGGTGCCCCGTAAGGCCGAGGAGGGTCCCGGTACGTAATGATTTCGGTACAGCACGCTGGGTCCTCCCGCGACCCCACAGCGTGACCCCCTGTGCGGGGTGCGCCTCTCGCCATGCGGCGCGCTCCGATCCGGCGCCTGCGACCGGGGCGCGGAGACAAATGCCACCCGCAGGGGGACGGCGGGGTTGTCGGGGTGCGCCGGAGGCGGGGCACCCCGTGGAGCCCCCGCGCGCTGGGTTTCGCCGCAGCGGCCCGCAAGCGGGCCCGATGCGGGATCATGTTGCGCATGACCGAGGTGTCCTCGCTCACAGGGCGGCTGCTCGTCGCCACACCGGCACTCGCGGACCCGAACTTCGACCGCACGGTGGTCCTCGTCCTCGACCACGACGACGAGGGCTCCCTCGGCGTGGTCCTCAACCGCCCCACCCCCGTCGGCGTCGGCGACATCCTGGAGTCGTGGGCCGCGCTCGCGGGCGAGCCCGGCGTCGTCTTCCAGGGCGGTCCCGTCTCCCTCGACTCCGCGCTGGGCGTCGCCGTGATCCCGGGCGACGAAGGCCCCCTCGGCTGGCGGCGGGTGCACGGCGCGATCGGCCTGGTCGACCTGGAGGCGCCGCCCGAGCTGGTCGGCGCCGCCCTCGGCTCGCTGCGGATCTTCGCCGGGTACGCGGGCTGGGGGCCGGGTCAGCTGGAGGCCGAACTGGACGACGGCGCCTGGTACGTCGTGGACTCCGAGCCGGGCGACGTGTCGTCACCGCGGCCCGAACAGCTGTGGCGGGCCGTCCTGCGGCGCCAGCGCAGCGAGTTGGCGATGTTCGCGACCTATCCGGAAGACCCCTCGCTCAACTGACGCCCGGGGACGACCAGACCCGTCTCGTACGCCGCGATCACCAACTGCGCCCGGTCGCGCGCGCCGAACTTCCCCAGCAGATGGCTGACGTGCGTCTTCACCGTGGACAGGCCCACATACAGCCGGCGGGCTATCTCGGTGTTGCTCAGGCCGCGCGCCACCAGCTCAAGCACCTCGCGCTCGCGCCCGGTGAGCGCGGCCAGCGCGGTGGCGTCCGGGCGGCCCTGCGGCGGGCGCAGCGCGAACTCGGAGATCAGCCGGCGCGTCACGCTGGGGGCGATCAGCGCTTCGCCGGCCGCGACGACGCGCACCGCAGACAACAGCTCCGCGGGCGGGGCGTCCTTGAGGAGGAAGCCGCTGGCGCCCGCGCGCAGCGCGCCGTACACGTACTCGTCGAGGTCGAACATGGTGAGCATCAGCACGCGGGTGGCGGCCGTCTCCGGGGAGGCGCTGATGCGGCGGGTGGCCTCGATGCCGTCGGTGCCGGGCATCCGGACGTCCATGAGGACCACGTCGGGGCGGGTGCGCCGGGTCAGCCGCACGGCCTCGTCGCCGTCCGCGGCCTCCCCGACGGGGCTGAGGCCCGGCTCGGCCTCCACCAGCAGCCGCAGGCTGCCGCGGAGCAGCGCCTGGTCGTCGGCGACGAGGACCCGGATCACGGGCCCACCTCGACGTGCGCCCGGGCCGCTTCGGGCTCGGGCGCCGGCTCGCCCCCGGGGCGGTGGACGCGCTCGTACGGAATCGTCGCCCGAACCTCGAAGCCGCGGGGTGCGCGCGGGCCGGCCGCGAAGACGCCGCCGTACAGCGCGACGCGCTCGCGCATGCCCACGATGCCGTGGCCGTCGGGCGCGGGGCCGCCGGGCGGGCCGTCGTCGGCCACGACCAGCCGCACCGCGGTGCCGTCGGAATCGACCGCGACCCGGCACGGGGTGCCCGGGCCGGCGTGGCGCAGGACGTTCGTCAGGGCCTCCTGCACGATCCGGTAGACGGCGAGGCCGACCCCTTCGGGCAGACCTTCGAGGTCACCCACGGTCAGCTCGGCGCCGGCACGGGCAGCCAGCTCCGGCAGCTCGGCCACCGTGGGTGCGGGGGCGAGTTGCGCGGGGACGCGCTCGCCGGTGTCCGAGGCGCGCAGCACCCCCAGCATGCGCCGCAGCTCGGTCAGGGCGTCCCGGCCGGTGGCCTCGATGACCCGCAGGGCGTCGTTCGCCGCGTCGGGGTGGGTGCGCACGACGTGGTTGGCCACGCCGGCCTTGACGACGATGAGTCCCATGGAGTGGGTGACCACGTCGTGCAGTTCGCGGGCGATGCGCAGCCGCTCCTCGGTGACGGCGCGCTGCGCGAGCTGCTCGGCCGTACGGATCGCGAACGCGCGCCGCTCGCTGGCCGCCCGGCCCAGCTCCCACGTGCCGAGGAGCACGCCGAAGCCGAGGACGAGCAGGCCGGGGCCGCTCGTCCACCAGGCGCCGCGTCCATCGCGCAGCGGGGCGACCAGGGCGCACAGGGACAGCGCGCCGATCGCGAGGGCGGGCAGCCACCGCTGCCACCAGTGCTCGCGCGCCCCTTGCACGGCGACCGTGTACAGCGCCAAGCCGGCGGGGACGAACGGATCGTGCACCGCGCCCAGCAGCACGCCGACGCAGGTGGCGGCCAGCACGCTGCCGAAGACCGGCAGCGGCCACAGCCGCCGCACCACCAGCGGAGCCACCGTCACCAACACCAGCAGCGACGCGAGCCCGTCCGGGAGCGCGGACGAGCCGGCGCCGGTGGAGCCGGCGGCACCGGTGGTCGAGACGAGGAGGAGATACGCGGCGACCGCGAGCCCGTCCCGCCCCACCAGGCCCGCTTTCGGTCGTCCGTGGGCGGTCATCCTCCGACGGTAGACGGGCCGTCGGCGCCCGCGCCTCCCCCTGCAGAGGGAGACGAACACCTCCCTCTTGCGCGCGATGCGCGGCACCGGCGGGGTGCGTCACGGTGGGAAACGTGATCGACATCCACGACCTGACCAAGCACCGCGGCCGGACGCCCGCCGTGGACGGCCTGAGCTTCACCGTGCGCCCGGGCCGCGTCACCGGCTTCCTCGGGCCCAACGGCGCGGGAAAGTCCACCACGCTGCGGATGATGCTCGGCCTGGACCGGCCCACCCGCGGCTCGGCCCTCTTCGACGGCGTGCCGTACGCCCGGCTGCGCCACCCGCTGCGCACGGTGGGCGCGCTGCTGGAGGCCCGGGCCGTGCACCCGGGGCACTCCGGCCGCTCCCACCTGCGCTTCCTCGCCCGTACGCACCGGATATCGGATGCGCGCGTGGACGAGGTGATCGAGCAGGTCGGCCTCGGAGCCGCGGCGCGACGCCGGGTGGGGACGTACTCCCTGGGCATGGGACAGCGCCTGGGGATCGCGGCGGCGCTCCTCGGCGACCCCCGCTATCTGCTGTTGGACGAGCCGGTGAACGGCCTGGACCCGGAGGGCATCGTGTGGATCCGCACCTTGATGCGCGACCTGGCGGGGCAGGGCCGGGCGGTGTTCGTCTCCTCGCACCTGATGGGCGAGGCCGCGCTGACCGTGGACCACGTGGTGGTCATCGGCCGCGGCCGGCTGCTGGCCGAGGGCGGGGTGGCGGAGGTCGTGGCCGCGCACGCGTCGCCCGGCGGTTCCTTGGAGGAGGCGTTCATCCGGCTCACGGCCGGTGCCGATGCCAGTGCCGGCACCGGCGTGGGCACCGACCTCGGCGGCGGTGCACGATGACGACCCCCGCCCCCAGCCCTGCTCTCGCCCCTGCCCCCGCTCCCGCCCGCGTGCTGGCATCCGTGCTGGCCCCGGCCCTGGCCGCCGAGTGGCTCAAGCTGCGGACCCTGCGCTCCACCTGGTGGACCCTGGTCGCGACCTTCGTGGTGAACGTCGCCGCCGGGCTCCTGTACGGCTCGGCCATCCGGGCGAACGCGGCGGACTACCGCCGCGAGGACTTCGACCCGGTCCTGATGGGCTTCGCCGGGGTCTCCCTGGGCCAGCTCGCCGTGGTCTGCCTGGGCGTGATGGCCGTCGCCGGCGAGCACACCACGGGCCTGGTGCGCTCCTCGCTGACGGCGGTGCCGAACCGTACGGCGTACTGGACAGCGAAGGTCGCGGTGCTGGGCGCGGCCACGCTCGCGGTGGCCCTGCCCACGGCCTTCGCCACTTTCTTCGTGGCCCAGACCGCGATGGGCGGGGAGCTGAACGCCTCCCTGGGCGATCCGGGCGCCCTGCGGGCGGTGTTCGGCTTCGCGCTCCATCTGACCCTGCTGTGTCTGGTGTCGGCCGGGGTCGCCGCGGTGCTGCGCAGCACGATCGCCTCGCTCGCCGTCCTGGTGCCGCTGTTCTTCGTGATCGGGGACGTGCTGGGGACGCTCCCGGGGATCGCGGAAGCGGGCCGCTTCCTGCCGCACCTGGCCGGCTCGCGGCTGATGGCCACCGTCCCCTTCGACCGGATCGGCTACGGCCCGCTGACGGGCCTCGCCGTCTTCCTCGCCTGGACGGCGGTGGCGGTGGCGGCCGGTCTGGTGGCCCTGCGCCGGCGCGACGCATGAGCCGGCCACGCAGGGGCCGCGCCCTGCGGGCACCCGGGTACCCTTGGAGTTCATGAGCACTCTTGAGCCCGAGCGCGGGACAGGGACGGGAACCCTCGTAGAGCCGACGCCGCAGGTGTCGCACGGCGACGGCGATCACGAGCGCTTCGCCCACTACGTTCAGAAGGACAAGATCATGGCGAGTGCCCTCGACGGCACTCCGGTGGTCGCGCTGTGCGGAAAGGTCTGGGTGCCGGGTCGCGACCCGAAGAAGTACCCGGTCTGTCCGATGTGCAAGGAGATCTACGATTCCATGGGTCCCGGCGGGGACAAGGGCGGCAAGGACAAGAAGTAGGGCAGCTCCGCCGGGTACCGGCGGCGGGTCCACGACGGCCCCTGGGGCGCGCGAGTAGGCGCGCCCCAGGGGCCGTTCTGTGTTTTCTGTGGCGATGTGCAGGTTGTTGGGGGGTTTTCGGCGGCCGTTGCACAGGATGCTCCGCCCGGTCACAGAGTGGTTGAGACCACTTGTCCCCAGGTTTGAGCCGTTCTATGTTCGCCTCCTGTTGTGCAGCACGAAACATGCGTTGCATATGTCGCAATGCATACCTCGCACTCACCCCGAGGGACCGCCCATGAAGCTCCGCTCCCGCATAGCCGCTCCGGTCACCGCGCTCGTCCTCGCCGGCCTCACCGCCACCGCGTGCGCACCCCAGACCTCCGACAACAGCTCTTCGAAGGACGAGAAGTCCGGCACCCTGCGGGTCTGGCTCTTCCAGGAGGTCAACAACGGGCCGAAGAAGAAGGTGGTGGACGACGCCATCGCCGCCTTCACCAAGCGGAACAAGGACGCCAAGGTCGAGGTGGAGTACATCCCCGTCGACACCCGCGCCCAGAAGATCAAGGCCGCCTTCAACGACCCGAAGAGCGCCCCCGACCTGATCGAGTACGGCAACACCGACACCGCCAGCTACGTGAAGGACGGCGGCCTCGCCGACGTCAGCAAGGAGTTCGGCGACTGGGCGGACGCCAAGGACACCGACGCGACGGCCAAGCAGTCCGTGACCGTCGACGGCAAGGTGTACGGCTCCCCGCTCTTCGTCGGCGTGCGCGCCCTGTACTACCGCACCGACGTGTTCAAGGAGCTGAACCTCAAGCCGCCCACCACCCAGGACGAGCTGATCTCCACGGCCAAGCAGATCCGCAAGGCCAAGCCCGAGCTCTACGGCCTCGCCGTCGGCGGCACGTACACCTACGGCGCCATGCCGTTCATCTGGTCCAACGGCGGTGAACTCGCCAAGCAGGACGGCAACAGCTACAAGTCCGCGATCAACAGCCCCGAGGCCCAGAAGGGCATCACCGCCTACACCTCCCTCTTCGGCGACGACAACTGTCCCGCCTCCAAGTGCGCCTCCATGGGCGGCAACGCCACCATCACCGCCTTCGCCTCCGGCACCGCCGCCATGGCGATCGGCGGCGACTTCAACCACCAGGCCGTCGAGGCGGGCAAGGCGAAGGGCAAGTACGCCGTGGTTCCGCTGCCCGGCGTCAAGGCCGGCTCCATCGCCCCCGCCTTCGCGGGCGGCAACAACGTCGGCGTCCTCAAGAGCAGCGAGCGCCGCACCCTCGCGGTCGACCTGATGAAGGAGCTGACCGGCAAGGAGAGCCAGCGCAAGCTCTTCGAGGCGATGGGCTTCCTGCCCACCTTCACCGACGTGCGCACCGAGATCGCCGCGAAGGAGCCCTTCGTGAAGCCCTTCGTCGACACCCTCGCCGCCGGCGCCAAGTTCGTCCCCGCCTCCGCCGGCTGGGGCCAGATCGACGCCTCCACCGTCCTGCCGACGATGTTCCAGGAGATCGTCAGCGGCAAGAAGGACGTGGCCGGGGCGTCGAACGAGGCCGCCAAGAAGATGGACGCGGCCTTCTCCGCCGCGGGCTGACCGGACGGGACGCGGACACCTCGACATGACGCACGAAGCGACAGCGGGGCCGGGCGCGGTGGTCACCACCGCCCCGGCCCCCGCCGAGAAGCACCCCGGTCGGAACGGGAAGTCCCGGCCCGCGCGCCGCCGCGGGCCGGGCGGGCGGCAGGGCAGCCGCTGGACGCCCTGGCTCTATCTGCTCCCCGCGCTGGTGGTCCTCGCGACCCTGCTGGTCTACCCGATCTACCAGCTCGGCCTGATCTCGTTCCTCGAATACACCCAGGCCCAGGTCAGCGGTGGCGAGCCCACCACCTTCAAGGGCTTCGGGAACTACCAGACCCTCTTCTCCGACAGCCAGTTCTGGCAGGTCCTGCTGGCGACGGTGGTCTTCGCCGCCGCCTGTGTGATCGCCACCCTGGCCGTCGGCTGCGCCCTCGCCGTGCTGCTGACCCGCATCCGGGCGGTGCCGCGGCTCGCCCTGATGCTGGCCGCGCTCGGCGCCTGGGCCACCCCCGCCATCACCGGCTCCACCGTCTGGGTCTTCCTCTTCGACCCGGACCACGGCCCGGTCAACCGGCTGCTCGGGCTCGGCGACTTCTCCTGGACGTACGGGCGCTACAGCGCCTTCGCGCTCGTCCTCTTCGAAGTCGTCTGGTGCTCCTTCCCGTTCGTCATGGTGACCGTGTACGCGGGCATCAAGGCGATCCCCTCCGAGGTGCTGGAGGCCGCTTCGCTCGACGGGGCGTCCCAGTGGCGCATCTGGCGCACGATCATCGCGCCGATGCTGCGGCCCATCCTGATCGTCGTCACCATCCAGTCGATCATCTGGGACTTCAAGGTCTTCACCCAGATCTACGTGATGACCTCCGGCGGCGGCATCGCCGGGCAGAACCTCGTGCTCAACGTGTACGCGTACCAAAAGGCGTTCGCGTCCTCGCAGTACAGCCTGGGCTCGGCCATCGGCGTGATCATGCTGCTGATCCTGCTGGCCGTCACCCTCGTCTATCTGCGCCTCATGCGACGCCAGGGAGAAGAGCTGTGAGCACTTCCACGAGCACTTCCACAAGCGATTCCGCAAGCAGTTCGACGAGCACTGCGACGGGCACTTCGAAGAGCGGTTCGACGAGCCGTGCGCGCTCCTTCCGGATCCGGCGCCCCTGGCGGCTGGCCGCCGAGGCGACCGCGCTGCTCGTCGCGGTCGTCGTCGCCTTCCCGCTGTACTGGATGGTGCTCTCCGCCTTCAAGCCGGCCGGCGAGATCCAGTCGACCGAGGCGCGCCCCTGGACGCTCAACCCGTCGCTCGACTCCTTCCGCCGCGTCTTCGAGCAGCAGGAATTCGGGCGCTATTTCCTCAACAGCCTCTTCGTCGCCGGCACGGTCGTGCTCGCCTCCGCGCTGATCGCCTTCCTGGCGGCGACGGCGGTGACCCGGTTCAAGTTCAAGTTCCGCACGACGCTGCTGATCATGTTCCTGGTGGCGCAGATGGTGCCCATCGAGGCACTGACGATCCCGATGTTCTTCCTGATGCGGGACCTCGGTCAGCTCAACTCCCTCTGGTCGCTGATCCTGCCCCACATCGCCTTCTCGCTGCCCTTCGCGATCTGGATGCTGCGGGGATTCGTGAAGGCGGTTCCCGAAGCGCTGGAAGAAGCCGCCTACATCGACGGCGCGAGCCGCACCCGATTCCTGTGGCAGATCCTCTTCCCGCTGGTCTTCCCGGGCCTCGTGGCGACCAGCGTCTTCTCCTTCATCTCCACCTGGAACGACTTCCTCTTCGCCAAGTCGTTCATCATCAGCGACACCTCGCAGTCGACCCTCCCGATGGCGCTGCTCGTCTTCTTCAAACCGGACGAGAACGACTGGGGCGGAATCATGGCGGGTTCGACGGTGATGACCATTCCGGTGCTGGTCTTCTTCGTGCTCGTCCAGCGACGACTGGTCTCCGGACTCGGCGGCGCAGTGAAGGACTAATACTTCCTCCGGCCGTTCCCCCGCGGCCGGAGGAGGCTTTTCCGGACCCCCGAAAGCCAAGGCTCACCCGGCCAAGGAAGGATCCACCCCATGCCCGACGCCACCTCGACCGACGCCACGACTACCGGCGGCCCGACACCGGGCTCCCCCGAAGGGGCGGCGGGGCCCCTGCTGGTCCCCGCCCCGCAGTCCGTCCGCACCACCGACGGCGGCGGCGCCTTCGCCCCCGACGCGCACACCACCCTGTACGCCGCCCCGGGCACCGAGCGGGCCGAGCGCTGGCTGCGCGGCACGGTCGGCGCGGCCCTCGGGCTGCCCCTCGCCCCGGGCGGGGCCGGCGCCGCCAACTCCGTCACGCTCCTCGTCGACGAGGACCTCGAACCCGAGGCGTACCGGCTGACCGTCACCGCCGGCACCGGAGTGGAGATCCGCGGCGGCAGCGGCGCCGGGGTCTTCTGGGGCGCCCAGACCCTGCGGCAACTGCTGGGCCCGGCCGCCTTCCGCGCCGCGCCCGTCGGCCCCTCCGGCGCGGCGGTGGCCGCGCAGACGATCGAGGACGCGCCCCGGTTCGGCTGGCGCGGGATGATGCTCGACGTGGCGCGGCACTTCTCCCACAAGTCCGACGTGCTGCGGATGCTCGACCTGCTCGCCGCGCACAAACTGAACGTCTTCCACTTCCACCTCACCGACGACCAGGGCTGGCGCATCGAGATCAAGCGCCACCCGCGGCTGACCGAGGTGGCCTCCTGGCGTTCGCGCACCAAGTGGGGGCACCGCTACTCGGACCAGTGGGACGAGAAGCCGTACGGCGGCTACTACACCCAGGACGACATCCGGGAGATCGTCGCCTACGCGGCCGAGCGGCACATCCGGGTCGTCCCCGAGTTCGACATCCCGGGCCACTCGCAGGCCGCCATCGCCGCGTACCCGGAACTCGGCAACACCGACGTGATCGACACCTCCGCGCTCACCCCCTGGGAGACGTGGGGCATCAACCCCAACGTGCTCGCCCCGACCGAGGCCGTGCTGCGCTTCTACGAGGGCGTGCTGGAGGAGGTCCTGGAGCTCTTCCCGGCCGACGTCTCGCCCTACATCCACCTCGGCGGCGACGAGTGCCCCAAGGACCAGTGGAAGGCGTCCCCGACCGCGCAGGCCCGCATCGAGGAGCTCGGGGTCGGCGACGAGGACGGCCTCCAGGCGTGGTTCATGCGCCACTTCGACAAGTGGCTGACCCAGCGCGGCCGGCGGCTCATCGGTTGGGACGAGATCCTGGAGGGCGGTCTCGCCGCCGGCGCCACCGTCTCGTCCTGGCGCGGCTACGAGGGCGGCATCGAGGCGGCCAAGGCCGGTCATGACGTCGTGATGTGCCCCGAGCACCGGGTCTACCTCGACCACCGCCAGACCGACGACCCCGACGAGCCCATCCCGATGGGCTTCGTGCAGACGCTGGAGAGCGTCTACCGCTTCGAGCCGGTGCCGCCGGAGTTGACGCCCGAGGCGGCGAAGCACGTCATCGGCACCCAGGCCAACGTCTGGACCGAGGTCATGCAGGAGCGCGCCCGCGTCGACTACCAGGTCTTCCCCCGGCTCGTCGCCCTCGCCGAAGTCGCCTGGTCGCAGCTGCCCGCGCCCGAGGAGCGGGACTTCGCCGACTTCGAGCGCCGAATGGGGGCGCACTACCCGCGCCTTGACGCGCTCGGCGTCGGCTACCGGCCGCCCACCGGGCCGCTGCCCTGGCAGAAGCGGCCCGGCGTGAAGGGGTACCCGCGCGAGGCGCCGACCCCGAACGTGTGATCCGCCCGGGAGCCCGGTGCCGGCGCACCGGGCTCCTGGCACCGTGGAACCGTGCTGCGGAACAACTCGTCCCGACCCATGGCGAACCGTGTCGATCCGCGCGGGGCGCCGAAGGACCGTCAACCCGTCGACCCGCCCAAAAAGGGTCATTGCCCCAACAAGGGTGCATCCGTCGCGGACGTGCCCTTCGCGGACCCCCGCGGCGGTCGGCTCGGAAGATGTGCCAGAGTTGCCACGTCCGGGCTGTGAGCACGTACGGTACGGCAACACAGGCGGGATCGCCGGACACCGGGAAGGGGCAGCTGGGGTGACCACGCACGCACCGCAGACATCGCAGTCGGTGACGATGCCGGCTTCGCTCGACGAGGCCGTGGCGGCGCTGACCGCCATGCCCGCCGCGGTGCCGGTCGCGGGCGGCACCGACCTCATGGCCGCGGTCAACAAGGGGCAGTTGCGCCCCGCCGGACTCGTCGGCCTCGGCCGCATCAGCGAGATCCGCGGCTGGCGCTACCAGGACGGCCACGCCCTCCTCGGCGCCGGTCTCACCCACGCCCGCATGGGCCGCCCCGACTTCGCCGCGCTGATCCCCGCGCTCGCCGCGTCCGCGCGCGCCGCGGGACCGCCCCAGATCCGCAACGCGGGCACCCTCGGCGGCAACATCGCCTCCGCCGCCCCCACCGGCGACACCCTGCCGGTGCTCGCCGCGCTGGAGGCCGACCTCGTCGTGGCCGGCCCCGGCGGCAGCCGCCGCGAGGTCCCGGTCGCCCATCTGCTGGCCGGCCGCGAGGTGCTGGCCCCCGCCGAACTGATCGGGTACGTGCGCGTACCGCTGCTGCACGCGCCGCAGGTCTTCCTCAAGGCCACCGGGCGCACCGGCCCCGGCCGCGCCACCGCGTCCGTCGCGGTCGTCCTCGACCCGCAGCGGCGCGGGGTGCGTTGCGCCGTCGGCGCCATCGCGACGATGCCGCTGCGCCCGCTGGAGGCGGAGCGGTGGATCGCCTCCCTGATCGACTGGGACGGCGAGCGCGGGCTCGCGGCGGAGGCGCTGGTGGCCTTCGGGGAGTACGTGGCCGCCGCGTGCATCCCGGACCCCGAGCCGGCCGCCCAGGGCGAGGAGCAGCAGGTGCTGCCGCCCGCCGTACTGCATCTGCGGCGCACCGTCGCCGCGCTGGCCCGGCGTGCACTGGGGAGGGCGCTGTCGTGAACGGCAACACCAACAACACCGACCACGGGGCGGGGGAGCAGGACCACCAGCACCACGCTGACAACACTGCCCACACGGTCCACCCCGACCACTCCGCCCAGCAGGGCGGCCACCACCCGCAGTACCCGGCGCCGCACGCCCCCGAGCACGGCGGCTGGCAGCCCATGCCGCAGGGCGCGTTCGAGCAGGACGCGACCGCCTTCGTCCAACTGCCCCCGGACGAGGCGCTGCACGCCGCGCCCCTGGAGGCGCCCGGACACGGCTACGTGCCGCCGATGATCCTGCCGCTGACGCCGGTCGCCGACCCGCAGGTGCCCCAAGAGGCGCTGTCGCAGCCGCCGCACGCCCCCGAGCACGGCGGCTGGCCGGAGGCCCCCGGCTCCGGCTCGTCCGAGGCCCCCGCGCCCTCCGCGGCGTCGGCGGTGCCGTACACCGACGACCCGCACGCCACCGCCCAGTGGGCCTTCACGGAGGCCGACCGGTCGGCCGCACCGGCGCCGGCACCCGCGTCGGACGTCACGGGACAGTGGACCATCCCGGTCGCCCGCGGCGACCTGCCGGAGGAGACGGGGGAGTACACCGCCGCCATGCTCCAGGCGCAGCAGTGGAGTTCCGCCCCGCCGACCCTGCCGGGCGGCCCGCCCGCGCCCTGGGCCGCCGAAGCGCCCACCACGCTGCCGGGCGGCGCGCCCGCGCCGTGGGCGACCGAGCCCGAGCCCGCGCAGCCCGAAGCGCCCGCCGACGGCATCGACGCCGCGCCCCGGCCCGCGCCCGACGGGAACGGGTACGACTCGGCCGCGCACGCGCCGGCGGCGCCCGCGGCCCACCCGGCGCAGCCGCACCCGGTGCCCGCGGACGCGCAGACGGAGCCGCAGGAGGAGCCGGCGCAGGTCGAGACGGGTACGGCCGCCGCCCCGGAGACCGCTGAGCCCGTCGAGCCCGCGCCCGAGCCCGTCGCGTCCGAGACGCCCGGACCCCAGCTTGAGCCCGAGCCCGAGGCGGCGCCCGAAGCAGCGCCCGAGGAGCCGTCCGCCGGGGCGGTGCCCGCGCCCCGTACCGCCGACGCCGCTCCTGATGCCGCCCCGCCCGCCGACTCCGCCGCCCCGGCCCCCGACTCCGACGCTCCGGACGTCGAGCCCGTCGAAGCCCCCGAGGCCGTCCCCGCGCCCGTCTTCGAGGAGCACCCGCCCACCTCGTACGTCCTGCGCGTCAACGGCACCGACCGGCCCGTCACGGATGCCTGGATCGGCGAGTCGCTGCTGTACGTGCTGCGCGAGCGCCTCGGTCTCGCCGGCGCCAAGGACGGCTGCTCCCAGGGCGAGTGCGGCGCCTGCAACGTCCAGGTGGACGGTCGCCTCGTCGCCTCCTGCCTGGTCCCCGCGGCCACCGCCGCCGGCAGCGAGGTCCGTACGGTCGAAGGGCTCGCCACCGACGGCGAACCCTCCGACGTGCAGCGGGCGCTGGCCGTCTGCGGCGCGGTGCAGTGCGGCTTCTGCATTCCCGGCATGGCGATGACCGTGCACGACCTGCTCGAAGGCAACCACAACCCCACCGAGTTGGAGACCCGCCAGGCGCTCTGCGGCAACCTGTGCCGGTGCTCCGGCTACCGGGGGGTCCTGGACGCGGTGAAACAGGTCGTCGCCGAGCGCGAGGCGAGCGCCGCGGCCCTGGCCGAAGACGTCGAGGGCACCGGGCTCGACGCGGGCGCGGTTCCGCACGCCCCGAACGGGCCCGGCCCGGACCCTCTCATTCCGCACCAGGCGCCTCCCGGTGCGGGTAGTGTGCAGCCCCACCCGCACGACGGAGGCATGGCGTGAGCAACGACGCGGCCACCACCGCGACGCCCCGAGCGGCCGGATCGCCCCGGCCCGAGCAGCCCGTCGAGGAACGGGGGCTCGGCGCGTCCCTGCCCCCGACCGACGCGCGTGCGAAGACCGAAGGCACCTTCCCGTACGCCTCCGACCTGTGGGCCGAGGGACTGCTGTGGGCGGCGATCCTGCGCGCCCCGCACCCGTCCGCCCGCATCGTCTCCGTCGACACCTCGGCCGCCCTGGAGATGAAGGGCGTACGGGCCGTCATCACGCACGACGACGTGCCCGGCGACAAGGGCTACGGACGGCGCGTCGCCGACCGGCCCGTCTTCGCCTCCACCGTGGTGCGCCACCACGGCGAGGCGATCGCCGCCGTCGCCGCCGACCACCCGGACACCGCCCGGCTCGCCGCCGCGGCGATCGCCGTCGAGTACGAGGTCCTGGAGCCGGTCACCGACCCCGAGTCGGCCTTCGAGGCGCCGCCGCTGCACCCCGACGGCAATCTGATCCGTCACATCCCGCTGCGCTACGGCGACCCCGACGTCACCGGCGAGGTCGTCGTCGAGGGGCTGTACCGCATCGGCCGCCAGGACCCGGCGCCCATCGGCGCGGAGGCGGGCCTCGCGGTGCCCCGCCCCGACGGCGGGGTGGAGCTGTACGTCGCCTCCACCGATCCGCACACCGACCGCGACCTGGCCGCGTCCTTCCTGGGCCTCGCGCCGGACCGGGTCAAAGTCGTGGTCACCGGGGTGCCCGGCGCCACCTCCGACCGTGAGGACCCCGGCTTCCAACTGCCGCTGGCCCTCCTCGCGCTGCGCACCGGCTGCCCCGTGAAGCTGGTCGCGACCCGCGAGGAGTCCTTCCTCGGCCACCCCCACCGCCACCCCACGCTGCTGCGCTACCGCCACCACGCGGACGCCGACGGCCGGCTGGTGAAGGTGGAGGCGCAACTCCTCCTGGACGCCGGTGCGTACGCCGACGACTCCGCGGAGTCCCTGGCCGCCGCGGTCGCGTTCGCCTGCGGCCCCTACGTCGTCCCGCACGCCTTCATCGAGGGCTGGGCGGTGCGCACCAACAACCCGCCCGCGGGCCACGTGCGCGGCGAGGGCGCGATGCAGGTGTGCGCGGCGTACGAGGCGCAGATGGACAAGCTCGCCGCGAAGCTGGGGCTCGACCCCACGGACGTCCGGCTGCGCAACGTCCTGTCGACCGGCGACATCCTGCCCACCGGGCAGACCGTGACCTGCCCCGCGCCGGTGGCCGAACTGCTGCACGCCGTACGGGACTACCCGCTGCCCGCGCTGCCGAAGGACTCGCCCGAGGACGACTGGCTGCTGCCGGGCGGCCCGGAGGGCGCCGGCGAGCCGGGCGCGGTGCGCCGCGGCGTCGGCTACGCACTCGGCATGGTCCACATGCTCGGCGCGGAGGGCGCCGACGAGGTCTCCACGGCCACGGTCCGGGTCCACGACGGCGTCGCCACCGTCATCTGCGCCGCCGTCGACACCGGCTCCGGCTTCGCCACCCTGGCCCGCCAGATCGTGCAGGACGTCCTCGGTATCGACGACGTCCGCATGGCCCCGGTCGACACCGACCAGCCGCCCGCGGGCGCGTCCTGCCACGGCCGGCACACCTGGGTCTCCGGCGGCGCGGTGGAGCGGGCCGCGAAGATGGTCCGCACCCAGCTGTTGCAGCCGCTGGCCCATCAGTTCGGGATGTCCACGGAGCTGTTGCAGATCGCCGACGGCAAGATCACCTCGTACGACGGGGTGCTCTCCGTGACGGTCGCGGAGGTGCTGGACGGCAAGGAGCTGTGGGCGACCGCGCAGTGCCGCCCGCACCCCACCGAGCCGCTGGACGACAGCGGCCAGGGCGACGCCTTCGTGGGCATGGCGTTCTGCGCGGTGCGCGCGGTGGTGGACGTGGACATCGAGTTGGGCGCGGTGCGCGTGGTGGAGATGGCGGTGGCGCAGGACGTCGGGCGGGTGCTGAACCCGGCGCAGCTCGCGACCCGCATCGAAGCGGGGGTCACCTTCGGCGTGGGCACGGCCCTCACGGAGAACCTCCGCACCTCGCGCGGCACGGTCCGGCGCCCGGACCTGACGGGGTACGCCCTGCCGACGGCGCTGGACGCGCCGGACATCCGGATCGTGAAGCTGGTGGAGGAGCGGGACGTGGTGGCGTCCTTCGGGGCGAAGGCCGCGAGTGCGGTGCCGATCGTGACGTCGCCGGCGGCGGTGGCGGCGGCGGTACGGGCGGCGACGGGCCGCCCGGTGAACCGCCTCCCCATCCGCCCCCAGGCGGCCGTCACCCACACGTAACCCTTGCGGGGGCGGTGAAGGGGCCCGCCATTCTCTTGCGGCTGCGCTGGTCTCCGCGGCCCGGTGGTGGGCTTGTCGCGCAGTTCCCCGCGCCCCTAAAAGCCTGTGCCCCGGCCCGCAGGCGAGTGACGGGGGTAGCGAAACAGGGGCGCGGGGAACTGCGCGAACAACCACGGAGCACCCGCAGAGACCCACGCGCCCGCAGGGCCACGGCGAGCACGTCCCCCGCCCCCGCAAGCGCAGCGCGCCCGCAAGGCAGCCGCCCCGGGGCGCCGAAACCGGTTGAGCGCGAGCGGCAGCGAGCCTAGCTTCGGCGCATGGAAACGCACCCCCACGCCCTCGACTCCGCCGTCGTGCTCGTCACCGGAATCATGGCCGCCGGCAAGTCCACCATCGCCCAGCACCTCGCCGAACGCCTCCCCCGCGCCGCCCACGTCCGCGGCGACGCCTTCCGGCGCATGATCGTCACCGGCGGCGCGGACATGACCGTGGAGGGCGGCGAGGACTCGCCCGCCCGCGAGGAGCTGCGGCTGCGGCACCGGATCTCCGCCGCCGCCGCGGACCTGTACGCCGAGGCCGGCGTGACCGCCGTGGTCCAGGACATCGTCATCGGCGAGGACCTGGCGCACTACGTGGATCTGGTGCGCACCCGCCCCCTGTACGTCGTCGTCCTCGCGCCCGGCCCCGACGCCGTCGCCGCCCGCGAGGCCGGGCGGGCGAAGACCGGGTACGGCGGCGACTGGACCGTCGCACGGCTGGACGGGGTGCTGCACGGGCAGACGCCGCGGATCGGGCTCTGGCTCGACTCCAGCGCGCTGACGCCCGAGCAGACCGTGGACGCCCTCCTCGCCCGCCTGCCGGAGGCGAAGGTGTGAAAGCGCGTGTGACCGCCCCCCTCCTCGCCGGGGGCGGTCACACGCGCGTACCGGAGACCGTGACCGGATTCGAACCGGTGTACCTCGCGTTGCAGGCGAGTCCCTGAGCCTCTCGGGCACACGGTCGTGCGTTGCTTGCTGAGAAGAACGTAGATCGCGCACTCCCGCCCGGCCAAGGAATCCCCGCACCCCGCAATGTGACTGACACGCCCCGTTCACACTCCGCCCGTCGGTCGTACGACCAAGGGACCAGCCCGGGCCCGTCCAGCGACAGGGTCGATTTCGCTCCACGCCACTTACCCTGAGCGAATGACCCCCGCCCCCGAACCCCGTGACGTCGACGTGGACGTCGAAGGCGCCCCCGCGCCCGCCCTGATATCCGAGGACCCCGAGGCCACCGCGATCCTCGGCCGTACGCACCGCGCGCTCAGCGTCGGCATCATCACGGTCGTCCTGCTCGTCGCCTTCGAGGCGACCGCCGTCGGCACCGCCATGCCGGTCGCGGCGCGCGAGCTGGACGGCGTCGGGGCGTACGCCTTCGCCTTCTCCTCGTACTTCACCACCAGCCTCTTCGCGATGGTGCTGTCCGGGCAGTGGGCCGACCGGCAGGGGCCGCTGCGCCCGCTGGCCACCGGCATCGCCGCCTTCGGGGTGGGGCTGCTGCTGTCCGGGACCGCGAACGCGATGTGGCTCTTCATCCTCGGCCGGGCGGTCCAGGGGCTCGGCGGCGGCCTGGTCATCGTCGCGCTGTACGTGGTGATCGGCCGCGCCTACCCCGAGCGGCTGCGGCCCAAGATCCTCGCCGCGTTCGCCGCGAGCTGGGTGATCCCGTCCATCGTCGGGCCGCTGGTCTCCGGCACGGTCACCGAGCACCTGAGCTGGCGCTGGGTGTTCGTCGGCATCCCCGTGCTCGTCGTCTTCCCGCTGGCGCTCGCGCTGCCGGCGATCCGACGGATGGCGTCCGGACCGGCCGACCCGGGCGCGCCGCTGCCCGCGTTCGACGCCCGCCGCATCCGGCTGGCACTGGGCATCTCGCTGGGCGCGGGACTGCTCCAGTACGCCGCGCAGGACCTGGCGTGGCTCTCCGTGCTGCCGGCCGCCGCGGGCGCGGCGCTGCTGGTGCCCGCGGTCCTCGGACTGCTGCCCAGGGGCACCTACCGGGCGGCTCGCGGACTGCCGTCGGTGGTGCTGCTGCGCGGCGTCGCCGCGGGCTCCTTCATCGCCGCCGAGTCCTTCATCCCGCTGATGCTGGTCACCCAGCGCGGACTGTCCCCGACGATGGCCGGCCTCTCGCTCGCGGCCGGCGGGGTCACCTGGGCGCTGGGCTCGTTCCTCCAGTCCCGCCCCCAGATGGAGCCGCACCGCGAGCGGCTGGTGGCCCTCGGCATGGTCCTGGTCGCCGTGGCCATCGCCGCCGCCCCGGCCGTACTGATCGACTCCGTGCCGGTCTGGTCCCTCGCCGTCGCCTGGGGGATCGGCTGCTTCGGCATGGGCATGGTCATCGCGTCCACCAGCGTGCTGCTGCTGAAGCTGTCCGCCCCGGAGGAGGCCGGTTCGAACTCGGCCGCGCTCCAGATCTCCGACGGGCTGTCGAACATCATGCTGCTGGCGATCGGCGGCGCGGCCTTCGCCGCCCTCGGCGGCGGCTCCGTCGCGCACCACGCCTCCACCTCCGCCGCGGAGTCCGCCGGCTCCCACCCCGGCGCCTTCGCCGCGGTGTTCCTGCCGATGGCGCTGGTGGCCCTGGTGGGCGCGTGGGTCGCCACCCGGCTGCGGACCCGTACCACCGTCCGTCCCGCCGCCGGGACGGCGGACTCCTGACGCGTACGGCGCCGCGCTGGGCCGTGTGAGGTAACTCGCACTCGGCCCCGGGCCGGCCCCGTCCGAGCCGGACCGGTCCGGACGCACCGGTAGGGTGGCCCGGTTGTCATACCGAGCCCCCTCGGCCTGGAGCGGGGCTCGGCTGGAACCGCCCGCGACCCCAGCCCCGTGGAACCCGGGGCTCCGTGCCCGTCGCGCCCGTCGAACCGGAGACCGTGACTACCACCGCCGCCCACTCCCACCACCTCTCTCCCGCCTTCCCCGGCCGTGCCCCCTGGGGCACCGCGGGGAAGCTGCGCGCCTGGCAGCAGTCGGCCATGGACAGGTACGTACAGGAACAGCCGCGGGACTTCCTCGCGGTAGCGACGCCCGGCGCCGGGAAGACCACCTTCGCGCTCACCCTCGCCTCCTGGCTGCTCCACCACCACGTGGTGCAACAGGTCACCGTGGTCGCGCCGACGGAGCACCTGAAGAAGCAGTGGGCCGCCGCCGCGGCGCGGATAGGGATCAAGCTGGACCCGGAGTACAGCGCCGGTCCGCTCAGCAAGGAGTACCAGGGCGTCGCCGTGACGTACGCGGGAGTCGGGGTGCGGCCGATGCTGCACCGCAACCGCTGCGAGCAGCGCAAGACGCTGGTGATCCTGGACGAGATCCACCACGCCGGCGACTCCAAGTCCTGGGGCGAGGCGTGCCTGGAGGCGTTCGAGCCGGCGACCCGGCGCCTGGCGCTGACCGGCACCCCGTTCCGCTCGGACACCAACCCGATCCCGTTCGTCATGTACGAGGAGGGCAACGACGGCATCCGCCGATCCGCCGCCGACTACACGTACGGATACGGCAACGCGCTGGCCGACGGCGTCGTGCGGCCCGTCATCTTCCTCTCGTACAGCGGCAACATGCGCTGGCGCACCAAGGCCGGCGACGAGGTCGAGGCCAGGCTCGGCGAGCCGATGACCAAGGACGCGGTTTCCCAGGCGTGGCGCACCGCGCTGGACCCGCGCGGGGAGTGGATGCCGAACGTGCTGCGCGCCGCCGACCAGCGGTTGATCGAGGTCCGCAAGTCGGTGCCGGACGCCGGCGGGCTCGTCATCGCCTCCGACCAGGACTCGGCGCGTTCGTACGCCAAGCTGATCCGGGAGATCACCGGCACCAAGGCGACCGTGGTCCTCTCCGACGACACGGGCGCCTCGAAGCGCATCGACGACTTCAGCGAGGGCACGGACCGCTGGATGGTGGCGGTGCGGATGGTGTCCGAGGGCGTCGACGTGCCCCGGCTCGCCGTCGGCGTGTACGCCACCACCATCTCCACGCCGCTCTTCTTCGCCCAGGCCGTGGGGCGCTTCGTGCGCTCCCGGCGGCGCGGCGAGACCGCGTCCGTCTTCCTGCCGACCATCCCCAACCTGCTCGGCTTCGCCGGCGAGATGGAGGTCGAGCGCGACCACGTCCTCGACCGGCCCAAGAAGGAGGGCGAGGAGGACCCGTACGCCGAGTCCGAGAAGGAGCTGGACGAGGCGAACAAGGCGCAGGACGAGGACACCGGCGATCAGGACCAACTGCCCTTCGAGGCACTGGAGTCGGACGCCGTCTTCGACCGGGTGATGTACAACGGCGCCGAGTTCGGCATGCAGGCGCACCCCGGCAGCGAGGAGGAGCAGGACTACCTGGGCATCCCCGGCCTCCTCGAACCCGACCAGGTGCAGATGCTGCTGCAGAAGCGGCAGGCCCGACAGATCGCGCACAGCCGCAAGAAGCCGGACACCGAGGCCGACCTGCTGGAGCTGCCGGCCGAGCGCCGGCCCGTGGTCTCCCACAAGGAACTGCTGGAACTGCGCAAGCAGCTGAACACGATGGTCGGCGCGTACGTCCACCAGAGCGGCAAGCCGCACGGCGTCATCCACACCGAGCTGCGGCGGGTGTGCGGCGGGCCGCCGAGCGCGGAGGCGACGGCCGGGCAGATCCGGGAGCGGATCAAGAAGGTCCAGGAGTGGGCGACGCGGATGCGGTGACCGGCGCGGCGGTCGGCGGGGCGGTCGGCGCGGCCGATCACGGGGTGCTTCTTGGGGAGGAACAGGGAGGAACCGGTCCCATATCACATCCGTGGGACCGGATTCTGGACGGGGTCTTCCGCTGAGCGAACCAGCTCGCTACTGTCCCCGTCACACAATCAAGCGCCCCGTGGCAGCGCAGCCGCGGAGCCCAACCGGTGTGCCATGGCCCGTCGGTGGGCCCTCGGTGCGACGCCGACGGGACCGGTGCCGCGACGACCGGGGGACCCGCCGTCACTCACTCCGAAGGAGAGGGCGTCGTGACCGCGGAGACCTCCCAGACGCTCGACCGGGGACTGCGTGTCCTCAAGCTGCTCGCCGACACCGACCACGGGCTGACCGTCACCGAGCTGTCCGGAAAACTCGGCGTCAACCGCACCGTCGTCTACCGGCTGCTCGCCACCCTGGAGCAGCACGCCCTCGTCCGCCGCGACCTCGGCGGCCGGGCGAGGGTCGGCCTCGGCGTGCTGCGCCTGGGGCGCCAGGTGCACCCCCTGGTGCGCGAGGCCGCGATGCCCGCGCTGCGGGCGCTCGCCGAGGACATCGGCGCGACGGCCCACCTCACGCTCGTGGACGGCGCGGAGGCGCTCGCCGTCGCCGTGGTCGAGCCCACCTGGACCGACTACCACGTCGCGTACCGGGCCGGGTTCCGCCACCCGCTCGACCGGGGCGCCGCGGGCAAGGCGATCCTCGCCGCGCGCCAGGCCCCCGCCGACGACCCCGGCTACACCCTCACCCACGGCGAGTTGGAGGCGGGCGCGAGCGGCGCGGCGGCTCCCCTCGTCGGGGTGACCGGCATAGAGGGCAGCGTGGGCGTGGTGATGCTCGCCGACTCGGTCCCCGAACGCGTGGGCCCCCGCGTGGTCGACGCGGCGCGCGAGGTGGCCGAAGCCCTACGGTGATGCCTGCCGCGCTTTGACGGGCGCGGATGCGGTGACGGCGCCTGCGGCCCGGTGCCGGGTTGCCCGCGCAGTTCCTCCCCTGTGCCCTGAGGGCACGGGGGTACCCCCATCTCGGCCCCAGAGGGCCTGGGGGACCCCAGCGCCCCTGTCTCGCTGCCTCCGTCGGTCACCTGCAGGCTCGTCCACAGGCCGGGCCTACGCCCGCAGGGCGTGGGTAATGAGGGGCGCGGGGAACTGCGCGAGAAACCCGCCACCGGGCCGCAGGCGTCATCACCGCGTCGCCAGTACGGCGCAACAGCGCCCTGGAGCGGAACTGCGCGACCAGGCCACGTACGACCCGCAGCCGCCCGCCGGCAGTCCTCGGCACAGGGAGCCGCGGGGCAGCCGAGCCCGTCCCCGCCGGCCAAGACGTGGTCGGGGCGCTGCACCCGCGGCGCTGCGACTAGATTGGCCCCGTGCTCTCCCGTCTCACTCGCCCCCGCGCCATCGCCCTCAGCGCCCTGCCCGTCCTCGCGCTGCTCGCGGTCGCGGCCTTCGTGCCGCTGCCGTTCGTGATCGCCCAGCCGGGGTCCACCGCGGACGTGCTCGGGACGCAGGACGGCCAGCCCGTCATCTCGATCGAGGGCGCGCCCGTGCGCAAGACGACCGGGCAGTTGCGCATGACGACGATCGTGGCGACCGGGCCGTCCACGGACGTGGACGTCCAGGACGTCGTGGACAGCTGGTTCCGCACGGACCGCGCGGTGCTGCCGCGGGAGTCGGTCTATCCCGCGGGGAAGTCCGACCAGCAGGTGGAGAAGATCAACCTGGAGGCGATGGAGGAGTCGCAGCACGACGCGGCGAAGGCCGCGCTCTCGTACCTCGACGAGGACCCCGCGAAGGTGAAGGTCTCCCTGCGGCTGGAGGACATCGGCGGGCCGAGCGCAGGGCTGCTGTTCTCGCTGGGGATCGTGGACAAGCTCGACGGCAACGGCGCCGGCGGCGACCTCACCGGCGGCCGTACCGTCGCGGGTACGGGCACGATCAGCCCGGACGGCGAGGTCGGCGAGGTCGGCGGGGTCTCCCTGAAGACGCAGGCGGCCAAGCGGGACGGCGCGACCGTCTTCCTGGTGCCCAAGGGGGAGTGCGCGGACGCCGAGGCCGAGTTGCCGAAGGGGCTCCAGCTCATTCCCGTCACCACGCTCGACGGCGCGGTGGACGCGCTGCGGGACCTGCAGAAGGGCGAGAAGGTCCCCTCCTGCTGATCGCCCGGCGCCTCGCCGGTACGGGCCGCTCAAACCGTACGGGACCGCAACGGCACCGCCCGCCGCTGGACCAGCCGCAGGCCCACCTCCACCAGGGCCCACCCCAAGCGCACCCGCAGCGGCGTCCGGGGCGGGCGCTGCGCCCGTGCCCGCGCGGCCAGCGCGGATGCGGCGGCCCGGACCCGCAGCCGCGCGGCGCGCTCCGCGGCCAGTCGGAGCCGGAAGTCCGGGTGGGCCTCGCTCATTGTCCGTCCCCTCTCGGATCGTCCCGCCGGCCGTCGCCGCGCGGGAACGTGTGCAGGTGCACCCGGACCTTCTCCGCGTCCGCCGCGTCGGGCCCCGGGGCCTGTGCGTGGTAGTCCTGGATCAGGGCGTGCACCCGGTCCCGTAGGTCCAACGCCTGCGCGGGCGTCAGCCGCAGTGTGAAGTCGCTGAGGTCCGAGCTGCGCCGCCAGGCTTCGGGCCACTCGTGCGCGGTGCCGAGCCAGGTGCTGACCTCCTCGGTGTGGAGCGTCGCGATCTCGTGGATGAACAGGTCCGCCGCGCCGCGCACCGCGGGGTCGGGGTCGGTGAACAGCGAGTGGTCGATGCTCGTGCCGTCCGCGGAGGCCCGCCACCACCGCTCCCGGCCCTTGCCGCGCCCGGGCGCGTCCTCGACGAAGCCGTGGGCGGCGAGCTGCCGCAGGTGGTAGCTGGTCGCCCCGCTGGACTCGCCGAGCTTCTCCGCGAGGCCGGACGCGGTGGCGGGTCCGTCGTGGCGCAGGGAGGTCAGCAGTCGGATGCGCAGGGGATGGGCGAGGCCGCGCAGCGACCGCGGATCCAGCGGCCGGTACTCGCGCCGGTCATCGGCGGCGTCTGAGCGGTCTGAGTGGTCTGGGCGTTCCGACATGATGCAAAGATAGCTTTGCATCCACCTCGTTGCAAAGACTTCTTTGTATCGAGTTGTCGGGGCTCAGCCGGATCCCGGCTCGCCCGTCGCCGCCTGCTCCACCAGCGGGATGATCCGCAGCGGCACCGGGTTCTCCATCACGATCGCCGTGGACGCCCGGACGATGCCGCCGAAGCCCACCACCCGGTCGATCACCCGTTGGAGGTCCGCGTTGGAGCGCGCCACCAGCCGGCAGAGCATGTCGCCGTGCCCGGTCGTGGTGTGCAGCTCCAGCACCTCGGGCACGGACGCCAGATGGCTGCGCACGTCCGAGCCCTGCCCCTGCTTGATCTCCAGCGTCGCGAAGGCCGTCACGGGATAGCCGAGCGCCGCCGGGTCGACGTCCGGGCCGAAGCCCCTGATCACCCCGTTCGACCGGAGCCGGTCGAGCCGCGCCTGGACGGTGCCCCGGGCGACCCCCAGGCGCCGCGACGCCTCCAGGACGCCGATGCGGGGCTCCCGGGCCAGCAGCACGATGAGCCGGCCGTCCAAATGATCGATCGCCATACCCGCTCCCCGATGGTCATCATGTACAGAAGGGGCCACCATCGTGGACCCCGGCTGGACAGGTTGCCCAGAGGAACGACGAACTATTGCGCACCTTGTGGATCGGGTGGAGCCTGCAACCATGACTGAGACCATCGATCACCACCCCACCACCGCGCGCGAGGCCGACCCCTTCCCGGTGAAGGGAATGGACGCGGTCGTCTTCGCCGTCGGCAACGCCAAGCAGGCCGCCCACTACTACTCCACCGCCTTCGGGATGAAGCTCGTCGCTTACGCCGGGCCGGAGAACGGCAGCCGAGAGACGGCCAGTTACGTGCTGGAGAACGGCTCCGCCAGGTTCGTGTTCACCTCCGTCATCAAGCGGACCTCGGAGTGGGGCGCCTTCCTCGCCGAGCACGTCGCCGAGCACGGCGACGGCGTGGTGGACCTCGCCATCGAGGTCCCGGACGTCCGTGCCGCGTACGCCTACGCCACCGCGCACGGCGCCCGCGGCATCACCGAGCCGTACGAGCTCAAGGACGAGCACGGGACCGTCGTCCTCGCCGCGATCGCGACCTACGGCCAGACCCGGCACACCCTCGTGGAGCGCTCCGGCTACGACGGGCCGTACCTGCCCGGCTTCACCGCCGCCGCCCCGATCGTCGAGCCGCCGGCCCGCCGCACCTTCCAGGCCATCGACCACTGCGTGGGCAACGTCGAACTCGGTCGGATGAACGAGTGGGTCGGCTTCTACAACAAGGTCATGGGCTTCACCAACATGAAGGAGTTCGTGGGCGACGACATCGCCACCGAGTACTCCGCCCTCATGTCGAAGGTCGTCGCCGACGGCACCTTGAAGGTGAAGTTCCCGATCAACGAGCCCGCGATCGCGAAGAAGAAGTCGCAGATCGACGAGTACCTGGAGTTCTACGGCGGCGCCGGCGTCCAGCACATCGCGCTCGCCACCAACGACATCGTCGCCTCGGTGCGGGCCATGCGGGCCGCCGGCGTCCAGTTCCTCGACACCCCCGACTCGTACTACGACACCCTCGGCGAGTGGGCCGGCGAGACCCGGGTGCCGGTGGAGACCCTGCGGGAGCTGAAGATCCTCGTCGACCGCGACGAGGACGGCTATCTGCTGCAGATCTTCACCAAGCCCGTCCAGGACCGGCCGACGGTCTTCTTCGAGATGATCGAGCGGCACGGCTCCATGGGCTTCGGCAAGGGCAACTTCAAGGCGCTGTTCGAGGCGATCGAGCGCGAGCAGGAGAAGCGCGGCAACCTCTGACGCCGTCCGAGCGGCCCACGCTGCCCGCACGGTTCACGCCGTCCGAACGGTCCACGCCGTCGTGGGGACGGCCGGCGCGAACCGCGCCCGGCCGTCCGTCCGCGACTGTTTCCCCGGGGTTATCTACAGCCCTGCGCACGCGTTCGACGCTCTGCCTACCATCGAGGCGTGTGCGCACATGTGATGATCGCCGAGGACGACGACAAGCAGGCCGAGTTGGTCCGCCGCTACCTCCAGCGGGAAGGCCACGCGGTCACGGTCGTGACGGACGGCCGCGCCGCCGTCGAGCAGGTCCGCCGCCGGGCGCCGGACCTCCTCGTGCTCGACGTGATGATGCCCCGCACCGACGGGCTCGACGTGCTGCGCATCCTGCGCGCCGAGGCGTACGAACTCCCCGTGCTGATGCTCACTGCCCGCACCACGGAGGACGACCTCCTGCTCGGGCTCGACCTCGGCGCCGACGACTACATGACGAAGCCTTACAGCCCGCGGGAGTTGATGGCCCGGGTGCGCACGCTGCTGCGCCGCTCCGCGTCCGCCGCGGGGCCCCGCGGCGCAGCCGCCCCCGCCGCTGCCCCCGCCCCCGTCGAGGAACACCTGATCACCGTCGGCGCCCTCGTGATCGACCCCGAGCGGCACGAGATCACCCTGGACGGCGCCGGAGTCGATTGCACCCCGGGGGAGTTCCGCATCCTCACCGCCATGGCAGCCGAGCCGGGCCGGGTCTTCACCCGCCAGCGCCTCCTTCAAGAACTCCACGGCTACACCCGCTACATAGGCGACCGGACCGTGGACGTCCACATCATGAACCTCCGCAAGAAGATCGAGCACCAGCCGAAGAAGCCCCAACGGCTGCTCACCGTCTTCGGCGTGGGCTACAAGCTCGCGGACCCGGCGAAGGGCGCCGGCCGTGCGTCCTGACCGCGCCGCCACAGGGCGCAAGCGCGGGCGGGTGCACGGGCGTCGACTGCCGTTGCGCAAGAGCCTGTTGGGTCGGCTGCTGGCCGTCTCCGCCCTCGTCGCCGTCTGCTCCGTCGCCGCGACCGCCTGGCTGGCCGCCCAGACCACCTCCGGCGCCATCAAGCGGGAACAGGGCCGGAACCTCACCACGGACGCTCTGATCTACCGGACGCTCCTCGGCCACGCCGCGACCACCCCCCAGTGGGACGGCGTCCAGCGCCAGGTCACCGCGCTCGCCGAGAAGTACGACCGCCGGATCGCGCTGACCACCCGCGCCCGCGTCCCCATCGCGGACTCCGCGACCGGCGGGGCGCCGCCCGCGCTGCCCGAGAACGCCTCCGCCGTCATCGATCCGCTCAACACCGAAGCCGTGCTCGACCCCACCGCGGAGCAGAAGGCCGACCAAGGGTCGGTCCCCGTCGGCACGGCCGGGAGCGGAAAGGGCGCGCTGACCCCGGGCGGCATCGACGCCCGGGCCGTCGGCCCCTTCCGGCTGACCGCCGAGGAGGGCGCCCGGCTGCGTTCCGTCGCGGACGCCGTCGTCGACTGCCTGGGCGAGCGGTCCGTCACCGCCGAGCGCGTGACCGCCCCCAGCGGGCGCTCTTGGGTGCGGGCCGCCGGGTACGAGACCGGCGAGCTCCGCGACCAGTGCGGGCTCGGGCGCCTGGAGGTCCCCACCGAAACCGAGAGCGCGGCGCTCAAGGCGCTCACCAAGCTCTCCGACGACTGCCTGAGCCGCAAGGGCCACAAGAGTGTTCCGCTCACGATGGAGTTCGGCTCCGGACCGGACGCGAAGATCGCCGTGCTCGGCCAAACTCCCAAGGAGCGAATCCTGTTGGTGACGCCGGCCGATCCGAGCACCGCGGGGCAGGCCACCCCGCGGGCGGCCGAGCCGAGGAAGGAGCCGGACGCCCGGGTCGTCGTCCGGGTGGACAGCGTCGTGGAGAACTGCGTCGACACCGCCCGCCGCGACCAACTCGGCTCGTACGTGTCGTCCCCCGCGCTGCTGTTCATCAGCGACCCCGACGGCGCGGAGGTCCCCGGCTTCGACCTCTCCCCGGAGAACACCGCGCGCATCGCGGGCGCCGCGGCGCTGGTGCTGGCGCTGACCGTGGGGGCGTCCGTGCTGGCGGCCACCCGGCTCGTCCGGCCGCTGCGCGCCCTCACCGCCGCCGCACAGCGGATGAAGGACGGCGGAGCCGCGGAGCCCGTGCCGGTCCGCGGGGACAACGAAATGGGCCGGCTGGCCGCGGCGTTCAACGACATGGCGGAACACCGCACCCGGCTCGAACACCAGCGCCGCGAGATGGTCGGCGACGTCGCGCACGAACTCCGCACGCCGCTGAGCACCATCCGGGGCTGGCTGGAAGGCGCGCAGGACGGGGTGGCGGAACTCGACCCGGCGTTCGTCTCCTCCCTCCTGGAGGAGGCCGTCCAGCTCCAGCACATCATCGACGACCTCCAGGACCTGGCCCAGGCGGACGCGGGAGAGCTGCGGCTGTCCCCGGTGCCGGTGCGGATCGACGAGCTGCTGCCGCAGGTCGCCGCGGCGCACGCGCCGCGCGCGGAGGCGGCGGGCGTCACCTTGACGGTGTCGGAAGCCGGCGCCGACGCGGGGGAGTTGGCGGCCGACCCCGTCCGGCTGCGCCAGGCCGTCGACAACCTCGTCTCCAACGCCGTGCGCCACACCCCGCGCGGCGGCACGGTCACCCTGCGGGCGTACCGGGCGGGCGCGGGTGACGGCGAAAGCGAGGGCGAGGGGGCGGGCCGGCGGGTGGCGATCGAGGTCGCCGACACCGGCAGCGGCATAGCGGCGGACGACCTCCCGTACGTCTTCGACCGCTTCTGGCGCGCGGACAAGTCCCGCAACCGGCGCACCGGCGGCAGCGGGCTCGGCCTCGCGATCGTCCGGAAGCTGGCGGAGGCGCACGGCGGCTCGGTGGAGGCGGCCAGCCGGGTGGGGAAGGGGTCCGTCTTCACACTGCTGCTGCCGGTCGCGGTCGGGGCTGACGGGGAGGACACCGGGATCTGACAGGATCCTCACAACTCCCGGCCAGCCTTGCGGTCATACGGTTCCGAGCCCCTTCGGGACCCCCGGATTGGAGACATCCGTATGACCGAAGCGTCTGTGTGCCGCCGTCGTCGCCCGCTGCGGGCCCTCGCCGTCACCGCTGTCGCCCTCGGCGCGGTGCTGGCGCCGGCCGGTGCCGCGTTCGCCGACGAGAAGCCGAAGCCGTCCCCGGAGAGGGCCAAGGACGTGAAGTGCCTGCCCATCAAGACGGAGGGCGGCAGCACGGCAAAGGCGAAGCCGACCGACAAGGCTGACGCCTGCGTGATCTTCCGCGGGGACAGCAAGTCGGCGGAGGTGCCGAGGATCGTCCTGCCGCGCGGTGGCGTGGCCGCGGGGGAGCGGCCCGAGGTCACCGAGGGCGCCGCCTCCGGCGCCGGTGTCGGTGTCGCGGCCGGTGTGGGTGCGCTGGTGCTGGTGGGCGGGGGCGTGTTGGTGCGCCGCCGCGGTACGGCCCGGGCGACTGCGGCCTGATCTTCCGCTGCTGGACGGGCCGCGCAGTGGAGTGCGGCCCGTCCCGTACGACTGCGCCCCCGAGTCGCTCAGTTCGTCGTCCGCCTGCCCGGCCCCGTCGCGGTCACCCCTCTTGGAGCTTCACATGCGTCACGCAGTCTTCTCCCGCCTTGCGGCCCTCGCGCTCGGTCTGCTGGTGGTCGTCGGGTGTTCGGGGGACGGAGACGGGGTCCGGGACGAGGGCGGCGGGCGCGTCGCCGGGTCCAGTACGTCGGTCGGCACCGAGGCCCGGCCGGAGCGCCGGTCAGAGCCCCGGTCCACGGACCCGTCCACGGCCTCGTCCACGAAGGCGTCCGTCGCCGAACCCGTACACGTCGCCATCCCCTCCATCGGGGTCAGCAGCGACCTGATGAAGCTCGGGCTCAACGCCGACCAGACCGTCGAAGTGCCGCCCGCCGAGAAGGGGATGACCGCCGGGTGGTACACCGGCGGGGCCGTGCCCGGGCAGCGCGGGCCCGGGGTCGTCATCGGGCACAACGACACCAAGTACGGGCCCGCCGTCTTCCACGACCTCAAGAAGCTCGCGAAGGGCGCGAAGATCGAGGTGCGCGACGCCCGCGGGACGACCCGCACCTTCACGGTCACCGGCACCGAGACCGTGAAGAAGACCGCGTTCCCCACCCAGCGCGTCTACGGGCCGACCTCCGGCCCCGAACTGCGACTCGTCACCTGCGACGGGGAGTTCGACGCCGAAGGGCACCCCGTGGACAACCTGATCGTCTACGCCACCCTCTGACCCGTCCCGGTGCGGCGCTGCTGGCCCGCCGGCGTGCCGCCCGAGCCGCCCTGACCCTCGCGACCCGTCAACTTGCGCGGACCGCCCTCGGGCGGCTCGCCCAGCGCCGTGAGCGCCGACCGGGCGGCCGGGGCCAGCAGCGGGGAGAAGGACGGGTTCGTGCGCAGGGCCTCGCCGATGTGGCGGCGGGCCGCCCCGTACATGCCGAGGGAGCGCTCGATCTCGCCCCGGTGGTACGCGAAGAGCGCACTGCGCGGCCCGTCCTTCATCGCCTTCACCAACTGCGGCAGCCCCTCCTTCGACCGCCCCGCCCTGTGCAGCGCCCACGCCAGCGCGTCCGCCGTCTCCGGGCTGCGCCGGCCCCGGTCCCACTCGGCCCGCAGCATGCGCACCGCCTCCGCCGGGTCCCCGTGGTCGGCCTCGTAGCGGCCCAGCGTGAGCTGGACGTTCACCCCCTGCGCCGCGGCCCGCTCCCCGGCGGCGCGCACCTGCCCGTAGAAGGCCGTCGCCTCCGCGTCGAGGTCCAGGGACTGCGCCAACTCGCCCGCCTCCAGGGCGTACTCCGGCAGCGCCGCCTTCGTCAGCGCGGCGCGGTAGTCGCGCAGCGCCTCGTCCGTGCGGCCGACGGCGGCGAGGGCCCGGGCCCGGGAGGCGAGCGCCGGATGCAGGTCGGGGGCGAGCCGCAGCGCCGCGTCGTAGCTGCCGACCGCCTCCTCCGGCTCCCCCCGCTCCCACGACAACTCGCCGAGTCGCCACAGCGCGTGCGCCCGCTCCGTGGCCCCGCGCGCCGCGCCGACCGCGTCGTACGCGCTCGCCGCCGCGTCCTCGCGCCAGCCGCGGTCGCGGTACACCCGGGCCGCCAGACTGCGCGCCTGCGCCCCGTCGTACAGGCTCTGCACCGACTCCAGCGACTTCTCGGCCGCCTTGTGGTCCCCGAGCCCGCTGTACGCGTCGACCAGCGCGCGGTGCACGGTCCAGCGCCGCGGCTTCTGCTTGCGCGCCAGCGTCGCGTACTCCTTCGCCGCGACGAAGTCGTTGCGGGCGCCCGCGAGCACGGCGAGCCCCAGCAGCGCGTCGGTGTTGCCGCGCTCGCCCGGGAGCGCCGCGAGGGACCGTTTCAGCGCCTGCTCGGCCTTGCCGTACGCCGACCAGTCCGCGGCTCGCACCGCCCGCTCCGTGTACGCGGAGCCCAGCGCCGCCCACGACGCCTCGTCCTTCGGGTGCCCCTTGAGCCACGTGCGCCGGTCCGCGATCAGCGCGTCCAGCTCCGGCACCGAAGCGGGCGCGCCCGCCAGCACCGCCGTCTCGGCGCGCGCGAGGGGGCCGGGCAGCGGCGGCGGGCCCTGCCGGCCCGTGCCGGGGAAGGCCAGCACCACTCCGGTGATCAGCGTCGCGACGACCAGCGTGCCGACCGCGACGTTCTTCGCAGCTTCGCCCTTCATGACGATCACTGTGCGGCAGTACGCGTACGGTACGACGATCATCCAGGTGGGCGGGGTACGGGTTCACACCGATGGCCGCCGGTGCGAGGCTGGAGGCATGGACGCTGGACGCACGGACGACCTCCTCGACCGACCGAGCGGTGCCGGCCTCGACGGCCCTGCCGACCTCCTGCGCAGGCTGCGCGCCGGGCTGCCCGCCGAAGCCCTGATCACCGACCCCGACGTCACCGTTTCCTACGGACGGGACATGGCGAGCTTCTGTGCCGCCGGCACGCCCGCCGTCGTCGTCCTGCCGCGCACCGTGGAGCAGGTGCAGCACGTGCTGCGCACCGCTACCGAGCTGCGCGTCCCCGTCGTCCCGCAGGGCGCCCGCACGGGCCTGTCGGGCGCGGCGAACGCCACGGACGGCTGCATCGTGCTGTCGCTGGTCAAGATGGACCGCATCCTGGAGATCAGCCCGGTCGACCGGATCGCCGTCGTGGAGCCGGGCGTGGTGAACGCCGTGCTGTCGCGCGCGGTGGAGGAGCGCGGACTTTACTACCCGCCCGACCCCTCCAGCTGGGAGACCTGCACCATCGGCGGGAACATCGGCACCGCGTCCGGCGGCCTGTGCTGCGTCAAGTACGGGGTGACCGCGGAGTACGTACTCGGCCTGGACGTCGTCCTCGCCGACGGCCGACTGCTCACCACCGGCCGGCGTACCGCGAAGGGCGTCGCCGGCTACGACCTGACCCGGCTGTTCGTGGGCTCCGAGGGCAGTTTGGGGGTGGTCGTGAAGGCGGTGCTGGCGCTGAAGCCCAAGCCGCCGCGGCAGTTGGTGCTCGCGGCCGAGTTCCCGAGCGCGGCGGCGGCCTGCGACGCCATCTGCGCGATCATGGAGCGCGGGCACGCGCCGTCGCTGCTGGAGCTGATGGACGCCACGACCATCCGCGCCGTCAACGCGCTCGGCCGGATGGGGCTGCCGGAAACCACCGAGGCGCTGCTGCTGGCCGCGTTCGACACCCCCGACCCGACGGCGGACCTGGCCGCGGTCGGCGAGCTGTGCACGGCCGCCGGCGCCACCGGGGTCGTACCGGCCGACACCGTCGCCGAGTCCGAACTCCTCCTCAAGGCCCGGCGGACGGCGCTGACCGCACTGGAGGCCGTGAAGTCGGCGACGATGATCGACGACGTGTGCGTCCCGCGCTCCCGGCTGGGCGCGATGATCGACGGGACGGCGGCGATCGCCGAGAAGCACGGGCTGACGATCGGCGTCTGCGCCCACGCCGGCGACGGCAACACCCACCCCGTCGTCTGCTTCGACCACACGGATGCGGACGAGACCCGGCGCGCCCGCGAGTCGTTCGACGAGATCATGGCGCTCGGGCTGGAACTCGGCGGCACGATCACGGGGGAGCACGGGGTCGGGGTGCTGAAGAAGGAGTGGCTGGCGCGGGAGTTGGGGCCGGTGGGGGTGGAGTTGCAGCGCGGCATCAAGCGGACCTTCGACCCACTGGGCATCCTGAACCCCGGCAAGGTCTTCTGACGCCCGTATGCGTTTGCCGGCCGCCGACGTGGCAGGTCGTTCCCCCGGGCCCGCCCCGACCCGCCACGGGCGTCGATCAGCTCCAGGCGCCGGCCGCCGCCGCGTCCGCGGCGAACGCGGCGAAGTCGCGCGGCTGCCGCCCCAGCGCCTCCTGCACCCCGGTGGACAGGTGCGCGTCCAGACCGCGCCGCACCGGCGAGAGGATCTCCACGTACGCCTCGGCGTCCTCCGGAGACCACCCCTGCGCCGTCATCTCGGCTACGAAGTCCGCCGGCGGCACCGGCACGTAGCGCACCGTGCGCCCCGAAGCCGCGGAGATCTCCGCGGCCACCTCGCCCAGGCTCAGCGCCCCCGGCCCGGACAGCTCGTACGTGCGTCCCGCGTGCCCGTCCTCGGTGAGCGCGGCCACCGCGACCGCCGCGATGTCCTCCGCGTCCACGAACGACGCCGCACCGTCCTCGCCGGGCAGCTTGAGCTCGCCCGAGCGCACCGCGTCCAGGAAGAACCCCTCGCTGAAGTTCTGCGCGAACCACCCCGGCCGCAGCACGGTCCACTCCGCCGAGCGCGCCGACCGGATCGCCGCCTCGCCGTCGACGTGGGTCCGCGCCGCCGGCTGCGAGTGGTCCATGTACCCCGGCAGGTCGACCCCGCGCCCCGACAACAGGACGATCCGACGCACCCCGCGCTCCTCGGCGCGCGCCACGAACGGCCGGGTGAGCAGAGCGCCGTCGAGCGGTACGAGATAGACGGCGTCGACGCCGTCGAGGGCTGCGTCCCAGGTCGCGGGGGACTCCCAGGCGAAGCGCGGGTCGGCGGAGCGCGAACCGATCCGGACGACGTGCCCGAGCTCCTTCAGCCGGCGGGCGACGCGGCGGCCGGTGGTGCCCGTACCGCCGAGGACGAGGATGTCGTGCTGTGTCATGCCCCCAGTGAATCCGGCCGGCGGAAGACGCTCCATGGCTCAGCAGCTCGTATCCATGTCTCAGCGTCTACGCTCTCTTGTCATGGCGACGAGCGCGACGAGTGCGACGAGCGCGACGAGTGCGGACGCGGGTGCGGACGCGGGTGTGGACGTCCTGGCCGAACTGCTGGACGGGGTGCGGGCGCGCGGTGCGCTCTTCCGGTGCGCCTGCGTGGACGGGCCGTGGTCCCTGCGGTTCGCCGGCGGCACACCGCTGACGCTGGTGACGATGGTGCGCGGCCGGGGCTGGCTCCTGCCCGACGGCGGCGAACCCGTGGCCGTCGAGGAGGGCGCGGTCGCGGTGGTGCGCGGCCGGGCGCCGTACACGGTCGCCGACGAACCGGGCGCCGCGCCGAGGACCCTGGTGACCGCCGCGGCCTACTGTCCCCCGCCCGGCGGCGACGGCATCGACGTGCTGGCCGGCACACCCGTCCCGAACGCCGCGCCCGAGCCCGCGGCGATGCTGCTCAGCGGGGTGTACGAGGCCCGCGGCAGCGTCAGCGACCGGCTGCTGCGCGCCCTGCCCGACGTCCTCGTCGTCCCCGGCGCACAGTGCGGCCACCCGCTGCTGGAACTGCTCGCCCAGGAGATCGCGACGACCCGCCCCGGCCGCCGCACCGTGCTCGACCGCCTCCTCGACCTGATGCTGCTCGCGGCCCTGCGCGCCTGGTTCGACCGCCCCGGGGCCCAGTCGCCGCCGTGGTACCGCGCCTGGGACCACCCCATGGTCGGCCCGGCCCTACGGCTGCTCCACGACGACCCCGCCCGCCGCTGGACCGTCGCCGACCTCGCCGCCCGCACCGGCGTCTCCCGCGCCGCGCTCGCCCGCCACTTCACCGCGGAGGTCGGCGAACCCCCCATGGCGTACCTGGCGTCCTGGCGCGTCGACACCGCCGCCGATCTGCTGCTGACCACGGACGACACCGTGGAGGCCGTCGCCCGTCGGGTCGGGTACGCCAACGCGTTCGCCCTGAGCGTCGCGTTCAAACGCCTGCGCGGCATCGCCCCGGCCGCCCACCGCGCCGCGCATCGCTCGCCGTAGTCCCGACTCAGGCCGCGTCCGTAGCGTCCCGCGCGTCCCTGCGCCTCTGGACGTAGCCGCCGTGGCTCTGCGGGGGCGTTGGTCTCCACCGGCCGGTGGTGGGCTGTTCGCGCAGGGACTGCACGGGCACGACCTAAGCCCCGTCCCGCCCCCGGGCGGACCGGGGCCCTAGGGCCAATGCCCGATGGCTGCGCCGCGCCCCGCGCTCCTACCGTTGAAGCACGACCACGCAACAGCGAGAAGAAGAAGGAGCAGCCATGTCCGCGCGTTTGGACCACACCGTCGTCTTCAGCAAGGACCGCTTCCGGGGAGCCCGCTTCCTCGCCGAACTGATCGAGACGCCGGAACCGCAGGCCGTCGGCCCGTTCGCCGCCCTGCAATTGGAGGACGGCCCGACGCTCGACTACTACGACACTGACGGCGACGTCACCATGCAGCACCTCGCCTTCCGCGTTCCCGACGACCTCTTCGAGCGCATCCTCGCCAAGGTGTCCGAGCGCGAACTGCCGTACTGGAGCGACCCGGTGCACCGGGACCCCGGCAACACCTATCTGATCCACGGCAGTCGCGGCTTCTACGTCGAGGACCCGGACGGCCACAACCTGGAGTTCCTGACCGCACCCGACGGGGAACGCGACGGCGCGGCCTCCTGAGGACGCCCCGCGCCCGTCAGGCATCGCCGTCCCGCGGCTCACCGTCCGCCGGCGCCCCGTGCCGGCCGCCCCCCGCGCGGCCGTCGGCCGGATGGTGGGCCAGCAGTCCGGCGATCCCGTCGTCGATCCCGAGGTTCTCCGACTCCTCCCCGGGCGGCACCACCCGCAGCGTCCGCTCCAACCACGCCGACACCGGCGCGGACGGCGCTTCGAGCAACGCGTCCCCGTCCGGCGAACTGAGCGCCATCAGCACCACGTTCCGCCCGTCGGCCTTGGTCGGCCAGATCCGTACGTCCCCGTGCCCGCACGGCCGGAAGACCCCCTCCACCAGCAACTCCCGCGCGAAGGTCCACATCACCGGACTCTCCGAGCCGATGTGGAACGTGACGTGCACGGCGTACGGGTCGTCGGAGCGGTAGGACAGCCGAGCGGGCACGGTGACGCTCCGCTCCGGGGACAGCACCAGCCGGAGTTCCAGTTCGCGTTCCACCACGGAGTGCATGTTCTCTCCCTCGTCGTCGGGGCCCCGGTTCGGGCCCACACAGGAGGGAGCGGGTTGCCGCCCGACTCTTACGCGACTTCGATAAGTTTTTTTTCGCCGACCCGCGCACCCGTCGTCCGCCGGCGCCGCGGACGGCGCGGGACACACCGGATGGTGGTCGTTACCGCAGGACAGACGCGGGGGTGTGCAAGCGTCTGGTACATGTGGTGGGTTGAACGAGGCTCGCGAGGAGATACGGGACCACGGTGATGAGCGCCCCAACCCCGAACGACGGCGACGGCAGTCCTGCGCCCGGGTACTACCCCGACCCGTCCATTCCTGGATACGTCCGGTATTGGAACGGTGCGTCCTGGGTGCCCGGTACGAGCCGGCCCGCACCCAAGGAGGAACAGACGACGGCGGCGGCGCCCGAGCCCGCCGCTCCGCTTCCTCCTCCTGCCCCTCCCGCTCCCTCCGCTCCTGCTGCGCCGGCCGCGCCGGTCGGCGGGGCGGGGGACGGCGCGGCGGGGCCGTCGGCGGTCGAGGAGACCGGGCCGGTGTTCTTGGACGAGGACCCCGTGGAGGAGCTGGAGGAGCCCCCGCGGCCGGAGCCGGCAAGCGCGTGGCAGGCGGACTCCTCGCGGCAGAGCGGCTTCCAGGGCTCACAGGGCGGGGTGGCCTGGGGCGGTGCCGGTGCTGGTGCTGGTCCCGGGGCGGATCCGCGGATTCCGGAGCAGGGCGGGGACCCCACGGGCGGGGCGCTGCCCGGGGTGCGGTCCGCCGGTGCGGGCAGGCGGCCGGAGGCCGCGGCCGGCGATGAGCGGCCCGCCGAGCGGCCCGTGCCGGACAGCACGGTGACCATTCGTGCCGTACGACCCAGGGCCGCGCAGCCGTCGAACCCGCAGCCCGCCGCGCAGCCGCAGCCGCTGCCCCCGGTCCAGCCGCAGGCGCCGGTGCAGCCCCAGGTCCCCGAGCAGGCCCAGCCCCAGGCCCAGGCCCTGCCGCCGGTGACCGACGGGCCCGGCGGCGGCTCGGCGTCCTGGGCCCAGCAGGTGCACCAACTCGCCCAGGACGGCGACGCCGAACCGGCCGTCGTGCCCTGGAAGCCGCCGGTCAACGACCCCTTCCTGGCCATCGCGCAGGCCCAGGCCGCCGCCCGCCCAGCGCCGCTCGGCCGACGGATCGCCGCCCGGCTGATCGACAGCGTGCTCCTGGGCGGAGTCCTCGGCGCGATCGCCTTCCCGCTGGTCACCAGCGCCCTCGACCACGTCGACGAGAAGATCGCGGCGGCGAAGCAGTCCGGCGAGACGGTCACCGTCTGGCTCCTGGACGGGACCACGGCGGTCCAGTTCGGCATCGTCCTCGCCGCGTTCCTGGTCCTCGGCGCCCTGTACGAGGCGCTGCCGACGGCCAAGTGGGGGCACACGCTCGGCAAGAAGCTGCTCGGCATCTCCGTGGTGGACATCGAGTCGCACGAGCCGCCGGCGTTCGGAGCGGCGCTGCGGCGCTGGCTCGTGTACGGAGTGCTCGGGCTCGTCGTCGTCGGCGTGGTGAACGTCCTGTGGTGCCTCGTCGACCGGCCCTGGCGCCAGTGCTGGCACGACAAGCTGGCGCACACGTTCGTACGCAGCTGAGGCCGGGGCTGACGCCGGAGCAGGGGCCGGGGCTGCGGCCGGGCGGCTGAGCGCGCATCAGCCGGGTTCCCCCGAACGGCGTGCGTCCTTTTGCGGGGGTCCCGGCCGCGGGTTGCACTGCCCACATGAGCAACGACCAGCCGCCGCCCCCCGGAGACGACCCGTTCCGCAAGCAGCCGCCTGAGCCGAGCGGTCCGGGCGGGCCAGGAGGCGGCGGCGAACCGCCGCCCCCGCCGCCTCCGCAGGGACCCCCGCCCGGCTCCCCGTACGGGCCGGGTCAGGGCGGCGGCCCGTACGGCGGTGCCGGGCAGGGCGGTCCGTACGGCAGCAGCGCGGGCGGCACCCCGCCGCCGGGCGGCCCGTACGACCAGGGGCCCTACGGCGGCGGCGGCCCGTACGGCGGGGCCCCCGACCCCCTCGCCGGCATGCCACCGCTCGCCGACTTCGGCCGGCGCTTCGCGGCCCGCGTCATCGACGCGCTGATCATCTTCGTACCGCTCTTCGTGATCTCCCTGCTGGTCGGCTGGGGCACCAACTCCGACGACAACTGGGACGACGTCGCCAACCAGGTGAACACCGGCCGCCAGTGGCTCTGGTCGCTGATCGCACTGGTCGCGTACGTCGCCTACGACACCCTGATGGTCAAGAAGAGCGGCCAGACCGTGGGCAAGCGGCTGCTGAAGCTGCGGGTCGCGATGCTCAGCGACGGCAGCACCCCGGACGCGGGGGCGTCGCTGATCCGCGCGGCCGTCCTGTGGGTGCCGGCGCTGGTCTGCTGCTTCTGTCTGTGGTGGATCGTCATCATCATCACGATCCTGGTCGACAAGCCGTACCGGCAGGGGCTGCACGACAAGGCGGCCAAGACCGTGGTGGTGACGGTGCCCGAGGGCCCGCCGACACCACCGTCCGACGGCACCGGCACAAACGCCTGACGCCTCAACTGGCGTCGCCGTCCCCTGGACGCATCCGCCGTTTCCCTGCGGGAGCGTTGGTCTCCACCGGCCCGCCTTGGGCTTGTCGCAGACGCCATGACCGCATACGTGCCACGGCGCCATCGCGCCTGCAGACAGGGCCTAGCGGGCCCGGGAGTCCGCGCCCGCTCCTACGCGGGGGCGCGTGGGCGCCGCCGCCGCGGCAGACCGCGGCGCCGCAGTGCCATCGGCACCGCGCGCACGGGCGCCCCGCACCGCCCGCCCCATCGGCAGCGCGGCGCACACCAGCAGTCCGAGGGCCATGGAGGCCACGCCGATGGCGGCCACCCCGAGGGCGTGTGAGGTGCGGGTGAAGAGCAGGAGGGCGAGGGCCGAGAAGACGACGGTCGCCGAACCGGAGGCGAGCTGTGCGGCAGTCGGACGCGGCATCACGGTTTCCATCCTCTACAGATGGGGGAAACAGGTCGGGGGGTGTCGCTCAACGCGGTCGCACTGTCAAGTGACTCTACGGTGCTGGATGCCCGGGGGGAATCGGCGATAAGCGTGACGTCCTGCACGCCGCCGGTGCACGGGGGGCGCACAGGTTCATGCGCCCCGTCCGTCGGTCGATCGGATGCGCCCACCACGACCGGCCACCGTCCGGATATCGGAACCTGGCCTGCACATAGTGCAGTTGGTGTGTCCAAGTCAAGGTCTTGGTTTTCTCTCGCACCTACGGTCGAATGCCGTCACTTGAGACGCGACCCCGCTCCCGGACCGCCCCACCACACCCACTGGATCCGGGGCACCGGGGCGCGGGGGAGGACTTTCCACACGTGACCACCAAGAGCACGGGCAGACGCACCGGCACGGGCACCGGCGGACGTACCGGCAGACGCACCTTCAGGGCGTCCGCGGTCTTCGTCGCGCTCGCCGCGACCACCGCGGCGGCGTCGGCCTTCACCACCGCCCAGGCGGAGGACCGGGCGCCCCGGCCGACCGCCGCCGGGGCAGCCGCCGCGGCCGGCGCCGTCGAACGACACGACCCGGCACCGCAGCGGGACCACGTGGAGCACGACCTCGACGGCCCGTTCAGCAAGCAGCAGGAGGCGCAGCGCGCCAGCGCCCTGGAAGCCGTGATGGCCGGCGACAAGACCGTGGAGAAGCGCGGCGCTTCCAAGGTCGTCAAGCTCGACAAGGGGAAGTACGTCGAGTTGGGCCGGGAGAAGACCGACAAGATCTTCACCATCCTGGTGGAGTTCGGCGACAAGGTCGACGGCACGACGACGTACGACCCGGACGGCCCGGAGGGTCCCCAGCAGCCGATCACCAAGTACGGCGGCACCCCCGGCCCGGCCCACAACGCGATCAAGCAGCCGGACCGCACCAAGGACAACGCCACCGACTGGAAGGCGGACTACAACCGCCAGCACTTCCAGGACCTCTACTTCGGCAGCGGCAAGGACGCCAAGGGCAAGCCCAAGCAGTCCGTGAAGACGTACTTCGAGAAGGCGTCGTCGGGCCGCTACTCGGTGGAGGGCACCGTCTCCGACTGGGTCAAGGTCGAGTACAACGAGGCCCGCTACGGCTCCAACTACTGCGGCGAGAACAACTGCGAGAACGTCTGGGACGCGGTCCGCGACGGCGTGAACGCATGGGTGGCCGACCAGAAGGCGAAGGGCCGCACGGACGAGCAGATCGTCGCCGACCTCAAGCAGTACGACGTCTGGGACCGCTACGACTTCGACAACGACGGCGACTTCAACGAGCCGGACGGCTACATCGACCACTTCCAGTTCGTGCACGCCGGCGAGGACGAGTCCGCCGGCGGCGGCGCACAGGGCACGGACGCCATCTGGGCGCACCGCTGGTACGCGTACGGCACCGACAACGGCAGCACCGGCCCCGCGAACAACAAGGCCGGCGGCGCCCAGATCGGCAACACCGGCATCTGGGTGGGCGACTACACCGTCCAGCCCGAGAACGGCGGCCTCGGCGTCTTCGCCCACGAGTACGGCCACGACCTCGGACTGCCGGACCTGTACGACTACTCGGGGCGCGGCGAGAACTCCACCGGCTACTGGAGCCTGATGTCCTCCGGCTCGTGGCTGGGCCGCGGGCAGGGCGCCATCGGCGACCTGCCCGGCGACATGACCGCCTGGGACAAGCTGCAACTCGGCTGGCTCAACTACACCAAGGCCAGAGCGGCGACGGACTCCACCCACACCCTCGGGGTCTCCGCGTACAACACCAAGCGGCCCCAGGCGCTGGTCGTCGAGCTGCCGAAGAAGCCGGGCACCACGCCGGTCGTGAAGCCGGCGGAGGGCAACCTCCAGTGGTGGAGCGACATGGGCGACGACCTGCGCAACACCCTGACCCGCAGCGTCGACCTCACGGGCAAGTCCACCGCGTCGCTGGAGCTTTCGGCCTGGTGGCAGATCGAGCGGGGCTACGACTACCTCTACACCGAGGTCTCCACGGACGGCGGCGCGAACTGGACGCCGATCGACGGCACCGCGGGCGGCAAGCCGATCACCCGTGACTCCAGCGGCAAGCCCGCGCTGACCGGCCGCTCCGGCGCGCACGCGGCGCTGGCGTACCCGCTGGACGCGTACGCCGGCAAGAAGATCGACCTCCGCTTCCAGTACCGCACGGACGGCGCGACCGCGGAGAAGGGCTTCACCGCGGACGCGATCACGATCAAGGCGGACGGCGCGGCGCTGGTCACCGACGGCGCGGAGAACGGCGACGCGGGCTGGACCGCGAAGGGCTTCGGCCGCATCGGGGAGTCCTTCACCAAGGACTACGAGCAGTACTACATCGCCGAGAACCGGCAGTACGTCTCGTACGACAAGGGCCTGCAGGTCGGCCCGTACAACTTCGGCTTCAACGCGCCCCTGAACCGCTGGGTCGAGCACTACCCGTACCAGAACGGCCTGATGATCTGGCTCTGGGACACCTTCCAGCGGGACAACAACACCGGCGTCCACCCCGGCACCGGTCAGATCCTGCCGATTGACGCGAATCCCGAGCCGTTGAAGTGGGCGGACGGTAGCGTGATCCGCAACCGCATCCAGGCGTTCGACGCGACGTTCACGACGCGTCCGTACGACGGCTTCACCCTGCACAACGCGGGCGTCCCGACCAAGATCCCGGCGAAGCCGGGGCGGGGCGTCTTCGACGACCGCAAGGGCACCTACTGGTACGCGGAGAACCCCACGGGAAGCGTGAAGGTAACTGACACCAACACCAAGATCTCGATCGTGAAGGAGCCCCGGAGCGGTGAAACGATCACCGTGAAGGTTGGTCCGTCGACCAAGTAATTGGTGAAATAGCAGGTCAGAGCTTGATCGGCCGTTGCCCCCTGGCGGGCGACGGCCGATCGTGTTTAGGTGCGTGATGACCGACCCTTATTGACACACCGATCCACGGGGGAGTGTTGCAGCATGTCCGGCGGAGGTTTCAGCAAGCTGCCGAACGGCACCGTCGTCGTCGCCGTGAGCCTGCCGAGTCCACTGGGTGACGGCAGCCCGGCGCGATACCTGGTGCACGCGGGGAACCGGGCGCGGGCGCTGACGCGACTGCGGAATCTCGGGCTGCGGTCGGTGTATCTGCGGGGGAACGCGGAGCCGCCGACGCCGGACGAGATCACGGCGGTGCTCCACCACCCCGACGGCCTCCTCTGGCGCCTCCAGGCCCCCACCCCACCGGGCCTCTGGCACCCCTTCCGCTTCCGCGCGAGTGCGTGACAATTCAGCCCCTCCGGCAGAAATCAGCCCCGCCGGCGTTTGAGGCGGTTGGAGTGCCCGCACACTCGGCGGGCCTGGGCAGCAGAAATCAGCCCCGCCGGCGATTGAGGCGCGGGGTTCGGGGCGGAGCCCCGACGGAGGGGCGGGTGCATTCGGGCGCCCCGGGCCTCGGAGACCCGGCTCGCTCGCAGAGCGCGGCTACATCGTCGGGGGCCAGCCCCCGAACCCCCGCTCCTCAAACGCCGGAGGGGCTGGTTTTGCTCACGCCACCGGGGTGCCGGTGAGGGTGATGCCGGCGGTGCGGAGTTCGGGGAGGACGCGGGCGGTGCGGTCCTTGGAGACCGCGGCCGTCAGGTCCAGCAGAACCCGCGTGGCGAAACCTTCCCTCACCGCATCCAAGGCAGTCGCCCGCACACAGTGATCCGTCGCGATCCCCACCACGTCCACCTCCGTCACACCCTGCCCCCGCAACCACGCGGCCAGCCCCGTGCCGTTCTCGTCCGCGCCCTCGAAGCCGCTGTACGCCGCCGCGTACGCACCCTTGTCGAACACCGCGTCGATCGCCCCGGACGCGATCGCGGGCGCGAAGTTCGGATGGAAGCCCGCGCCCTCCGTGCCGGCGACGCAGTGGACGGGCCAGGACGTCTCGTAGTCGGGGGTGTCCGAGAAGTGGTCGCCGGGGTCCACGTGGTGGTCGCGGGTGGCCACCACGTGGCGGTAGCCCGCGCCCTCCCCGATCATCTCGGTGATCGCCGCCGCGACCTCCGCACCCCCGGCCACCGCGAGGCTGCCGCCCTCGCAGAAGTCGTTCTGGACGTCGACGACGATCAAGGCGCGGTGCATGGCGGGTGTCCTTCTGGGGTCGAGGGTGGGGGCGGTGCCGCCCGAGCCTAGGTACTCGGGCCGTCGCACGGGAGGGGCGTACGCACAGGTCCACGGGATCCACACGGCCGGCACCGGCGCGGTCGCCCTTCCCGAAGGAAGCGTCCCCGCACCGCCCGGCCCCACACGTCACCCGCCCCGGGTTTCACGCGCGTGCACTCACGCGTACTCCGTCGGCAGCACCGGCTCGCCGCGCGAGAGCTGCGTCGCGGACAGCGGGAGCGCCGCCAGGGCCGCCCGGTGGCGGTCCCGGGGAACGTCCAGGGGTTCGCGGGCCACGACCTGGCCGCCGCGGACCAGCTCGACCAGGAGCTGGTCGGCCGCGAGGCGGTCCGGCACCGGGCCGGTGCCCAGCACCTCCGCCTCAGCGACGCCGTCCGCGTCGCGCCGGCGCGCCGCCCACTTGCGACCGCCCACGGACGTCTTCGCGCCGAGCGACTTCTTCGCCACCGGCTCCAGCGGGGCGTCCGGCTCGGTCGAGCGGGCGCGGGCGACGAGCTTGTAGACCATGGAGCAGGTGGGGTGCCCGCTGCCGGTGACCAGCTGGGTGCCGACGCCGTACGCGTCCACCGGCGCCGCCGCCAGCGAGGCGATCGCGTACTCGTCCAGGTCGGAGGTGACCGTGATCTGGGTGTTCCGGGCGCCCAGCTCGTCCAACTGCTGCCGGACGCGGTGCGCGACCAGCAGCAGGTCGCCGGAGTCGATGCGCACCGCGCCCAGCTCGGGACCGGCGATCTCCACGGCGGTGCGGACGGCCTCGGCCACGTCGTAGGTGTCCACCAGCAGGGTGGTGGAGCGGCCCAGCGAGTCGACCTGCGCCCGGAAGGCGTCGCGCTCGCTGTCGTGCAGCAGGGTGAAGGCGTGCGCGCTGGTGCCGACCGTGGGGATGCCGTAGCGGAAGCCGGCCGCCAGGTCCGACGTCGAGTCGAAGCCGCCGACGTACGCCGCGCGGGACGCGGCCACCGCGGCGAGTTCGTGGGTGCGCCGCGCGCCCATCTCGATCAGCCGCCGCCCGCCGGCCGCGGTGGACATCCGGGAGGCCGCCGCCGCGATGGCCGAGTCGTGGTTGAGGATGGAGAGGATCACCGTCTCCAGCAGGACGCACTCGGCGAAGGTGCCCTCGACCCGCAGGATCGGGGAGCCGGGGAAGTACGCCTCGCCCTCGGGGTAGCCCCACACGTCACCGCGGAAGCGGTACGACGCCAGCCAGTCGAGCGTCGCCGCGTCCACGATCTCCTGCTCGCGCAGGAAGGCCAGCACGCCCTCGTCGAAGCGGAAGTTCTCCACGGCGTCCAGCACCCGGCCGGTGCCGGCGACGACGCCGTAGCGCCGCCCCTCGGGCAGCCGGCGGGTGAAGACCTCGAAGACGGAGCGACGGTGTGCGGTGCCCGCCCGTAGGGCCGCCTGCAGCATCGTGAACTCGTACTGGTCGGTGAAGAGGGCGGTGGAGGGCACATCGACCGGTAGCCCCAGGTCAGAGGGGTTCACAGGACTCGACCTCACGCTTTCGTCAGCTTCTTCAGCATTTGTCGGCACTTGGCAGTACTCGTTGCCGGAGTGGCGGGGATCCACGAGCCGATCCAAGCTCGATCCGGCCATGGCCAGGATGCTACCCCACATTTCGTCAGAGTGACGAAATGGGATGCCCGTTTGTGCGATCCGTCGCCGTGAGTGGCAGCATGGATCAGGTGAGTGTTGCCCCCACTGAGATCGAACGCCCCGAGTCGGCGGAGCAGAGCTTCGCCGTCCCCGAGCCCGACGTGCCGTGGGTCACGCTCGTCCACAACGACCCGGTCAATCTGATGAGCTACGTCACCTATGTCTTCCAGGCGTACTTCGGATACTCCAAGGACAAGGCGCGCAAACTGATGCTCGACGTCCACCACAAGGGACGCGCCGTCGTCTCCAGCGGTACCCGCGAGGAGATGGAACGCGACGTCCAGGCGATGCACGGCTACGGCCTGTGGGCCACCCTGACCCAGGACCGCGGCTGATGCCGGGACACTTCGAGCCGCTGCCCGGCGGCGGTGCGGCCATCGCGCTCGACGACGTCGAGGTCTCCATCCTGCGCTCCCTCGCGGTCCAACTGATGGAGTTGATAGGGCCCGGTGACGAGCCGGTCGAGGGCGAGGACCCGCTGGCCGCGCTGTTCGCCGAAGGGCCGAGCGAGCCGCCCGCCGACCCGGCGCTGGCCCGGCTGTTCCCGGACGCCTACCGGGGCCCGACGACGCAGCCCAAGAGCGCCGCAGAGGACGAGGAACTGACCGCCTCCTCCGCCGAGTTCCGCCGCTTCACCGAGAACGACCTACGCACCGGCAAGCGGGAGAACGCCTTCGCCGTGGTCCGCGCCCTGGACGGGCTCGACGCGGCGGGCGACGCCGGTGCGGTCCTGGAGCTGACGCCGGACGACGCCCGATGCTGGCTCGGCGCGCTCAACGACCTGCGGCTGACCATCGGCACCCGGCTGGAGATCACGGACGACGAGGGCGCCGAGGGTGACCCGACCGGCGGGCTGTACCAGTTGCCGGACTCCGATCCGCGCAAACCGATGGTCATGGCGTACCTCTGGCTCGGGGTGCTCCAGGAGACCCTCGTCGAGACCCTGATGCCCTGACCGTCCTCGCCGCCCGCGCACTCGACCGTCCGTTCGGTCGTTCGCTCAACGGACGCTCAAATCCGAATAACGTTTCCGTCACCGCCCCGGGGTGCTTTGCCGCTCCGGGGCGCGTTTTGTCCGGTTCTCGCTGTGCAGTGCGCCACAATCGGCCCGATCGATCTTCGTCGCCAGCGTGATAGATCTTCACGACCGCCAGGGGCGCCACCCATGCCCCCGGTGGCGCTTGTACCGGCGGATCGCCGGTGGCACTCCATCCACATCCGGGGGGATCAGGAACCGGTCCGCAGCCGCACGCCGGGGGGCGGGCGACTCGGATCGGCATGGAGAAAGGGCGCACCACATGACGTCGGTGCAGATCGACGACAAGCACGACGGGCCGAGCGGACCGCCGCAGGGAACCGCCGCCGAGGACCAGGGTTACCACCGCGGACTCGGGGCCCGGCAGATCCAGATGATCGCCATCGGCGGTGCCATCGGCACCGGCCTCTTCCTCGGCGCCGGCAAGGGCATCTCCAAGGCCGGGCCCAGCCTCATCCTCGCCTACGCCATCGCGGGCGTGGTCATCTTCTTCATCATGCGGGCGCTCGGCGAACTGCTGATGTACCGCCCGGTCTCGGGGTCCTTCTCCGAGTACGCGCGCGAGTTCGTCGGCCCCTTCGCGGGCTTCGCCACCGGCTGGACGTACTGGCTGTTCTGGGTCGTCACCGGAATGACCGAGGTCACCGCCGCGGCCGAGTACATGACGTACTGGTTCGACATCCCGCAGTGGATCTCGGCCCTCGCCTTCACGATCGTCCTCTACCTGGCGAACCTGATCTCCGTGAAGCTCTTCGGGGAAATAGAGTTCTGGTTCTCCATGATCAAGGTCACCGCCATCGTCGGCATGATCCTGATCTGCGTCGGCATCCTCACCATCGGTTTCTCCGACGCCGGCGACACCGCCTCCGTCACCCTGCTGTGGGACGACGGCGGCTTCTTCCCCAAGGGCATCGGCGGCACCCTGATGACCCTCCAGATCGTGATGTTCGCCTTCCTCGCGGTCGAGCTGGTCGGTGTCACCGCCGGGGAGTCCAAGGACCCGGAGAAGAACCTCCCCAAGGCGATCAACACCGTGCCGTGGCGCATCGCCGTCTTCTACGTCGGCGCGCTGATCATGATCCTGTCGGTGGTCTCCTGGACCACCTTCGAGCCCGGCGTCTCGCCGTTCGTCGCCGCCTTCGACCAGATGGGCCTGCAGATCGGCGCCGGCATCGTCAACTTCGTGGTGCTCACCGCGGCGCTGTCGTCCTGCAACTCCGGGATGTACTCCACCGGCCGGATGCTGCGCGACCTCGCGCTCAACAGCCAGGGCCCGAAGGCCTTCACCAAGCTCACGCGGCGGGGCACCCCGTTGATCGGGACGACCTTCTCCGCCGGTCTGATGCTGATCGGCGTCTGGATCAACTACCAGTGGCCCGGCGACGCCTTCCACAAGATCGTCTCGTTCGCCACCATCTCCGGCATGTGGGCGTGGGTCATGATCCTGGTCAGCCACATCCTCTACCGGTCCAAGGTGGCCAAGGGCGAGGCCCCGGCCTCCCCCTTCAAGGCCCCCGGCGCGCCCTGGACGAGCTGGTTCGCGCTCGCGTTCATCGGCATGGTGATCGTGCTGATGGGCATCGACGAGGACGCCCGGATCTCGCTGTACGCGGCGCCGGTGTGGGCGCTGGTGCTGGGGGTGTCGTACCTGGTGCTGCGGGCGAAGAACCCGCAGGGCGCAGCCTTCACCAAGCGCAAGCGGACCACCGAGGACGTCTGACCCTCCACGACTGGCCTTCCACGACTGGCCGTCCACGATGTGGAACGGGGCCGGTCCGTACCCGACGGGGTGCGGACCGGCCCTTCCGTCATTCGGACGGGCGCATATCCTGATCGACATGCTGACCCTCACACAGGCCCTGTACGACCGGATCGTCGCGCACGCCCGTGCCGATCACCCCGACGAGGCCTGCGGCGTGGTCGCCGGCCCCGAGGGCAGCGGGCGACCCGAGCGCTTCATCCCCATGCTGAACGCGGCCCGTTCGCCCACCTTCTACGAATTCGACTCGGCGGACCTGCTGAAGCTCTACCGCGAGATGGACGACAACGGCGAGGAGCCGGTGATCGTCTACCACTCGCACACCGCGACCGAGGCGTACCCCTCCCGCACGGACGTCAGCTACGCCAGCGAGCCGGGCGCGCACTACGTCCTCGTCTCCACCGCCGACACCGACGACGCCGGGCCGTTCCAGTTCCGCTCGTTCCGGATCGTGGACGGCGAGATCACCGAGGAAGAGGTCCAGGTCGTTCCCACCTACTGACCTCGGTGCCGAACTGACCTGGTATTCCTAGACCTCGACAACAGAACACGGGCGGTGGGCCCCAGGAAGCCGGTGAGAGTCCGGCGCGGTCCCGCCACTGTGAGTGGAACGTTTCCCTCGCGCCGCACCGAGGACGGTGCGGCGCGGTGACACGTTCCATTAGCCAGGAACTGACTTGCCGCCCTTCTCCCACACCCAGGGGACGTGGAAATCCCCGGAGGAGGCTCACACATGTCCCGGCAGCCCCGGAAGCACCAGCCGGCCAGGCGCCGTCGCGCGCTCGTCGCCGCCACCGCCCTGCTCCCGCTCGCCCTCACGGCCACGGCCTGTTCGACCACCCCCGAACCCGACACCAAGGCCGGGCGCGCACCCGCCGCCGGATTCCCGTACACCGTCGACAACTGCGGCGTGAAGACCACCTACGACGCGCCCCCGAAGCGGGCCGTCGCCATGAACCAGCACGTCACCGAGATCATGCTGGCGCTGGGCCTGGAGAAGTCCCTCGTCGGCACCGCCTACCTCGACGACGCGGTCCTGCCGGAGTACCGCAAGGCGTACGAGTCGATCCCCGTGGTGGCCAAGGAGTACCCCTCCAAGGAGAAGCTCCTCTCCGTCAACCCGGACTTCGTGTACGGCGGCTACGGCAGCGCCTTCGACGCCAAGGACGGCCGCACCCGCGACGACCTGAAGAAGGCGGGCATCGACACCCGGCTGAACCTGGAGTACTGCACCAAGCAGCGCACCACCATGGACGACGTGTACCGCGAGGTCGACGAGGTCGCCCGCACCTTCGGCGTCGGCGACCGCGGGCAGAAGTGGATAGCCGACGCCCGCGCCGCCGTCGCGAAGGCCGAGGGCGAGCGCACGAAGGACGCGGCCCCGGTGCCCGTCTTCGTCTACGACAGCGGCGACAAGACCGCCTTCACCGTCGGCGGCAAGGGCATCGGCAACGAACTGATCAGCCGTGCCGGCGGAAAGAACGTCTTCGCCGACATCGACAAGAGCTTCGGCGACGCGAGCTGGGAGCAGGTCGTGGCCCGCAAGCCGGAGATCATCGTGATCTACGACTACGGCGCCACGTCGGTGGAGCAGAAGAAGCAGCGGCTGCTGAAGGACCCGGCGCTCAAGGACGTGCCGGCCGTCAAGAACAAGAAGTTCGCCGTCCTGCCGCTCTCCGACGCCGTCGTCGGCGTCCGCGCGCCGGACGCGATCGCCAAGCTGGCCCCGCAACTCGCCCGGTGACGGGGGCGCAGCCCGTGAAGGACGTGACCGCGGGCCCGCCGCAGGGCCCGCCCGCCGCAGCGACCCCGAAGACGGACGTCGCGCCGGAGCCGGCGGCCGGGACCTCCCGGCTCCGCTTCGGCGCGGTGGTGACCGGCCTGCTGCTGGCCCTGGCTGCCGCCGTGGTCGCGGCCCTCGCCCTCGGATCCGTACGCGTACCGCCCCGGGACGTCGTCGCGGCCCTGCTGCCCGGCGCGGAACCCAGCCCGCTGCGGACCGTCGTCGTCGACGTGCGGCTGCCCCGCGTCGTGCTCGGCGCCCTCGTCGGCGCCGGGCTCGGTGTCGTCGGCGTGGTGCTCCAGGCCCTGGTGCGCAACCGGCTCGCCGACCCCTTCCTGCTCGGGATCTCCTCCGGCGCGTCCACCGGCGCGGTCGTCGTGCTCACCCTCGGCATCGGCGTCACGACCGCCGTCGCCCTGCCCGCCGGCGCCTTCGTCGGGGCACTGGCCGCCATGGTCCTCGTGTACGCGCTGGCGCGCCGCGGCGGTTCGATGACCGGCACCCGGCTCGTCCTCGCCGGGGTCACCATCAGCTACGTCTTCACCGCCCTCACCACGCTCGTCCTCGTTGCCTCCTCCCGGCCCGAGCACTTCCGCGAAGCGCTGTTCTGGTCGCTCGGCGGCCTCGGCAGCGCCCGCTGGGACAGCCTGTGGCTGCCCGCCCTCGTCATCGCGCTGGCCCTGCCGCTGCTGCTGGCGCTCGCCCGCCCGCTGGACCTGCTGCTCGTCGGCGAGGAGGGCGCGACCGTGCTCGGCCTGGACGTGGCGCGCTTCCGGGCCGCCGTCTTCGTCCTCGTCTCGCTGGTCACCGCGGTCATGGTCGCCGCGAGCGGAGCCGTCGGCTTCATCGGGCTGATGGTCCCGCACGCCGCCCGGCTCCTGGTCGGCGCTGCCCACCGGGCACTGCTGCCGGTCGCTGCGCTGTGCGGCGCCGTCGCCCTCGTCGTCGCCGACCTCGGCGCCCGCACCCTCGTCGCCCCGCAGGACGTGCCCGTCGGGGTGCTCACGGCGCTGATCGGCGGACCGCTGTTCCTGTGGCTGATGCGCTCCCGCTACCGGGAAGGAGCCCCGGCATGACCGACGCGACCGCACCTGCACCCGCACAAGGCGTCGCGGGGGAGGGGCTGACCGTACGGAACCTGTCGTACTCCGTCGAAGGACGCACCCTCCTCGCCGACGTCGACCTCGACGCCCGCCCCGGCGAGACGGTCGGGCTCGTCGGCCCCAACGGCAGCGGCAAGACGACCCTGCTGCGCTGCGTCTACGGCACGCTGCGCCCCACCGCCGGCCGGATCCGCCTCGACGCCGACGACCTCGTCGCCCTCCCGCCCAAGGCACGCGCCCGGCGGGTGGCGACCGTGCCGCAGGAGAGCCGGCCCGAGTTCGAGCTGACGGTCCGCGAGATCGTCCTGATGGGGCGCGCCCCGCACAAGCGCTTCTGGGAGGCGGACACCGCCGAGGACGGCCGCAGCGTGGACGCGGCGCTCGCCCGGCTCGGCATCGCCGACCTGGCCGGGCGGGCGTTCCCCTCGCTCTCCGGCGGCGAGCGCCAACGCGCCCTGGTGGCCCGCGCGCTGGTGCAGCGCCCCGAACTCCTCGTCCTCGACGAACCCACCAACCACCTGGACATCCGGTACCAGTTGGACATCCTCGGGCTGATCCGGGAGCTGAACACCACCAGCGTGCTGGCCCTGCACGACCTCAACCTCGCCGCGTACTACTGCGACCGGCTGTACGTGCTCAGCGGCGGCCGGGTCGTCGCCGCCGGCCCGCCCGGCGAGGTCCTGACCCCGCATTTGCTCGCCGAGGTCTACGGGGTGAAGGCCGAGGTCGCGGTCCATCCGGGCACCGGCGCACCCGTCGTCACCTACCTCCCCGGCTGATCGTTGCCCACGTAGTGGGCGGTTGGCGTCCGGTATGCGAGATCACATTCCGGCCCTGGGGGCGGGAATCGATACGATGACCGCATGGTTCTCCACGACGTGCGCGACAAGACGCCGGGCGGCACTGTGCTGCTCGTGGCGCGGCTGCACGTCGACCTGTGTCGCCTCGCCAGCGCGATCTGTACCTGAGCGCGTCCGCACCCGATCGTCGGGCCTGCGCCCGCCGGCCCCACGATCACTGGAACGCCCGCCCCACCGCGCGGAGGACGAGCCGCGTCCGACGCCCCGCGCGCCACCGCCTCAACGACTGTCGACTGGAGTCCACACCATGGCCATCGAGGTCCGCATTCCGACCATCCTCCGCACCTACACCGACGGTGCCAAGGCCGTCGAGGGCAACGGGACCACCCTCGCCGAACTCTTCGCCGACCTCGAAACCCGCCACGCGGGCATCCAGGACCGCATCGTGGACAAGGCGAACGGCGACCAGCTGCGCCGCTTCGTGAACGTCTACCTCAACGACGAGGACGTCCGCTTCCTGGACGGCATCTCGACCAAGCTCTCCGACGGCGACAGCGTCACCATCCTGCCGGCCGTCGCCGGCGGAATGCGCTGAGCCCGATGCGCTACGACTCCCCGCTCGCGGCCGTCGGCAACACCCCGCTGGTGCACCTGCCGCGGCTGTCGCCGTCCGACGAGGTCCGGATCTGGGCCAAGCTGGAGGACCGCAACCCCACCGGCTCGATCAAGGACCGCCCCGCGCTCCACATGATCGAGCAGGCGGAGAAGGACGGCCGCCTCACCCCGGGCTGCACGATCCTGGAGCCCACGTCCGGGAACACCGGCATCTCGCTGGCCATGGCGGCGAAGCTCAAGGGCTACCGCATCGTCTGCGTGATGCCGGAGAACACGAGCGAGGAGCGGCGCCAGCTGCTGGCCATGTGGGGCGCGGAGATCGTGCCGTCCCCTGCGGCCGGCGGCTCCAACACCGCGGTACGGGTCGCCAAGGAGCTGGCGGCGCAGAACCCCACGTGGGTGATGCTCTACCAGTACGGCAACCCCGCGAACGCCGGCGCGCACTACGCCACCACCGGCCCCGAGATCCTGGCGGACCTCCCCTCGGTCACCCACTTCGTGGCGGGCCTGGGGACCACGGGCACGCTGATGGGCGTCGGCCGCTACCTGCGCGAGCACGTGCCGGACGTGAGCATCGTCGCGGCGGAGCCGCGGTACGACGACCTCGTCTACGGGCTGCGGAACCTGGAGGAGGGCTTCGTCCCCGAGCTGTACGACGCGTCCGTCCTGACCACCCGCTTCTCGGTGGGCTCCGCGGACGCGGTGGCCCGCACCCGGGAACTCCTCCAGCAGGAGGGCATCTTCGCGGGCATCTCGACGGGTGCGGCGCTGCACGCGGCGATCGGGGTGGCGAAGAAGGCGGTGCAGGCGGGGCGGGGTGCGGACGTCGTGTTCGTCGTCGCCGACGGGGGTTGGAAGTACCTGTCGACGGGCGTGTACACGGCACCGACGACTGAGGCGGCGATCGAAACCCTCCGTGGCCAACTCTGGGCGTAGCCCGCCCCCGCGGCCGGGCCGCACCCACGCTTCTCTGCGGCCCGGCGGCGGCCTGCTCGCGCAGTTCCGCGCCCCCTGACACTCCCGCCCTTTCGCCTGGGACCGATTGGCCTCTGCGAACAGCCCACCACCGGTCCGCAGTGT
>NZ_JBEYTZ010000007.1:0-186646 GCF_040643215.1 Streptomyces sp. NPDC047315 | reverse complement strand
GGTAAGTGCTCCCGTGGGGCTACGGCGGGAGGGCTTTTAGGGGCGCGGGGAACTGCGCGAGCAACCGACCACCGGTCCGCAGTGGTAAGTGCTCCCGTGGGGCTACGGCGGGAGGGCTTTTAGGGGCGCGGGGAACTGCGCGAGCAACCGACCACCGGTCTGCAGTGGTAAGTGCTCCTGTGCGGCTACGGCGGGAGGGCATTTAGGGGCGCGGGGAACTGCGCGAGCAACCGACCACCGGGCCGCAGAGACCGAACCGTCCCGCAGGGGAACCGCGGGGTCGTCAGGGGCGCGAGCGGCCACGGCGCATCCGCGGACCTAAGCATCCCGCAGGGAAACCCGCAGGGGCTAGGCGCGCAGGTCGGGGACGCGGGGCCACAAGGCGCGCGGGAGGACGCCCGCGCGGCGGCGGAACGCCGCCAGCCGGACCACGCGCACCTCGTCCGTCTCCAAGAAGCTCGGGCGATCCTGCGCGTCGCCCACCGTCCCCGGCGGCAGCGGGATCACCCCGGGCCGCAACCCGTCGCCGCGGGTGGTGATCTTCGCGACGCGCGCCCGGCCGGCCCGTACCGACAGCACCAGACACGGGCGGTCCTTCGACCCCGGGCCGTCCTCGTACGGGACGTCCGCCCACCAGATATCACCCGGCTTCGGGCGGGCCGGAAGCCGCGGCACGGGTCGCCCGGGCGGCCGAACCGGCGGTCGACCCCGCGCGGGGCGGCGCGCCGGCGCCCGGCCGCGCGCGTCCACCACCGCCACGACGAGCGCCAGCACCACCACCAGTCCGCCCAGGACGAACCACCACGACGAGTTCACCCCTCGACCGTACCGACGGGCCCCGCACCCCGCACGACCTGCGTGCGCCGGCCCGTGCGCCGCGCGCCCGCCGAATCGGTGACAGGGCAGGTGAGTTCCCCCACAACGCCCCGCCCTGGAGGAGCGGGCGCCGGTTTTGCGCTTTACGCTCGACGGACCGCACGACCCAGCCACCGCCACCCTCCCCGTCCACGGAGGTCACAGCTCCATGAAGCTCACCGTCGTCGGCTGCTCGGGGTCGTTCCCGTCCGTGGAATCGGCCTGTTCGAGCTACCTCGTCGAGGCCGACGGCTTCCGGCTGCTCCTCGACATGGGCAACGGCGCCCTGGGCGAGCTGCAGCGCCACATCGGTCTGTACGACCTCGACGCGATCTTCCTCAGCCATCTGCACGCCGACCACTGCATCGACATGTGCGGCTACTTCGTCGCCCGCTACTACCGCCACGACGGCGGTCGCTGCGACCCGCTGCCCGTGTACGGCCCCGAGGGCACGGAACACCGTCTGACCACGGCGTACGCGGACACCCCTTCCGCGTCCTCGATGAGCGAGGTCTTCGACTTCCACACGCTGAAGCCGGGCAGCTTCGACATCGGCCCGTTCTCGGTGCGCACGGAGCGGGTGGCCCATCCGGTGGAGGCGTACGGCATCCGGTTGGAGCACGGCGGGCGGACGCTGGCGTACTCCGGGGACACCGGGGTCTGCGAGCCGCTGCACGAGCTGGCGGAGGGGGCGGACCTCTTCCTGTGCGAGGCGTCCTTCACGTACGGCAAGGAGGACATCCCCGGGCTGCACCTCAACGGCCGCGAGGCCGGTGAGCACGCGCGGCGCGCCGGCGCGGGGCGGCTGGTGCTGACGCACATCCCGCCGTGGACGGACGGCGAGCGGAACGCGGCGGACGCGCGCGCGGTGTACGACGGCCCGGTGGAGCTGGCGGCGACGGGTCGCACGTACACGGTCTGACGCGTGGGTCTGAGGTCTGACACGTACGGAACGAGGCCGTGGCCCCCGGGGGAGAACCCGGGGGCCACGGCCTCGTGTCACGCAGCGGCGGCCTACTTGGCCTCCGCCTTCTGGAGCTCCGCGAGCTCCTCGTCCGACTCCCGGCCCGGGGTCGGCAGGTTGAACTTGGTGATCGCGAAGCGGAAGACGACGTAGTACACGGCGCCGAAGCAGAGGCCGACCAGCGCCAGGCCCCACGGGTTGGACGCGATGCCCAGGTTCAGCAGGAAGTCGATCGCGCCGGCGGAGAAGCCGAAGCCGTCCCGCATGCCCAGTGCCCAGGTCAGGGCCATGGAGACACCGGTGAGCACCGCGTGGACCGCGTACAGCACCGGCGCGATGAACATGAAGGTGAACTCGATGGGCTCGGTGACGCCGGTGACGAACGAGGTCAGCGCGAGCGAGAACATCATGCCGCCGACGACCTTGCGGCGCTCGGGGCGGGCGCAGTGCACGATCGCCAGACACGCGGCGGGCAGCGCGAACATCATGATCGGGAAGAAGCCGGTCATGAACTGGCCGGCCTCGGGGTCGCCGGCCAGGAAGCGGGCGATGTCGCCGCTCTTGCCCTCGTACTCGCCGGCCTGGAGCCACGGGAAGGAGTTCAGCAGGTGGTGCATGCCGACGGGGATCAGCGCACGGTTGGCGACGCCGAAGATGCCCGCGCCCGCCGCGCCGGAGCCGACCAGCCACTCGCCGAAGTTGTGCAGACCGGTGCCGAGGACCGGCCAGATCAGACCGAAGACGATCGCGATGAGCAGGCCCGCGAAGGCGGAGAGGATCGGGACCAGGCGACGGCCGCCGAAGAAGCCGGCCCAGTCGGGCAGCTTGGTGCGGTAGAAGCGCTGGTAGAGCAGGGCGACCACGATGCCCATCACCACGCCGCCGAGGACCTTGGCGTCCACCGGGGCGTCCTGCATGACTATCTTGCCGTCGACGACCTTCGCGATCTGCGGCAGGTTGTCGTCGGTGAACTGCGCGAGGACGTTCTTGAAGACGAGGTAGCCCACGACGGCGGCGAGCGCGGTCGAGCCGTCCGACTTCTTCGCGAAGCCGATGGCGATGCCCACGGCGAACAGCAGCGGCATGTTGTCGAGCAGCGCGTTGCCGCCGGCCGACATGTATCCGGCGATCTTCTGCAGCAGCTCGGGGAACGACTCGCGCCCGAGCATGTCGGGCTGTCCGAACCGGACCAGCAGCGCGGCGGCCGGCAGCACGGCGACCGGGAGCATCAGGCTGCGGCCGATGCGCTGCATGACAGCCATCGCACCCGCGCCCTTCTTCTTCTGGGCCGCGGGAGCGGCGCTAGCCGTGGACATGTACATCCTCCAGGAAGGCAGGCGTCGCCCGGGGGACGAATCTGGGGGGAGGGCGACGTCTTGGGGATCACAGAAAGGGCCGCACGGCACAGCAGGAGGCCGCGTGGTCTAAACCAGTCAGTGGTTTAGACCTGTTGTAGCACGGCCGAACGGGTCAGGGATAGATAAGGAACCTTCGAATTCTGTGGCGTGGAACATAGGTAACAATTCAGGCAAGAGGGCCCTCGGGGACGTCGTCCCGAGGGCCCTCCAGGCTGCCGCGAACGCGGCCCGTGCCGTGTGACGTTGCTATTTGACGTTGTCCTCTTCCAGCCGTTCCGCCAGCTCCTCCGGCTCCCGGCCGGGGGTGGGCAGGTTGAACTTGGTGATCGCGAAGCGGAAGAGGACGTAGTAGACCACGGCGAAGCAGAGCCCGATGGGGATGATCAGCCACGGTTTCGTGGCCAGGCTCCAGTTGATGACGTAGTCGATCAGGCCGGCCGAGAAGCTGAAGCCGTCGTGCACGCCGAGCGCCCAGGTCACCGCCATAGACGCACCCGTGAGCACCGCGTGGATCGCGTACAGCGCCGGCGCCACGAAGAGGAACGAGTACTCGATCGGCTCGGTGATCCCGGTGACGAACGAGGTCAGGGCGACGGACAGCATCAGCCCGCCGACCTCCTTGCGCCGGTGCGGGAAGGCGCTGTGGGTGATCGCAAGCGCGGCGGCGGGCAGCGCGAACATCATGATCGGGAAGAACCCGCTGGTGAACTGGCCGGCGTTCGGGTCGCCGGCCAGGAACATGGTGATGTCGCCGTGCACCACGGTGCCGTCCGGCTTGGTGTAGCTGCCGAGCTGGAACCAGATCGGCACGTTGAGGAACTGGTGCAGCCCGATGACCAGCAGCGCCCGGTTCGCCAGGCCGAAGATGCCCGAGCCCCAGGCCCCGAGCCCCACCAGCCAGTCACTGAAGTGTTCGAGCCCGGTGCCGATCGGCGGCCAGATCCACAGGCACAGCGCCGCGAAGGCGATCGCGACGAAGGACATGATGATCGGCACCAGTCGGCGGCCGTTGAAGAAGCCCAGCCAGTCCACCAGCTTGGTGCGGTGGTAGCGCTGCCAGAAGAAGGCGGACAGCAGGCCCATCACGATCCCGCCGAACACCCCCGGGTTCTGGTACATGAAGAGGGAGAACGTCCCGTCCGCGGCCCGGCAGCCCGCCCCCACGTTCGCCGACCCCGGCGTGCAGTCGATCGGGAACTGCCGCAGCACGCCGTGGTAGACGAGGAAGCCCGCGACCGCGGCCAGCGCCGTCGAGCCGTCCGACTTCTTCGCCATCCCGATCGCGACCCCGACGCAGAACAGCAGCGGCAGCCCCAGCTCCGGATCGAGCAGTGCGCCGCCGGCGCCCGCCATCACCTTGGCGACCGCGTCCCAACCGAGGCCCTCGGCCCCGAAGATCCCGGGCTGGCCGAGACGGTTGAGGATGCCCGCCGCGGGCAGTACGGCGATGGGGAGTTGGAGGCTGCGCCCCATCTTCTGGAGCCCTTGGTAGAGGCGGCTCCGCCACGGCTGCGTGGGCTGCGACCGTGCTGCGGGGTTCGCGGACGCCATCGACACTTCCTCCCTGGCTCGGCCGGACCCGGCCCTGGTTTGGCAGTTGTCGCAGACTGGTGTAGACCAGTTGCACCACGGTCGCGGAGCGCCGTGATCGTCATCATTGGGTACGGGGTGACCACGCGCCCGTGAAGATGGGCCAACCGTGCGTTACCGTGACGAAGCGGCCGATCGCGGGCCGAGGCAGCACCGGGAGCCCGTGCCGGGCCCCGGGCAACACCAGGGAGAAGAGATGGCCACGAAGGCTGAGAAGATCGTCGCCGGGCTGGGTGGGATCGACAACATCGAAGAGGTCGAGGGCTGCATCACCCGCCTCCGCACCGAGGTCGCCGACGCCGGCCTCGTCGACGAGGCCGCGCTCAAGGCCGCCGGCGCCCACGGCGTCGTCAAGATGGGCACCGCGATCCAGGTCGTCATCGGCACCGACGCCGACCCCATCGCCGCGGAGATCGAAGACATGATGTGAGCCCGGGCCCCGGACAAGGGGCTCAGGGTACGCACGCGAGGGGCCCCGCAGCCGGTCAGGGCGGGGCCCTCACGCATGCCCACGCCAAGACACCGGCCACCCGCGCACCGGCCACCCGCGCCCGCGACCCCGTAAGCGTCCGCGATCCCGTACGCACCCGGGCAGGGGTGGGCGCCGGCTCGGGCCGCGTCGTACTGCCGATAGGCTCCTGACCATGTCTCGCATCGACGGCCGCACCGCCGAACAGCTCCGCCCGGTCACCATCGAACGCGGATGGAGCAAGCACGCCGAGGGCTCCGTCCTCGTCTCCTTCGGCGACACCAGGGTCCTGTGCACCGCGTCCGTGACCGAAGGGGTGCCGCGCTGGCGCAAGGGCAGCGGCGAGGGCTGGGTCACCGCCGAGTACTCCATGCTGCCGCGCGCCACCAACACCCGCGGCGACCGGGAGTCCGTACGCGGCAAGATCGGCGGACGCACCCACGAGATCAGCCGGCTCATCGGCCGTTCGCTGCGCGCCGTCGTCGACACCAAGGCGCTGGGCGAGAACACCGTCGTCCTCGACTGCGACGTCCTCCAGGCCGACGGCGGCACCCGCACCGCCGCGATCACCGGTGCGTACGTCGCCCTCGCCGACGCCGTCGCCTGGGCGCAGGGCAAGAAGCTGATCCGCGCCGGGCGCCGCCCCCTCGTGGACACCGTGAGCGCCGTCTCCGTCGGCATCGTCGACGGCACCCCCCTGCTCGACCTCCGCTACGAGGAGGACGTGCGCGCCGACACCGACATGAACGTCGTCTGCACCGGCGACGGCCGCTTCGTCGAGGTCCAGGGCACCGCCGAGGCCGAGCCCTTCGACCGCAAGGAGCTCAACGCCCTCCTCGACCTGGCCACCGCGGGCTGCGCCGACCTCGCCGCGCTCCAGCGCGCGGCCCTGGAGAGCACCGAGTAGCTCCCCCGCAGCGCGGCCCCGGACGTGCGAGCAACCAATGTCGTACGGGGCGGCGTCATCTGGGACACGGGCGCGCGGTACCCACCGCGCGCCCGGCCAGCCGGGGATGGCCCCCGGGGCCGGGGGAGGACCGCCCATGACCGCGCGCCGCCGCATCGCACTGACGCTCGCCGCCATCGCTCTGACCGTGCCGGTCGCCGTGGGGTGCAGCGCCATCGACAAGGCGCTCGACTGCGTCGAGACCGCCGACTCGATCGCCAGCAGCGTCGACAACCTCCAGACGGCGATCTCCTCCGCAGCGGAGGACCCCACCAAGACGCGCGAGGCCCTGGACTCCATCGAGAAGGAGCTCGACGAGCTCTCCGACAAGACGGACAACGCCGACCTCAGCAAGGCCGTCAAGGACCTCAACGGCGGCGTCGACAACATCCGCACGTCCATCGAGAACGGCGACACGAACGTCGAGCTGGGCCCGGTCACGGACGCGGCCAAGGAGATCGGCAAGGTCTGCTCACCGTGACCGGCCATCGTCCCCAAGCCCCGGCCCGGTGACGGAGCCGGGGACGGGCCGACCGATAATCGGGGCATGACCCGCATCGTCCTCGCCACCCGCAACGCCGGGAAGATCACCGAACTCAGGGCCATCCTCGCCGACGCGGAGCTCCCGCACGCCCTCGTCGGCACCGATGCCTACCCCGAGGTCCCCGACGTCAAGGAGACCGGCGTCACCTTCGCCGAGAACGCCCTGCTGAAGGCGCACGCCCTGGCCCGCGCCACCGGCCTGCCGGCGATCGCCGACGACTCGGGCCTGTGCGTCGACGTCCTCGGCGGCGCCCCCGGCATCTTCTCCGCCCGCTGGGCCGGCACCCACGGCGACGACGCCGCCAACCTCGACCTGCTGCTCGCCCAGCTCTCCGACATCTCCGCCGAGCACCGCGGCGCCCACTTCTTCTGCGCCGCGGCCCTCGCCCTGCCCGACGGCACCGAACGCGTCGTCGAGGGCCGGCTGCTCGGCACCCTGCGGCACGTCCCCGCCGGCACCAACGGCTTCGGCTACGACCCGATCCTCCAGCCCGAGGGCATGGACCGCACCTGCGCGGAGCTCACCCCGGCGGAGAAGAACGCGATCAGCCACCGCGGCAAGGCGTTCCGCGCGCTGGTGCCGGTCGTGCGCGAGCTGGTGTCCTGACCTGCGGGTCAACCCCGGCAGTACGCGCAAGGGCGCGGCCCCCGCTCGGGGAGCCGCGCCCTTGCGCGTGGGCCCGGTGGGACTCGAACCCACGACACACCGGACCTAAACCGGCGCCCTCTAGCCAGCTGGGGTACGGGCCCAACGCGCCCACTCTACTGGCTGTGCGCGTCCGTCCGTTCGGGCGTCAGACCCCCAGATCCTTGATGATCTTGGCGACGTGACCGGTGGCCTTCACGTTGTACAGGGCCCGCTCCACCTTGCCCTCCTCGTCCACGACCACGGTCGAACGGATGACGCCGGTGACGGTCTTCCCGTACAGCTTCTTCTCGCCGAAGGCGCCGTACGCGGTGAGGACCTCCTTCGACGGGTCGCCGACCAGCGTGACCTTCAGGTCCTCCTTCTCGCGGAACTTCGCCAGCTTCTCCGGCTTGTCCGGGGAGACGCCGATGACGTCGTAGCCCGCGTCCGCCAGCAGCTGGAGGTTGTCCGTGAAGTCGCACGCCTGCTTGGTGCAGCCCGGGGTCAGCGCGGCCGGGTAGAAGTAGACGATGACCTTGCGGCCCCGGTGCGCCGAGAGCGAGACGTCGTTCCCGTCGGCGTCGGGCAGGGTGAAGTCGGGGGCGGTGTCGCCGGTCTGGAGGCGCTCGCTCATGGGTATCGGACTCTCCTCGGAAGGCGTGCGTGCTGTACGCCGTCGAGCGTAATGGGGGTGCCGTGGGGTGCGGGCGCCGCCGAGCTGACAGACTGTCGAGGAAGGACTACCGGAACAACCACGGAGGCGGCGCGGTGTCGGACGCCAGGACCCCTGCGCAGATCGAGGCGGACATCGTCCGCAGGCGCGAGCAGCTTGCCGAGACGCTGGACGAGATCGGGGTGCGGGTGCACCCGAAGACGATCGTCGGCGACGCCAAGGCGAAGGTGGCGTCACAGGTGGACCAGGCGAAGGGCCGGGCGCTCGACGCGGTGCAGCGCGTCTGCTGGGACGTCCGCGCCAAGTTCGTCGCGGAGGACGGCTCGCCGCGGCTGGAGCGGTTGCTGCCGGTGGCGGCGGTCGCCGTCGGGCTGGTGGGGCTGCTCGCGGTCTCCGCCCGCAAGCACAAGGGCTGATCCGGGTGCGGGCCCGGCTCGTGGCGCCACGACGGCGCCGGGGCAGGTAGGTTTCCACGCGTGAGCGCCAATAGCCATGAACAGAACACCCAGCCGTCGTCCCGGCACCAGGCCCAGCACGACAAGCTCCCCATTCGGATGCTGCACGACCGCGTGCTGGTGCGCACCGACATCCCGGAGGGGGAGCGGCGCTCCACCGGCGGCATCGTGATCCCGGCGACCGCGGCGGTGGGCCGGCGGCTCGCGTGGGCGGAGGTCGTCGCGATCGGCCAGAACGTCCGGACGGTGGAGACCGGCGACCGGGTGCTGTACGACCCGGAGGACCGGGCGGAGGTCGAGGTGCGGGGGGTGGCGTACGTGCTGATGCGCGAGCGCGACCTGCACGCGGTCGCGGCGGACCGCTTCCAGGGCTCGGAAGACACCACGGGCCTCTACCTGTAGCTTCGCGGCGGGCCTGGACTCCGCGCCGTTTCCCTGCGGCTCGTCTGCGGCGTGCCGTGACATGCCCACCACCGGGCCGCAGACAAGTACGGCGGCGCTGCCCGCAGGGTGGTGAGGCAGCTCACCAGGGGGAACGGCCCCCGTTTGTTAAGCTGGGGCACGCCCGACGAGACGCGCCGTACCGGGTTTCCGCAAAGACGACGCACCCCTGCAGAAGCTCAAGCGTCTCGGAGGTGCCGTCATGGCATGGGTCCTTTTGATCGTCGCCGGAATACTCGAAGTCGGCTGGTCGATCGGGATGAAGTTCACGGAGGGCTTCACCAAGCTCTGGCCCAGCGTCTTCACCGGACTCGGCATCGTCGCGAGCATGATCCTGCTTGCCCAGGCCACCAAGACCCTGCCCATCGGCACCGCCTACGGCGTCTGGGTCGGCATCGGTGCGGCCGGTGCCGCGATCGTCGGCATGGTGGCGCTCAACGAGCCCGTGACCGCGGCGCGGATCTTCTTCGTGTCCCTGCTCCTCGTCGCCGTCGTCGGCCTGAAGGCGACCTCCGGCCACTGACGCGCGCCGTGAGGCGACCGCCCGTCAGGGCGCACGACGTGAGGCACGGGTACTCGGCAGGAGGCCCGTGCCTCCGTCCGTCGCCCCCGGCCCGCCCCCGTCGTCGTCCCTGAGCACCCCGTCCGGCGGGCCCGGCAACTGCACCGTCCCCAGGTCGCCCAGCGGCGCCTCGGACGGCACGTCCACCGACGGCGCGGGCGGCACCGGGTCCGATGGGCCGGTCGGTGCGCCGGGGGAACCGGTCGCGCCGACGGACTCGCCCGTCGACGGCGCCGCGGACGACGGCGTCTGCGCGTCCGACGCGGACGACGACGCCGACGGCGAGCCCTCGTCCCCCGTGCCCGACCCCGGCCCCGACCCCTCCAGGTCGAACCCCAGGATCTCCGCCCCGCCCAGCGCCTCCCCGGTGAACTGCCCCCAGATCCGCGCCGGCGCCCCGCCGCCGCTGACCCGCGGCAGCCCCATCGCCCCGTACAGCGGCTTCTGCACGCCCGACTCCGGGTCCTGGCCCATCAGCGCGACCACGGTCGCCAGTTGGGGGGTGTACCCGGCGAACCACGCCGCCTTGTCCTCCTCCGCGGTGCCCGTCTTGCCGGCCGCCGGCCGGCCCGCCGACTGCGCCGCCGTGCCCGTGCCGCCCTCCACGACGCCCTGGAGCACCGCCGTCGTGGTGTCCGCGGCGGCCCGGCTGACGACCTGTTCGACGTCCGCCGCCGGCAGTTCCACGTCCACGCCGCCGCGGGCCACCTTCGCGACGATGGTGTACGCGCCGTGCCGCCCGTGGTTGGCGAGGGTGGCGTACGCCTGCGTCACGTCCAGCACGCTCGCCGTCGCCGCGCCCAGCGCGATGGACGGCGACGACGACAGGTCGGGAGTGTTCGCCGGGAGGCCCAGCGCGATCGCGGTGCGCTTGACGTCCGCCGGCCCCACGTCCATCGCCAACTGCGCGTACACCGCGTTCACGGACTTGTCGGTGGCGGTCTGCACGGTGATCGGACCGTACGACTTCCCGTCCTCGTTCTCCGGGGCGTACCGCGCGCCGCTCCAGCCCTGCACGGCGCGCTCGTTCGTGCCGTCGTACACGGTGTTCGGGGTGACGGGCCGGCCGTCCTGGGTGCGGGCGCCGATGTCGAGCGCGGTGGCGAGGACGAACGGTTTGAAGGTGGAGCCCACCTGGTAGTCGCGGCGGGTGGCGTTGTTGACGTACTGCCGGGTGTAGTCCACCCCGCCGTACATCGCGACCACCGTGCCCGTCGCCGGGTCGATGGCCGCGCCGCCGACGCGCACGTTGCGGTCGGCCTTGCGCCGGTCGGGGGAGAGCCGGGAGAGCACCTGGTCGTCCACGGCCTCGACGAACGCGTCCTGCTTCGTCCGCTGGAGGGTGGTGGTGATCCGGAAGCCGCCGGCCGCCAGGGTCTTCTCGTCCACGATCCCGTGGCCCGTCAGGTGCTCCTCGACCGCCTGCACCACGTAGCCCCGCTGCCCGGACAGTCCCGTCGCGGGCTTCGCGCTCTGCGGGGCCGGGAAGGCCGTCGACGCCCGCTCGGCCGCGCTCAGCCAGCCCTTCTTCACCATGCCGTCGAGGGTGTACTCCCACCGCGCCAGCGCGGCGGACCGGTTCTCCGGATGGGTGGTGACGTCGAAGGCGCTGGGGGCGTTCAGCAGCGACGCCAGGTAGGCGCCCTGAGCGGTGGTCAGGTCGGCGGCGTCCCTGCCGTAGTACGCCTGGGCCGCGGCCTGCACGCCGTACGCGTTGCGCCCGAAGTAACTGGTGTTCAGATAGCCCTGGAGGATCTCGCTCTTGCTCTGCTCGCGACCCAGCTTGATTGCGATGAAGAACTCCTTCCACTTCCGCGAGATCGTCTGTTCCTGGCCCAGGTAGTAGTTCTTCACGTATTGCTGCGTGATCGTGGACCCGGACTGCTTGCCCTTGCCGGTCAGGGTGTTCCAGGCGCCCCGGACCATCGCCTTCGGGTCGACGGCGCGGTCCGTGTGGAAGTTGCGGTCCTCGGCGGCGAGCACGGCCCGCTGGACGCTCAGCGGGACCTGGGACAGCGGCACGCTCTCCCGGTTGACCTCGCCGTCCCGGGCGAGCTGGGTGCCGTCCGCGTACAGGTAGACGTTGGACTGCGCGGTGGCCATGGCGTTCGCGGGCGGGATGTGGACCAGTGCGTAGCCGGCGACGAAACCGCCGACGACCAGCCCCGCCGCGATCAGCACCCCGCCCAGCACCATGCGCCAGGAGGGGACCAGCCGGCGCCACCCCGTCCGCCTGCGGCGTGGACCGGAGCCGCGCCGTCCCGCGCCGCCGCCGCCGGCGGCAGCGGTGGCCGCCGGAGCGACCGCGGTCTCGTCCCGGGGGATCCACCCCTGCTGCGGTGGCTGCTCGCTCATAGGCACATACTGCACTTTTCGGTCAGACATCCCCTGGACCCCCGCGCGTCACGGTGTCCAACAAATCGATCGCGCGGGCGCGGGGATCCGTACTAGGCTCCTGCGCTTTGGTGCTTCCAGGGGAACAACGAGACGTGCAGGGGGAGGGAAACGGACGTGCGCCTGTACGGAGTCGTCGCCGTCGGGTGGTTCCGCCGGTACGCGACGTACCGGATCGCGACCGCGGCGGGCGTCTTCACCAACACGGTCTTCGGCTTCATCCTGGCCTACACCTACATGGCCCTGTGGGACGAGCGTCCCCAACTCGGCGGGTACGACGTCGCCCAGGCCCTCACCTACGTCTGGCTCGGGCAGGCGCTGCTGGCGGCCGGCGCGCTGATGGGCGGCGGCTTCGAGGACGAACTGGTCGAACGCATCCGCACCGGCGACGTCGCGATCGACCTCTACCGCCCCGCCGACCTCCAGCTGTGGTGGCTCGCCGCCGACCTGGGCCGCGCCTGCTTCCAACTGCTGGGCCGCGGCGTCGTCCCGCTCGCCTGCGGCGCGCTCGTCTTCGAGCTGGCGCTGCCCGCCTCCCCGCTGACCTGGCTCGCCTTCCTCCTCGCCGTCCTCCTCGGACTCGTCGTCGGCTTCGCCATCCGCTACGTCCTCGCCCTGCTGGCGTTCTGGCTCCTGGACGGCACGGGCATCCTGCAGCTCGGGATGCTCACGGGGCTGTTCTTCTCCGGGATGCTGCTGCCGCTGAACGTCTTCCCCGGCGCCCTCGGCGAGATCGCCCGGGCGCTGCCCTGGTCGTCCGTGCTCCAGGTCCCGGCCGACGTCCTGCTCGGCGAGCGCACCGGCAGCGGACTGCTTGCGGCGTACGCGTTCCAGCTCGGCTGGGCCGCGGTGCTGCTGGTCGCCGGACGGCTGCTCCAGTCGGCGGCGGTGCGCCGGGTGGTGGTGCAGGGTGGCTGAGCCGACCGTGCGCCACAGCGGCGCCCTGTGGGAGGGGACGCGCGCCTACGGGCTGATCACCGCCATGTGGATCCGCTCCACCATGGCCTACCGGGCGTCCTTCGTGATGACGGTGCTGGCGAGCTTCGCCGTCACCGGCTTCGACTTCCTCACCATCGTGCTGATGTTCTCCCACGTCGACGTGCTCGGCGGCTACGACCTCGGGGAGATCGCCTTCCTGTACGGGATCGCCTGCACCGCGTTCGGCATCACCGACCTGCTCCTCGGCTCCGTGGAGCGGGTGGGGCGGCGGGTGCGCGACGGCACGCTGGACACCCTGCTGGTGCGCCCCGCGCCCGTGCTGGTGCAGCTCGCCGCCGACCGCTTCGCGCTGCGCCGACTCGGCCGGATCACCCAGGGCGGGCTCGTCCTCGGCTACGGCCTGTACTCCGTCGACGCCACCGTCGACTGGACGCCGGTGAAGGTGCTCATGGTGCCGATGATGCTGCTGAGCGGTGCGGTGATCTTCGGCTGCGTCTTCGTGGCCGGCGCCGCCTTCCAGTTCTTCGCCCAGGACGCGGCCCAGGTGCAGCACGCCTTCACCTACGGCGGGAACACCCTGCTCCAGTACCCGCCGACGGTCTTCGCCCGCGACCTGGTGCGCGGGGTGACCTTCGTCGTACCGCTGGCCTTCGTGAACTGGCTGCCCGGGCTGTACGTCCTGGGCCGGCCCTATCCGCTCGACGTGCCGCAGTGGCTGGCCTTCGCACCGCCCGTGGTCGCCGCCGGGTGCTGTGCGCTGGCCGGGGCGGCGTGGCGGGTGGGCCTCCGTTCGTACCGCAGCACAGGGAGTTGACCCGTCGTGACCGCTGACACCGCGGCGCCGAAGGCGCCGGACCTCGTCGAGGCCCCGGACGTGATCGAGGTGGACGGCGTCGAGAAGGTCTTCGACGTACGCCGGCGGGTGGGGCTGCTGCGCCGGGAGAAGCGGCAGGTGCGCGCCGTCGACGGGCTCACCTTCCGGGTGCGGCGCGGCGAGGTGGTCGGCTACATCGGCCCGAACGGCGCCGGCAAGTCCACCACGATCAAGATGCTCACCGGCATCCTCACGCCCAGCGGCGGCCGGCTGCGGGTCGCCGGGGTCGACCCGTCGCGGGAGCGGACCCGGCTGGCGCGGCGGATCGGCGTGGTCTTCGGACAGCGCACCACCCTGTGGTGGGACCTGCCGCTGGCGGACTCGTACCGGCTGATGCACCGGATGTACCGGATCCCCGACCGGCGCTACCGCGAGAACCTGGACCGCTGCGTGGAGCTGCTGGAGCTCGGGGAGCTGCTGGACGTGCCGGTGCGTCAGCTCTCCCTGGGGCAGCGGATGCGCGGCGACATCGCGGCGGCGCTGCTGCACGACCCGGAGGTGCTGTACCTCGACGAGCCGACGATCGGCCTCGACGTGGTCTCCAAGGCGAGGGTGCGGGAGTTCCTGCGCGAGCTGAACGCCGAGCGCGGCACCACGGTCCTGCTGACCACGCACGACCTCACCGACATCGAGCAGCTGTGCCGCCGGGTGATGGTCATCGACCACGGGCGGCTGATGTACGACGGGGCGCTCACCGGGCTCCACGAGGTGGGGGAGAGCGAACGCACCCTCGTGGTCGACCTGGAGCGCGAGCTGCCGCCGCTCGACCTGGAGCTGGCGCGCACGGTGAAGGTGGAGGGGCCGCGGCAGTGGCTGGCCTTCCCCGCCGGCCAGTCGGCGGCGCCGCTGGTGGCCGCGCTCGCGGAGCGGTACCCGGTGGTCGACCTGTCGGTGCGGGAGCCCGACATCGAGGCGGTCATCGCCCGGATGTACGCGGACCGGCCCGGGGCGTGATCGAAACGCACGGCGAGCGGGCCGGAGCGGCCCCGACCCGGGGCGGGGCGGGGCGGTGCGGACCCGGAGCGTGCTCGGGCCGGGGCGCGACCTGGGACGCTGACTATCCTTCCCCGTATGAGTGAACTCCCTGAGATGAGAGCCTCCGACTCCGAGCGGGAACGGATCGCCGAGCGCCTCCGCGAGGCGGTGGCGGAAGGCCGGCTCACGATGGAGGAGTTCAACGACCGCCTCGACGCCACCTACCGGGCGCGCACCCACGGCGAGCTGGAACCACTCGTCAGCGATCTGCCGCCGCCGGGCACCACGATCGAGTCGCCGTCCGCGGCCCCGGTCGCGACCACCGGGGACCGCCCGGTGCGCTGGGCCGACCGCATCGGCGGCCTGGCCACCTCGAAGGTCGCCTTCGCCATGTGGGGCGGCTTCTCCCGACGGGGCCGCTGGACGGCGCCCCGCTCCTTCAACGCGTACACGATCATGGGCGGCGGCGAGCTGGACCTCAGGGAGGCGCACTTCGAGGACCGGGAGGTCGTCATCCGCTGCTTCGCCCTGATGGGCGGCATCGACGTGATCGTGCCGCCGGAGCTGAACGTGGACGTCAACGGCTTCGGCTTCATGGGCGGCTTCGACGAGTCCGGCAGCGACGAGGCCCTGCCGGACCCGGCCGCGCCGCGGGTGCGCATCACCGGCTTCGCCCTCATGGGCGGGGTGGGCGTGCGCCGCAAGCGCACCAAGGCGGAGCGCCAGCGGCTGAAGGCGGAGCGCGAGCAGGCCAAGCGGCACGGCCGGCTGCACAAGGGCGACGACCCGCGGGAACTGGGCTGAGTCCACCCGCCCCGGCCCTCCTGGCGAGAACTCGCCAGGTGGAAGGGGGGTCGTACGGGAACTCGGGATGCGTCCCGGGAGTCCCTGAGATAGGGACAATGCGTACGGGCTGCGCGCGGACGGGTGGAGCAGGATGAACAGCACGGACCGGGATCACCCGGAAGGCACGCCCCGGGCCGGGGCGGCTGCGCCGGCGGCCGGGCGGGGCAGGGCGCGGATGGGGTTGCCGTCCTTCGCGTACACGGAGGCGGACGCCGAGAAGCAGCGCGGCGTGCGCCGGATGAAGCGGTTCGCCACCGGGCTGCTGCTCTTCGTCGCGCTCGTCTTCGCCCTCGCCACCTGGGCGAAGAACGAAGGCGCCGGCCCCTGGGCGGGATACGTGGCAGCAGCGGCGGAGGCCGGCATGGTCGGCGCCCTCGCCGACTGGTTCGCGGTCACCGCGCTCTTCCGCCACCCCCTCGGCGTCCCCATTCCGCACACCGCGATCATTCCGAACAAGAAGGACCAGCTCGGCGCCTCGCTCGGCTCCTTCGTCGGGGAGAACTTCCTCTCGGAGGACGTGGTGCGCGCCCGGCTGCGCTCCCTCGGCATCGGCGCGCGGCTCGGGGCCTGGCTGGCGGAGCCGGCCCACGCCGACCGGGTCACCGCGGAGCTGTCCACCGCCCTGCGCGGTGCGCTCACGGTGCTGCGGGACGCCGATGTCCAGGCCGTCGTCGGCGAGGCCATCACGCGCCGGGCGAATGCGGTGGAGATCGCCCCCGGCGTCGGCAAGACCCTGGAGAAGGTCGTCGCCGACGGGGCCCACCACCGCGCCGTCGACCTGGTCTGCACCCGCGCCCAGGAGTGGCTGGTGCAGCACTCGGACTCGGTGATGGACGCCATCGAGGGCGGGGCGCCGGGCTGGACCCCCAGGTTCGTGGACCGCAAGATCGGCGAGCGGGTCTACAGGGAGCTGCTGCGCTTCGTCACCGAGGTGCGGGACATGCCGGACCACCCCGCGCGCGGCGCGATCGACCGCTTCCTCGCGGACTTCGCCGCCGACCTCCAGTCGGACACGGACACCCGGGCGCGGGTGGAGCGGATGAAGTCCGACCTGCTCTCCCGCGAGGAGGTGCAGGACGTGATCGCCTCGGCCTGGTCGTCCGTACGGGCCATGATCATCTCGGCGGCGGACGACGACCGCAGCGAGCTGCGGCTTCGGGCCCGTGCGTCCCTGCTCTCCCTCGGCCGTCGGCTGGCGACGGACGAGCGGTTGCAGTCGAAGCTGGACGGCTGGATCGAGGGCGCCGCGGTCTACGTGGTGACGACCTACCGGGGCGAGATCACCTCGCTGATCTCGGACACGGTCGCCGGCTGGGACGCGGAGCACACCTCCCGGAAGATCGAGGCGCACATCGGGCGGGACCTCCAGTTCATCCGGATCAACGGCACCGTGGTGGGCGCGCTGGCGGGGTTGGCGATCTACACGGTGGTGCACGGCCTGGGCGGGTGACCGGGGTCGGATCGCGCTGTTGACGCGCATCCGCTCGGCCGCTTCGAGGAGGCCGGGCGGATGCGCGTCGTCGTCGATCAGGTCAGCCAGTCAGTCAGTCAGTCAGCCAGCCCGCCAGTCGGTCGGTCGGTCGGGTTGGTCGTGTTGGCCGGGGGTCAGCGGAAGAGCTGGCCGCGGACCGCTCCGCCCGGAAACTCGGCGCTGTGCAGGTTCACGTAGAAGCCGGCGGGGTTGGTCCGGATCTCCTGCGCGAGCTTGGCGTCCGTCAGGGCGACCTGGCCCGCCGCTGAGTGCACCGAGTCCGGCATCGCGGTCCCGAAGAGCCCCACCTTCACCGGGCCGTTCTGTCCGGACTTGCCCTGGTGGATGTGGCCGAGGCCGGGCACGACGTTCTTCCACTGGAGCGAGTAGGTGACCCGGTCGCCCTTCACCGTTACGTGGGCGAGGGCGGCGGCGTCGGGATCGTTCACGGCGGGGCCGCGGGGCACGGGCACCTCGTTCGCGCCGGAGAGCTTGGCCACGAAGCTGACCGAGCGCCCCTTGGCGGGCTTGCCGAACACGGTGGCCTCGCCGGCGCCGGCGCCGTGGTCGCTGCTCGCGCTGGTGCCGTGGCCGCTGTGCTCGTCGCCGTTCGCGAACGCGGGGGCCACGCCCGAGACACCGAGCACCACTGCGCTGGCCGTTACGGCGAGAAATCGCTTCTGCTTTGTTCTGGTCCCTCCCCTTGGGCACCGGCCCCGATGGCCGGTAGTGGGGAAGAACGCGTCCGGGGGACAGCCGGTTCAGCAGAGAATCGTCGATGCCGATTGAACCGTTGGTCAGTAGGGGCCGTATTACCTGGCAGACCCGAACACCATCGAGCCGGGGGATCCACCATGCGCAGCAAACGCTCCGCCACGTTCGCAAGGGCCGCCGCGGCGGCCACCCTCGCCCTGCTGACCCTGACCGCCTGTGGGGGCTCCGACGATTCGCCGTCCGCCGGCGACGGCAAGGGCAAGGGCGCGACGGGGGTGACCACGCCGGCGAAGCCCGCGGGCTTCTCGACCGTCCAGGTCGCCGACTCGTCCGTGGGCCGGATCCTCGTCGACGACAAGGGCCGTACGCTCTACGGGTTCACCAAGGACAAGCCGGGCGCGAGCAATTGCGACGCCGACTGCGTCGCCGTCTGGCCGGCCCTGACCACCGCCCGAGACATCGCCGCCGGCCCGGGCACCGAGGCGTCCCTGCTGACGGAGACGAAGCTGGAGGAGGGCGCGGAGCAGGCGGTGTACGGGGACTGGCCGCTGTACTACTACGTCGGGGACACGGCGCCCGGGGACGTGAACGGGCAGGGCCTGGACGACGAGTGGTTCGCGATCGCATCGGACGGAAAACTGGTCAAGAAGGCGGAGTGACGGCCTTAGGACGCTTCTGACGGATCTTGCTGGGCTCGCGTGCCCTGGCACCGCGCCTCTCCGCGTTGTCGTCGGTCGCCCATGGCCCCCTGTGCCCTGCGGGCACGGTGGGACCCCCAACGCATTGACTCCCTCCTCCGCCTTGAGATCCACGGCACCAGACCCCGCTCCCTCACCCAGCCTGATCCGTCAGAAGCGCCCTAGTGGCCGAAAGAGATCGAGTGAGAGCCGGCCGATTCGAGTTCGTTCGAGTTCCTTCGAGTTGATTCGAAGCGAGAAATCGGCTGCCCGCTCTCCTCGTATTCCGGGGCGACTTCCGCCCCTCGTGAACTGCGGCGCTCGGAACTGTCCCTCCGGACGCCGCGGGCGCCCATTCCCGGCGGCCGAACGTCTCATCCCCCGCGGCGCGCGGCCACCGGGAGTGCGGCACTCCCGAGCCCCGGGCGGGGCGGGGCCAAACCAGAGGCCCTGCCCCGCCCGGGGCTACTTGCGCAAGGGGACGACCGCCTACGGGTTGACCGTGATGCGCAGCGCGGCGCTGGCGCTCATGTCGTCCTTCGCGCCCTTGAAGTGCACCCGGTAGTTGATCAGGTCTTCGCCCTCGTAGTCGGCGTTCGACGTGTAGACGATCGCCCCGTCCTTCACCTGGGCGGAGCCGCTGCCGGGCCCGCTCTCCACGGTGAGCTCCACCTCTCCCTGGGCGAACGCCGCGTTCAGGTCCTTGCCGGTCCCGTCCGCGAGGGCGGCGGCGTCGTTGTCCAAGACCTTCACCACCGTCTCCTTGGCGGTGCGCGCGCTGACCTCGTCGTTGCGCAGCAGCAAGCTCCCCTGACCGGAGCCCGCAGCCTGGGAGGTCTGGGCGGTCACGCCGGAGCTTCCCGGGCTGGCCCCTTCCTTGTCCTTCGTTTCCGATCCGCAGCCGACGGCCGTTCCCAACACGACGACGACTCCGGCAGTGGTTAGCGCGATGCGCCCACGCGCATATATCGGAGACATGTGCCCCCCAAGGCCGACAGAACCGATCTGAGTGGGCTGATCATGGCGTTCCGGACGGCGGATCGGGGTACCGGGGCCTCAGATGATGCCGAGTCGTGATGTGTCGGTTCGTCAGCCCCGGGCAGGAGAGGTGCCCGAAGTCGGCCCGCCGTGGCACTCCCGGTAGGTCGCGCCCGAGCCGCACCAGCACGCCGCGCCCTTCGCCGGCGGCCACGGCAGGGCCCGTCCGCGGGCCGCGAGGGTGGTGGCGTACTGGGGGAGGAGGTCGGTGGAGGCGGGGGAGGACTGTTCGGAGGCGGCGAACGCCTCGTACGAGGGGACCGTCGCCGTGACGACCCCGAGGTTGGCCGTCCCGGTGGCCGCCAGGTCGCGCAGCGCGCCCTCGATCGCGGCGAGGTGCTCGACGTGCGAGGGGTACTCGACGACGAGCTGCGGATACCCGGTCAGCAGCTCGTCGAACTCCCCCTTCGGCCAGTGGAGCACCGCGACCGGGAAGGGGCGCGACAGCGCCGAGCGGTAGGAGCCCAGCTCGGAGCGGAGCCGGGCGATCTCGGCGCGCAGCTCGGCGGGGTTGTCGGAGCCGAGGGCCCACAGCCGGTTGGGGTCGTGCAGCTCGTCCAGCGAGATCTCGGCGTCGGCGGCGTGCACCTTGTCGGCGAGGACGTCCCGGGCGTCGTGCGCCAGGCCCAGCAGTCGGCGGACGCGGTGGCGGCCGATCAGCAGGGACTGCGTCTCGTAGGGGACCTCCTCGTCCCCGGGCGTCAGCAGCAGGGAGAGCGCCGTGGTGAAGCAGTCGTGGGACGCCTCCAGTTCGTCGTGGGCCTCCAGCGTCTCGGCGATCACCTCCCAGGGGGCGGGGGTGACGGGGGCGGCGGTGCGGATGCCGGCGATCAGGGCGCGGGCCTCGGCCTCGTGGCCGTACTCCCACAGGTTGGCGGCTTGCAGCGCCTTGACCAGGTGGGGGCGTTCCGTGCCGGAGGCGATGAGCCGGTCGTAGAGGGTGGAGGCGTACTCGCGGTCGCCGGCCAGTTCGAGATGGGCCGCGGCCCGCAGCAGCAGGGGTTCGTGGTCTTCCGGGTACTGCGTCGCGGTGCGCAGCAGACGTTCGGCTTCGGCGACGTGGTCGGCAGGCGTGTCGGGGCGCATGGTGGACACCGTACTGCCGTACGGCGAGCGGCCCGGCCCCCGGCTCCGGCGGGTGCGTCGCGGTGCGCACGGCTCTGGTGGGTTGCGGGGCGGCGGCTTATGGTGCGCCCGTGCGGAGACGGCCGGAGCGGCGCGAACGGTTGCCCGTCGTCGTTCAGGGGCGCGGGCGGCGCCGTCGCGCGCGGGTCGCCGGGGCGCTGTGGGTCGGCGCGGAGGCCGCGGTCACGTTCGGCGTCGTGGTCCTGCTGCTCGTCGTCCACCAGCTGTGGTGGACGAACCGGCAGGCCAAGGCCGGTGCGGAGCGGGCCGTGACGGCGCTGGAGCGGGAGTGGGACGAGGCGGGGCCGGGTGCGGCTGGCGCGCCTGGTGTTCCTGACGCTTCCGGTACGCCTGAGGAGCCTGACGCGTCCGCTGGGTCCGCTGGGTCCTCTGGGGCTGGTGCGTCTCGTGTGTCGCCCGGTGGCGATGGCGGCGGCGGTGACGGTGGCGCGGGTGCCGACGCCGGGCGTACGCCCCGCTGGGACCGGGCGTACGCCGTGATCCGCATTCCCCGTCTCGGGGTGACCGCACCCGTCGCGGAGGGCGTCGCCAAGCGCGGAGTGCTGGACAAGGGGTACGTGGGTCAGTACCCCGGCACCGCGCGCCCCGGGCAGCCGGGGAACCTCGCCCTCGCAGGCCACCGCAACACGCACGGCGAGCCCTTCCGTTACGTGAACAGGCTGCGGCCCGGTGACGACGTCCGCATCGAGACGCGGGACGCAGTGTACGTCTACGAGGTGGACAAGACGCTTCCGCGGACGTCGCCGGGGGACGTGGGGGTGATCCGCCCGGTGCCGCGCTCGCTGGTGCGGCCCGGGGTCGGCTATGCGGAACCGGGCCGCTATCTGACGCTGACGACGTGCACGCCCGAGTTCAGCTCGAAGTACCGGTTGATCGTGTGGGGGAAGTTGCGGGTGGTGGAGCGGCGGTAGCAGGGGAGTGGGCCCCGGGGCGCGCCGATGACCCCTCGGGAGGCCGTCCCAGTAGGTGAACGGGGTCTTGCCGGGTGGGTGGGGGTCTTGGAGGATCGGACGAAAATCGAACCTGCGATGGCCGCCGTCCGTCGTCCGGGCTCACACGGAACCAGGCTCGACCCGGGAGAGACCACATGAAGCTGTTGCGCGTCGGAGCGCCGGGCGCCGAGCGTCCCGCCCTGCTCGACCAGGACGGTACGACCCTGCGTGACCTGACGGGACTCGTCGACGACGTCGACGGGGACCTCCTCGCCGACGCCTTCGCGCTCGACCGGATCCGCGCCGCCGCCGGCGCCGGGGTGCTGCCCCTGCTGGACGTCCCGCAAGGAGTGCGCGTCGGGCCGCCGTTGGCCCGGATCGGGAAGGTCGTGTGCATCGGGCTGAACTACCACGGCCACGCCGCGGAGATCGGCGCGGAGCCGCCGGCCGAGCCGGTGGTCTTCCTGAAGGCGGCGGACACGGTCGTCGGTCCGTACGACACCGTCCTCGTGCCGCGGGGGAGCCGCAAGACCGACTGGGAGGTCGAACTCGCGGTCGTCATCGGCCGCACCGCGCGCTACGTCGGCGACGACGAGGACCCGCTGTCGTACGTCGCCGGGTACGCCGTCGCGCACGACGTGTCCGAGCGTGAGTACCAGTTGGAGCGCGGCGGCACCTGGGACAAGGGCAAGAACTGCGAGACCTTCAACCCGCTCGGGCCGTGGCTGGTCACGACGGACGAGGTGCCGGACCCGCAGGCGCTCCAGCTGCGGTTGTGGGTGAACGGCGAGCTCAAGCAGGACGGCTCGACCGCGGACCAGATCTTCCCCGTCGCCGACGTCGTCCGCTACGTCAGCCGCTTCATGACCCTCTACCCGGGTGACGTGATCAACACGGGGACGCCGGCGGGGGTGGCCCTCGCGAGCCCCGACGGTCCGTATTTGAAGGCGGGTGACGTGGTGGAGCTGGAGGTGACGGGCCTGGGCCGGCAGCGTCAGACCTTCGGCGACGCGTAGCCCGTAGACAGGACGCTCCCTAGACGCACTAGACGCACTAGACGCCCGGTGCGCCGTGCGCCGTCGACGCGAACCGCTCCAGCGCCTCCACCACCAGCGCGTGGTCCGCGAGCTGCGGCAGTCCCGAGACCGTCACCGCCCCGACCACCCCCGCGCCCTCCACCGCGATCGGGAACGAGCCGCCGTGCGCGGCGTAGCGGTCCGGGGCCAGTCGGGCGGACTCCTCGAAGGTGGTGCCGCGCTCGCGGTGCCGGGCGCCGACGAGGAGGGAGCTCTCGCCGTAGCGCTCCACCACCCGGCGCTTGCGGTCGATCCACGCGTCGTTGTCGGCGCTGGAGCCCGGCAGCGCGGCGTGGAAGAGCTGCTGCCGTCCGCGCCGGATGTCGATCGCCACGGGCGCCTCGCGCAGCCGCGCCATCTCCACCAGCAGATTGCCGAGCGCCCAGGCGTCGGTGTGGGTGAAGCGGGGCAGTGTGAGGCGCTGCTCCTGGGCGGCCAGCTCTTCGACGGTGGGCGGGACGGCGGCTGCGGGACCGGCTGTGGTGTCGGGTCCGGCCTCGCTTGAGGCGTGGGCGTCGGCGTCGGTTTCGGACGGAGCGGGGTGGGTCATGTGGACGACACCTCCACGGTGGTGCCCTCGCGGGCGGAACGGCGGGCCGCTTCCAGGATGGCCAGGGTCGCCGCCGCCTGCTCGCCGGTGACCGGCGGCGCAGTGCCCGTGCGCAGGGCGTGCGCGACGAGTTCGTAGTACGCGGGGTAGTCCCCCGGCAGCGTCGGCACGGGGCGGCCACCGCCGCTCGCCGGGGGCTCGCCGGCGCCGAACCGGCCCCACAGCGCCTCGTCCTCCACGCCCCACGGCTCGCCCGCCACCGGCCGCCGGCCCGCCCGCAGATCGGCCTCCTGGGGGTCCAGGCCGTACTTCACGAAGCCGGCGCGCGAGCCCTGCACCCGGAAGCGGGGGCCGAGCTGCGCGGCGGTGGCGCTGACCCACAGGTGGGAGCGGACTCCATTGGCGTGGGTGAGAGCGAAGAAGGTGTCGTCGTCGGCCTCGGCGCCGGCGCGGCGCACGTCGGACTCCGCGTACACCCGCACGACCGGCCCGAACAGCACCAGGGCCTGGTCGACGACGTGGCTGCCGAGGTCGTACAGCAGGCCGCCGATCTCCTGCGGGTCGCCGGACTCGCGCCAGCCGCCCTTGGGGCGGGGCCGCCAGCGCTCGAAGCGGGACTCGAAGCGCTGCACCACCCCGAGGTCACCGCTTTCGACGACCCGGGCGACGGTGCGGAAGTCGTTGTCCCAGCGGCGGTTGTGGAAGACGGAGAACAGCAGGCCGCGCTCGGCCGCGAGGGCGGCGAGGTCACGCGCCTCGGCGGCGGTCCCGGCGACCGGCTTGTCCACGACGACCGCGAGCGAGGCGCGCAACGCGGCGGTGGCCAGGGGGACGTGGGTGCGGTTGGGGGAGGCGATGACGACCAGGTCCAACTCGTCCGCGCGCTGCCACAGCTCGTCGGGCGTCGCGGCGATCCGCACGCCCGGGTGCTCGGTGCGCGCCTGGTCCCCGCGGGCCGGATCGGAGGTGACGACCGTGTCGAGTACGAGCCCGGGGGTGGCGGCGATCAGCGGGGCGTGGAAGACGGAGCCCGCGAGGCCGTAACCGACGAGCCCCACGGCCAGGGGAGCGCCGGCGCCCGTCGCGGAGCCGGTCGGGGAACCGCTCGTGGGGCTGCTCATGGAGCTACTTAAACAACGCTGTTGCCAAAGCGCAAGCGCACGGCAGAATGGCGCCATGAGCGCCATGAGGAGAAGCAGCGGCCTGGGCCTGGGCGCAGGCGGGGGCGGCCGGAGCGGATCGCAGGAGGGCGCCAACCTGCCGGTGCTGCGCGGGCACAACGCGGCCCTCGTGCTGGACCTGCTGCGCGGCGCCGGGGAGGCCGGCCTCAGCCGGCTCGACCTCGCCGAGCGGACCGGGCTCACGCCGCAGGCCGTCAGCAAGATCGTCGGACGGCTGCGGGCGGACGGCCTGGTCGTCGACGCGGGCCGGCGCGTCGCCACCGGCGGCAAGCCGCGGACCGTGCTGCGCCTGGTGCCGGACGCGCGGCACGCCGTCGGACTGCACCTGGACCGCGACGAGCTGACGGTGGTGCTGCTGGACCTGTACGGCTCGGTGACCGCGTCCCGCACGGCCCCCCTCGACCTGGGCGCGGGCGCGGACGCGGTGGTGGAGACGGCGGCGGGCGAGGTGGAAGCGCTGCTCTCGGCGGAGCTGGCCGCCCGGCCGACGGCGGGGCGCGGCTGCCCGGGCGGCAGCGGCGGGAGCTGCCAGGTGCTCGGCGTCGGCATCGGGCTGCCCGGCCCGCTCGACCACGCGGCCGGGGTGACCGGCCGGATCACCGGCTTCCCCGAGTGGGACGGCCATCCGCTCAGGGACGCGTTCGCCGCGCGGCTGGCGATGCCGACGGTCCTCGACAAGGACACCAACGCGGCGGCGCTCGGCCTGCCGGCCGGGCCCGGCGACTCCTTCGCCTACCTCCACCTCGGCACCGGCCTGGGCGCCGGCCTGGTCCTCGACGGCGCGGTCCACCGGGGCGCGCGCACCGGCGCGGGCGAGTTCGGCCACCAGGTCATCAAGTTGAACGGCCCGCGGTGCGCCTGCGGCCGGCGCGGCTGCATCGAGGCGCTGTGCCTGGCGGCGGTGGCCCGCGGGGACGTCGCGGAAGCGGCCCGCGTCCTCGGCACCGGAGCGGCGAACCTGGTGGCGCTGCTGGACATCGACCGGGTGCTGCTGGGCGGCCGTACGGTGGCCGCGTCCCCCGAGCTGTTCGTACGCGAGGTGGCCGCGCGCGCCCGCATCCCCACGGCGCTGGCCTCCGGCGGCGCGCACCTGGTGGCGAGGGGCGCGGCGGAACTGGTCCTGGCCCCGGTCTTCGGCGGCAGGCCCTAAAGGCTGTCCCGTCGTCCCTGGCGGGCGCGCGACGACAGCTACGGCACTTCCCCTGTGCCCTGCGGGCACGGGGGACCCCACTCATCCGGCTCGTTCGACGAGAAGGGGCCCGGTGCTGTGGCCGGGAAGGTCTCCGTGCTGGGGCTGTCCCCACCCACCTAGTGGTGGCCTGCCGGATGGGCAAGGGCATGTCCGGGCGGCGATCGTGGCGCATGCAGGTCTTCCACTCACCTTACGGCGGCGGTCCGGACGCGCAGCGTCGAAAGCCGACGGCCCGTCAGGTCCCCGGAAGGCCACCTCAAGGACCTCGGAGGGGAAACAGTGAGTCGTCCCGTAGAGCGCTTTCCCGCGCGCCGCACCCTGCTGGCCGGTGCGGCGGGAGCCGGTGCGGCAATGGTGTGGGGAGCCGCGGGGAGGGGCGTCGCCGGAGAGTGGGGCCGACCTTGGGTGCAAGAGGCGGTGGACACCGAGGTGGTGCGTCTGGAACAGGGGTTGATTGAGCTGCGGCGGGACATCCACCGACATCCCGAGGGGCCTGGCCAGGAGCAGCGCACGGCCGGTGTGGTGGCCCGGGAGCTGCGGGTGGCGGGGCTGGACGTCACCACCGGGGTGGGCGGTCATGGCGTCGTCGGGGTGCTGCGGGGTTCGCGTCCGGGCCGGACCGTCGCCTACCGGGCGGACATGGACGCGGTGCCGCCGAAGGACATCGTCGGCGGCGGCCCGGCGCCGGCCCATCTCTGCGGACACGACGTCCACACCGCGGTGGCCCTCGGCGTTGCCCAGGTCCTGGCGCGGCTGCGGCAGCAACTGAGCGGAACGGTGGTCTTCCTCTTCCAGCCCGCCGAGGAGACCCTGTCCGGCGCCCGGGCGATGATCGACGCGGGCGTGCTGGAGCGCACTCACGTGGAGGAGATCCACGCGCTGCACTGCGGACCGTTCCCCGTCGGCCGGTTCGCCGTGACCGCGGGCTACGGGATGCCGGGGCAGGACAAGGCGGAAGTGACGCTCTCAGGGCCGGACGCGCCCGCCGCCGCGCGACGGCTGGCCGCCGAGATCGGCGCGCTCGCAACGGTGGCACCGCCGCAGACTCCCGCGGACCTGGAGCGGCTCGTCGCCGACGCCCGGACGCCCAACGGGCCGCTGGCCCGGTTCGTGGCCCTCCGGCCCCGAGCGGAGGGGGCCAAGGTGAGCGTGTCCTACCGCTGTTGGCCACAGGAGCGGTACCTGGAGGTGCGCGCGGACATCCGTCGCCTGGCCACGTCGTACGCAGGTGCCAGCGTGAGCTTTCCCGCCGAGCCGTTCCCCGCCATGGTCTGCCCGGAGCGCGACGGCCGCACGCTCGCCCACCACCTGCGCCGCACACTCGGCCGGGGCGCGGTGACCGAGCTCCATGCCGCCTTCCCGCCCTTCAGCGGCGAGGACTTCGCCCTCTTCCTGGACCGCCTCCCCGGCACGTTCACCTTCCTCGGCATCCGCGCTCCCGGCGTCCCCATCACCCGCAGTTACCCGCACTACCCCGACTTCGCCCCGGACGAGCGCGCCATCGGCCTCGGCGTACGGGCCATGGCGGGCTGGCTGGCAGAGCGAACCCGCAAGTCGCCGGACCTGTCCGCAGGGTCCGTCGACTGAAGCGCGCCCTCACCTTCCCCGGGCGCAGGGGATGGACCTGGTGCGGTGGTCGCAGGGCGGAGCGGGGTGCGTCCACCACGTCGACTCACCCCGGCCCGGGGGCGGCCCACCCGAGGGCCGGGGCGAGCGTCGGATCAGTGCTCGGGGCCGTTGAGGCCCTGTGCGAAGCCGCCGTCGACCGCCAGTTCCACCGCCGTCGTGAACGTCGCGTCCGCCGCCAGGAACAGCGCCGCCGCAGCCACCTCCTCCGCCGTGCCCATCCGCCCCAGCGGGGTCGACTGGTCGCCCTGCTTCTCGAAGTCGCGGCGCTCCTCGTCCGTCATCCCGGCCACGCCCATCGTCGGGGTCTTGATGTAGCCGGGCGCCACCGAGTTGACCCGGATGCGGCGCGGCAGCAGCTCCGCCGCCATGGCGTGGGCGATGGCGGTCACGGCCTCCTTCGAGCCGGTGTACGCGGTCACGCCCGGGAAGATCAGGTCGTTGGCCACCGTGGTGAAGACGATCGCCCCGCCGTCGTTCAGCAGCGGCAAGAGGCTCTGCACCGTGAAGAACGCGCCCTTGGTGTTGATCGCGAACGTCCGGTCCCAGGAGTCCTCCGTGACCTCTCCGAGGAGCTGCACCTCGGCTATGCCGTGGTTGACGAAGAGATAGTCGACCCGGCCGAGTTCGCGCTGCGCGACGTCCGCGAGGGCGTTGATGTCGGCCATGCTCGCCGCGTCGGAGCGCACGACGTGCGTCGAGCCCGCCGGCAGCTCGCTGCGCGCCTCCTCGATCTTCTTCTCGTTGCGGCCCGTGAGCACCACGTCGGCGCCCCCGGCCACCAGCCCCTTGACGATGGCCAGCCCCATCCCGTGCGTACCACCGGTGACGACGGCCTTCTTCCCTGCGTACTTGCTCATCTGTGAACTCCTGGTCGGATCGGTCCGAGAACAGAGGGGTGAGGTGCGGGTGGCGCCCGCCCGGTTCGCACCGGCACCCGTAGCCTGCGGGCCCTGGCTCGCGGTCTTCTGGCGGTCCGCTTGCGGTCCGCTCGCGGCACCGGCACCGCCCCGGGGACGTACCGGCGACGCGGCCCGACCCGCGGCCACGTCGTACCGTTGACCTCATGCGTTTCGGGGTACTGGGTCCGTTGGCGGTCTGGTCGGTCGACGGTCAGCTCGTGGCGGTGCCGGAGGCCAAGGTCCGCATGCTGCTCGCCGCACTGCTCACCGCGCCCGGGCGGGCGGTCGGCGCCGACCGCCTCGTGGACGAGCTGTGGGGGGACGCGCCGCCCGCCAACCCCACCGGGGCGCTCCAGACCCTGGTGTCCCGGCTGCGCCGGGTGCTCGCCGGGGCCGGCGGCCGGGCACTCGTCGTACGCCGCGCCATCGGCTACGCGTTGGAGACGGCCGACGACGCCGTGGACGCCGCCCGCTTCACCGCGCTCACCGCGCAGGCCCGGACGACCCGCGACCCCAAGGAGCGCACCGCGCTCCTCACCGATGCGCTGGCCCTGTGGCGCGGGCCCGCCTTCGCCGACTTCGTCGACGAGCCCTTCGCGCGCGCCGCCGTCGCCCGCCTGGAGGAAGAGCGCCTGCTGGCGGTCGAGGAACAGGCCGAAGCCCGGCTCGACGTGGGCGACCACCGGCCGCTCGCCGCCGAGTTGGGCGACCTGGTGGAGCGGTACCCGCTGCGGGAGCGTCTGCGCGCCGCGCACATGCGTGCGCTGTACGGCGCCGGCCGGCCCAGCGAAGCGCTGGACGGCTTCCAGGAGTTAAGGCGCCGGCTGGACGAGGAACTGGGGCTCGCGCCCGGGCCCGAACTGGTGGCGCTGCAACGGGAGATCCTCCGGCAGGACCCGGCGCTGCTGGCCGCGCCCGTCCCCGCGCCCGCCCCCGTGACGACGCCGCGCCCGCGCACCAACCTCCCCGCCTCGGTCACCTCGCTGGTCGGCCGGGCGGAAGCCGTGGAAGAGGTCCGCGAACTGGTGCGGGCCGGGCGGCTGGTGACCCTCACGGGGCCGGGCGGGGTCGGCAAGACGCGACTCGCGTTGGAAGTCGCCGCCAAGCTCTCCGCGGACCCCACCGAGCACGGAGAGCCCGGCGACTCCAGCGCCCCCGGCGACTTCCGGGACGGCGTCTGGCTGGTGGAGCTGGCGGCGCACGCCTTCCCCGCCCAGGCCGCCACCGGGCCCGACGCCTCCTACGACGCACTCGCCGAGGCCGTCGCCGCCACCCTGGGCGTACGGGACGACGCCGGACCCGCCCCCCGCGCCCGCACCCCCGTCGAACGGCTCGTCGACACCCTGCGCGGCCAGCGCCTGCTGCTCGTACTCGACAACTGCGAACACGTCGTCGACGCGGCGGCGGGCCTGGCCCGGGCCCTGCTGCGGGGCGCGCCGGACGTCCACGTCCTCGCCACCAGCCAGGAGCCGCTGGACGTCGCCGGCGAACGGCTGTGGCCCGTGCCGCCGCTGGACCTGCCGCCCGCGCCTTCGGCCACCCCCGACCCCGCCGAGCTGCGGCGATCCAGCGCCGTACGGCTCTTCCTCGAACGGGCTGCCGCCCAGTCGCCCGGCTTCGCCCTCACCGACGACAACGCCCGCGCCGTGGCCGCCATCTGCCGCCGGCTCGACGGCATCCCGCTCGCCCTGGAGCTGGCGTCCACCCGGATGCGGGTCCTCGGCGCGGCCGAACTCGCCGACCGGCTCGACGACCGGTTCCGGCTGCTGACCGGCGGACGGCGCGGCGCCCCCGCACGGCAGCAGACCCTGCGCGCGGTGATCGACTGGAGCTGGGAGCTGCTGACCGCCGCGGAGCAACTGGTGCTGCGCCGCATCGCCGTCCACTCCGACGGCTGCGCCCTGCCCGCCGCGGAGGCCGTCTGCGCCGGCGACGGCGTGCGGCCCGCGGAGGTCGTGGACCTCCTCGGCCGCCTGGTGGACCGGTCCCTCGTGCTCGTCTCCCACGAGCCGGACGGGACAGCCAGGTACCGGCTGCTGGAGTCGGTCTCGGCGTACTGCCTGGAGCGCCTGCGGGCCACCGAGTACGACCGGGTGCGCCGCGCCCACGCCCAGTACTACGCGCGGTTCGCCGAGGAGGCGGACGCCCACCTGCGCGGCGAAGGGCAACAGCGCTGGCTGCGGCGCCTCGACGCGGAGTCCGCCAACGTCCGCGCAGCGCTCGACAGCGCCGGCGCGGACGGCGACGCAGAGCTGATGCGCCGTCTGGTGCGCGCGATGGTCTGGTACTGGTTCCTGCGCGGCCGGCTCACCGAGGCCGGACGCCAACTGCGCGCCGCCGCGGAGCTGCTGGACGGTCCGTCGTACGACGGCGGCGACGACAGCGACGACGCCGCCGCCGGCTCCGGGATCCGGGCGTGGCGGACCGGCTTCGCCCTGCTCACCGGCGCGCCCGAGAGCCCGGACCGGCACGGCGTCGACATCCTCGCCTCGTACGAGGCCGTCGCCGACCCCCGCGAACGCATCCGCGCGGGCTGGCTGCTCTGCTACGCCGCCACCCGGTTCGCCGACCGCCTGGTGGGCCAGACCCTGCTGGAACGGGTCCTGACCGAGGCCCGGGCGCTGGCGGACCCCTGGGTCCTCGCCGCGGGGTTGAGCACGCGCGGCACCCAGGCGCACGTGTGCGGGGACCTCGCCGGCTCCCGCCGCGACAGCGAGGAGAGCCTCGCCCTCTTCCGGCGCGCCGGCGACCGCTGGGGCCAGCTCCAGGCGATGGCCGTCCTCGGCCGGCTCGCCGAGATCGAGGGCGACTACCGGGAGTCCGCCCGGCTGCACCGCGCCGCGCTGGTGATCGCCGAGGACCTGGGCCTGTGGACGGACGCCTCGCTGCGCTGGTCGGAGCTGGGCCGGATCGCCCTGCTGACCGGGGACCACGCACGGGCCGACGAGTACCACGAACGCGGCCGGCGGCTCGCCGTCGAGCAGGGCGACCGCCCCGCCGAGGAGTCCGCCGAGATCGGGCTGGCGCTCAGCGCGCGACGGCAGGGCCGACTGGACGTCGCGACGGGGTACCTGCGGCGCTGGCTCGACTGGAACCGGCAGTTCGACGCGGCGAACGGCACGGCGCTGATCCTGGCGGAGCTGGGGTTCGTGGCGGAGCTGCGGGGGGACGCGGAGGCCGCGTTGGCGCTCCACACCGAGGGCCTCGCCGCGGCCCGCGACACCGGCGACCCGCGCGCGATCGCCCTCGCGACGGAGGGCCTCGCCGGAGCCCACGCCCTGGCGGGCCGCCTGCGGGAGGCGGCCCGCCTGCTGGCGGACGCGACGGCGATGCGGGCGGGTGTGGGGGCGCCGCTGCCGGTGGGCGAGCGGGGCGACGTCGACCGAGTGTCGGCAATGCTGCGCATGCCGCCGCGCCCCGAGCCACCTTCAGAGCCCGCGCCCTGACACCCGCGGGGTGCGTAGCAGTGCGCGCCTGCTGCGTGGCTGCTCGCGCAGTTCCGCCCCCTACGCCCAGGGGCGGTGGGGGTCCCCACCGCCCCTGGCACCCCCGCCATAGCCCTGCCGGGCAAGTTCAGCCTCTGCGGGCAGTCTGTGGCTTGTCGCGCAGTTCCCCGCGCCCCTGGCACCCTCGCCATAGCCCCCGCGGGCAAGTTCAGCCTCTCCGGCCCGGTGGTGGGCTCGTCGCGCAGTTCCCCACCGCCCCTGGCACTCCCGCCGTAGCCCTGCCGGGCAAGTTCAGCCTCTGCGGGCAGTCTGTGGCTTGTCGCGCAGTTCCCCACCGCCCCTGGCGCTCCCGCCGTAGCCCTGCCGGGCAAGTTCAGCCTCTCCGGCCCGGCGGTGGGCTCGTCGCGCAGTTCCCCGCGCCCCTGGCACTCCCGCCGTAGCCCTACGGGAGCATCAGCCTCTGCGGGCACGTTGTGGTTGGTCGCGCAGTTCCGCCCCCTGTGCCCCTAACCCCCTGCCCTTAGCCGGCAGACGAATGACGGGGGCAGCGAATCAGGGGCGCTGGGGGTCCCCCCCCTGTGCCCGCAGGGCACCGGGGGCGGAACTGCGCGAGCAGCCCACCGCCGGGCCGCAGAGGGCGACGCTTGCGTGAGGAGGTCGGGCCTCAGGTCGCGAGGAAACGTGACGTCACTTCAGCAGAGCCCGCCGCAGGCGAAGGCGTACCGCCGATGGAGGGCAATCCGCGGGGGGAAACGGGGCCGCGCCGCCCCGGCAACCAACCCCCCGCCCCCTCACATGGCAGGGTCGGCCGCCACGCCCCCGAAAGGCCCCCACCATGCGCCCCCGCACCGCTCTCCTCGCCGGCGTCGGCACGGTCGTCGGGGCCGTCGGCGTCACCGTCGCCGCGGTCGCCGTCCTCGGCGGCGCCGTCTCCGCCGCGCCCACCGCGACCGCGGCCGACCGCCTCCCCCGCGGCTGCGGCTCCGCCGCATCCGCCGACTTCCCCGTCGACACCCGCATCCACGGTGGCCCCACCGTCCACTCCCCGGGCCGCGGCTTCGAGCAGTGGTCCGTGGACCTGACCAACACCACCGACCGGGAGTGCCGCGAGGTCCACCCCGTCGTCGTGTTCGCGGCCCGCGACCGGGGGCTCACCCCGGCCCGGATGACGCTGGAGTTCTACGACGACCGCGCCGCCCGCTGGCGCACCGCACCGCTGGACACCACGGACGAGGACGAGGTCGTGGGAGTGCTCGGCACCCAGCGCGCGAAGGACGGCGGGTACGCGGTCGCCGCCCGCGCCACGCTCACCGTCAAGGTCAGGCTCGCGCTCAGCGCGGACACCCCGCCCAACCAGGTCACCGTGAACGCCGCCGTCGTGCAGCGGCGCGGCGACGACGGCGACTGGGTCGGCGCGTCCGACGACTACCGCTTCGCCGTGCTGGAGGACCGCGGCTCGGGCGCCTCCGTCTCCGCGGACGAACTCGCCACCACCGGCACCTCCGCCACGCTCCGCCTCGTCGCCGCCCTCGGTACGTTCACGGTCGCGGGCTGTGCGCTGATGCTGCTCACCCGGGCGTTCCGCAGGGCGAGACGGTGATCTCGAACCGAACGTACGCGCGCGTTCCTGATTAGGCTGTTGGCGTCGGGGTGCCACAGCGCCGTGCCTCCGGCACGACGCACCACGCACCATGCAGTCCGCACCCCGCACACCACGCACCCGCGTACCCACGCACGGCAGGAGCCCCGTTGATGGCAGAGCGCAAGCCGATCGAGTCCTGGCTGACCGACATGGACGGCGTCCTGATCCACGAGGGCGTGCCGATCCCGGGCGCCGACGCCTTCATCACGAAGCTCCGGGACACCGGCAAGCCCTTCCTCGTCCTGACGAACAACTCCATCTACACCGCCCGCGACCTGCACGCCCGGCTCGCCCGCATGGGCCTGGACGTCCCGGTCGGGAACATCTGGACCTCCGCGCTCGCCACCGCCCGCTTCCTCGACGACCAGCGGCCCGGCGGCACGGCGTACGTCATCGGCGAGGCCGGCCTCACCACCGCCCTGCACGACATCGGGTACGTCCTGACCGACCACGACCCGGACTACGTGGTCCTCGGCGAGACGCGTACGTACAGCTTCGAGGCGCTGACGAAGGCGATCCGGCTGATCAACGGCGGCGCCCGGTTCATCTGCACCAACCCCGACGAGACCGGCCCGTCGACCGAGGGCCCGCTGCCGGCCGCCGGCTCGGTCGCCGCGCTGATCACCAAGGCGACCGGGAAGGACCCGTACTTCGCGGGCAAGCCGAACCCGCTGATGATGCGGACCGGGCTGAACGCGATCGGCGCGCACTCCGAGACCAGCGCGATGATCGGGGACCGGATGGACACCGACGTGCTGGCCGGTCTGGAGGCGGGCATGGAGACCTTCCTCGTGCTCACCGGCGTCACGACCCCGCCGGACGTGGACCGTTACCCCTTCCGGCCGTCCACGATCGTCGACTCGATCGCGGACCTCGTCGACCGCATCTGAGCCGACCGCATCTGAGCCGACCGCATCTGAGCGGTCCGCATCTGAGTCGACCGCGTCTCAGCCGAGGGCCGGTCACCCGAACACCCCGCGTCCGCGCACGTCAGCGCGGGGTGCCCGGGTCTGACCGGCCGCTGCGGATGCGGAACGGGACGCCGCGCGTGAGCCTTGCGTTAGCAGGAGGTCTCACCATGCGTCCAGCAGTGATCGCTCTCCGTACGGCGGGGGTGGCCGCCGCCCTGGCCACCGCGCCCGCCGTGCTCGTCCTGGCGCCCGCGGAGCCCGCCGCCGGCCAGGTGGTCCACGCCCACGACACCCCGCCGCCCGCGTCCGCCCCGCTCGCCGCCCCGGCGCCGCCCGCGCCCACCGCCGAGGGCCTGGCCACGGAGCACCCCCGCAGCGAGAACACCGGCCCCAGCACGCCGCACACCGTCGTCGGGTTCGTCCTCGCCGGCGTCGCCGCGGTCGTCGTCACCCTGCGGGGCGCGCGCCGCCGTCGCCGCCCCGACGCCGACGGCCATGTACACCGCTGACCCCGCGGCCCCAGAAGGCCCCGGCGGAAGCAGCAGCGGCACCCGTACCGGCGAAGGCGCCGCAACGGCCCAGCCGAACGCCGCCCGCCCGCCCGAGCGCGGGGTGGGCCGGCTCGTCATGGGTGCGGCCTGGGCGCTGCTCCTGCTCGGGCTCTGGCTCTGCGCCCGCGAGGTGGCCGGCGGCCCGGTCTCCACCTCCGCGCCCACCACCGGCGACGTCGCCGCCGTCGGCCGCCCCCTCGGCGTCGAACTGCCGCCGGCGCACCCCCCGGTGCCGCCGGCGGAGCCCGCCCGGGTGGAGATCCCCTCGCTGGCGCTGGCCGCGCCGGTGGCGCTGCGCGGATCGTTCGACCGCGCCGCGGCGAGCGCTCCGCCGCGGATCGTCGCCTGGCACGGCCCGGGCGGGCCGGGGCCGGGCGCCCCGGGCGTCTCCCTGCTGCTCGGCCCGGTGGACGCCCGCAGCGCGCCGGCCGCCTTCAAGGACCTGGGCGCGGCGCGTACGGGCCAGCGGGTGCGGGTGGTCCGGGCCGACGGCTCGGTCGCGGAGTTCACCATCGACGACGTACGGGTCACCGCCCGCGGGCGGTACGACGAGCGGGAGGCCGCACAGCCGCGCCGCCCCGGCCGGGCGGAGCTGCGGTTGGTCACCTGCGGTGGCGAGGACTGCGCGTCCCGGGTGCTGGTCTCCGCGTACCTCACGGGCACGCGCCCCCCGAAGCCCTGAGCGCGTTCGCTCCGACGTACTGAGCGGGCGCGCCCCGCGACCTGACCCGGCCGATGCCCGATTGCTCGGGGGAGCCGTCGGCCGGGCCGGTCCTCGACCGCGGGGCACGGGCTGCGGGAGAAGCCCGGCACCGTACGGGAGGAGGGGGATGGTCGAGCGCGCCGCGGACCGGGACGGGGGTGCGCCGGTCCGCCCTGCCACTGTGGGCCGGACCGGGCCCGCGGGTCAACCGTCGGCGAACGACCGAGGCCCCCTCGCCGTGGGCGAGGGGGCCTCGTGGTGCGTGCGCCGCCAGGGACTCGAACCCCGGACCCGCTGATTAAGAGTCAGCTGCTCTAACCAACTGAGCTAGCGGCGCCTGCTGACCTGGAAAACTCTACCGGACGTCGAAGGGTGCTCCGAACCAATATCCGTTCCGTCCCGCCTCCCGGCCTGTCGGATGGTCGTTTTGTCCCTTTTATGGGTCAAACTGCACTCACCTAGGACAACTGGGGCGCCCTGGAATGCCGAGGAGTGCACGCTGCGCGCGCCCCCGAACGACCGACACACACGTGCGGAGGGGACAGCTGATGACGGCGCCGGTCTTCCAGGAGTACGAGCCCGCCCCCGACTGCGACTGCCCGGGGTGCGTCGAGCGCCGCCGGGTCCTCGCGGCCGGCGGGCACCCCGCGGCCCACGGCTGCCGCCGTGCGCTCGTGCTGGTCACCGCGGCCGGAGTGGTGCTCAGCGGGGGCGGCGCGAGCGCGGCGGGCGCCGTCGAGGCGCAGGCCGCGCCCGGCCTGCGGCCCGAGCGCGCCCCGGAGGCCGCCGCGCGGGGCGCCGGCGACCGGGCCAACGAACAGGGCGGCCCCGGCGCGCTCCACGGCCGGCCGCTGCCCGGCCCGTCCGGGACCCCCGCCGTCCCGGAGGTCCGCAAGACCACCCGCACGGAGATCATCAAGCGCGCGAAGACGTGGGTGAGCGCCAAGGTCCCGTACAGCATGTCCAAGTACTGGAAGGACGGCTACCGGCAGGACTGCTCGGGGTACGTCTCGATGGCCTGGGGGCTGGCCACCAACGAGTGGACCGGCAGCCTCGCCAAGTTCGCCACCAAGATCAGCCGCAGCGACCTCCAGCCGGGCGACATCCTGCTCTTCCACAACCCGGCGAACCCCACCAAGGGCTCCCACGTCACCATCTTCGGCGGCTGGACCGACCACACCCGCACCCACTACGTGGCGTACGAGCAGACGAAGCCGGCCACCCGCAAGCAGTCCACGCCCATGGCGTACTGGAACAACTCCGGCAAGTACGTGGCCTATCGCTTCAAGGGCCTGACCGGCCAGGTCACCACCGGGCCCACGACCGCCGACGCCTTCCCCGGCGCCCAGTACTTCGGCCCGGGCAAGAGCAACAAGCACATCACGCGACTGGGGCAGATGCTGGTCAAGCGGGGCGGGAAGAAGTTCTACGCCACGGGGCCGGGGCCGCGCTGGGGCGAGGCGGACCGCAAGGCCACCCAGGCGTTCCAGCGCGCCCAGGGCTGGCGCGGTTCGGCGGCCGACGGCATCCCCGGCGCCAAGACCTGGAACCTGCTCGTCACCGGCAAGGGCAAGAACATCCCCGCCACCGACGCGGCGCCCGCGCCCGCGTCGGGCGCCGCCGTGGTGCCCCCGTACCCGGGCCCCGGCGCCTTCCGGCCCGGCCAGTCCGGTCCGCACGTCACCCGGCTCGGCCAGCAGCTGGTCAAGCGGGGCTTCGGCCGCCACTACGCCACCGGCCCCGGCCCCGTCTGGGGCGAGGCGGACCGGCGCAACGTCGAGGCGTTCCAACTCGCCCAGGGCTGGCGCGGCGCCGCGGCCGACGGCTACCCGGGCCCGGACACCTGGCGTCGACTCTTCGCCGGCTGACGGCCCCGGTACCCACTACAACGCGCACACCACAGCGGAGGCGGCACCACCATGAGCACCACCACATCGGAGCCGGAGGGGCCCGACGCACCGCGGCACACCCCCGTCATCGCCCCCGAGGCGACCTGCGAGATCCCGGTGCACCTGCTGTTCCGCGACGAGTTCCCGGCCGGCTCCGCCGGGCCGGTCCCGCTGCGCCCCGCGGTGGTGTCACGGCGTCAGGGCACCGGCGAACAGCCCCGCGTGGGCGTCCGCAAGCCCGCCGCCGCCCCGCAGCCGCCGCCCCGGCGCGCCGCGCCGCTGGTCGACCCCGAACTCGTCGAGCGTGCCGGCCCCGTGCTGCCCGGCTGGACCGGGGTGATCGCGGGGGCGTGCGCACTCGCCGGGATCGGTGCGGTGCTGTGGGGCACGGGGGTGCTGCCCGCGGTGCTCACCCGGCTGCTGGGGACAGCCCCCGCCCCGTACGCCGGGATGGGGCTCGACCTGTGGGGCCTGATCGTGCTCGGGCTCGCGCTCGCGGTCTTCACCCTCGGCGGCATCGCGCGCGGCCGGGTCGGCTACGCGTACGTCCTCACGCTCTTCGGCGAGTACCGCGGCAGCGTGCGGCGCACCGGGCTGATGTGGCTGAGCCCGCTGCTGCTGCGCCGCCGGGTGGACGTACGGCTGCGGCACTGGCGCAGCGAGCCGATGCCGGCGGTGGACGCGGACGGCACCGCGCTGCGCGTGGTGGTGCTGGTGGTGTGGCGGGTGGAGGACACCGCGAAGGCGCTCCTCGGGGTCGAGGACCACGAGGCCTACCTGGGCGAACAGGTGGAGTCGGCGATGGCGCGGGTGGTCTCCCGGCTGCCGGTGGACGCCCCCTCGGTCGCCCTCGCGCCGGGCGCCGGCCAGTTGCGCCCCGCCGGTGCGCCCAGCCTGCGGGACGCGGACGCGCTCGGCGACGCGCTCACCGGGATGCTGGCGAAGGAGTGCGCCCCGGTCGGCATCCGGGTCTTCTCCGCACAGCCGACGACGATCGAGTACGCCCCCGAGGTCGCCGCCGCCATGCAGCGCCGCCGGGTCGCGGCGATCGACGCCAAGCACCGGGACACCGTGCTGACCTCGGTGGTGGACGCGGTCGACGACACCGTCACCCGGCTGACCTCGCGCGGGCTCGTGGAGCTCGACGACTACGAGCGCAAGGCGCTCGTGAAGGACCTCACGGTCGCCTTCTACACCGGCCGGTCCACGCCCCTGGAATCATGAATTCCGCTGCTCGCGGCCGGTTGGGTCGCGCCGTTGCGACAACTCCCTTGGTGTGCGCGGCGGGAGGAAAGGGCCGGGTGACGAAGGGGATGCGCGAGCTTAGGCATGGCTTCCCTGGCGGGAAAGGTGATCGGCCCGATAAACGAAGGTGACGGCGAAGGGACGGGGGAGTCGCGGGAAGGTCTAGACATGATGAACTCTGGTCAATACATTGGGTGTTGGTCTAGACCTGAATTGGCGCAAAGGAGCGTCGTTCCCCCCACGGAATTCCCCCACACCACCCCCCACAGCCCCACCCCCCACACAGCACGCGTGCCGCAAAGCCTCACCGAACTCCCCCACGTTCCCTGGAGCAAAGCATGCGCAGGAAATTCGCAACCGCCGCCGTCGGTCTCCTGGTGACCGGTGCCACCGTCCTGGCCACGGGCAGCGCGAACAGCCACGGTTACACCGAGTCCCCGATCAGCCGGCAGAAGCTCTGTGCCAACGGCACGGTGAAGGGCTGCGGCTCGATCCAGTACGAGCCGCAGAGCGTCGAGGGCCAGAAGGGCTTCCCGTCCGCGGGGCCCGCCGACGGCACCATCTGCTCCGGCGGCAACGCCGGGTTCTCCCAGCTCGACGACCCGCGGGGCGGCGCCTGGCCGGCCACGCAGGTCAACTCGGGCAGCTTCACGTTCAACTGGCGCTTCACGGCGCCGCACCGCACCAGCGAGTTCAAGTACTACATCACCAAGCAGGGTTGGAACCCCAACTCCAAGATCACCAGGGCCAATCTGGAGTCCCAGCCGTTCCTCACGGTGCCCTACGGCGGTCAGCAGCCGCCGTTCCAGTTCTCGCACACCGGCACCCTGCCGCAGCGCTCCGGCAAGCACGTGATCGTCGCGGTGTGGAACGTCCACGACACCCCGAACGCGTTCTACGCCTGCTCGGACGTTAAGTTCTGACGTGAAGTCAGCTACCGTGCGGCGCCATGACGGACGCACGCACGGACGCGGCCACGACGGTCGCGGAGCTCGTCCGGCGCCAGTGGGGTGACCGACGGGTGGGGCTGAGGACCCGGGGCCGGGTCCTCAGCCACCACCAGGTCGCCGCCGGCGCCGCAGCGCGCGCTGCGCTCCTCGCGGACCTCCTGCCGCGAGGAGCGCAGCCGCACGTCGGGGTGCTGCTCGACAACACCGTGGAGTACCCCCTGTGGCTCGGCGCGGCGGCCCTCGCCGGGGCCGCCGTCGCGGGCGTCAACCCCACCAGGCGCGGCGCCGAGTTGGCCCGCGACGTCACGCACACCGAGTGCCGGCTGCTGCTCACCCAGCGAGCCCACCTCCCCCTCCTCGACGGGCTCGACCTGCCGGGGATCCGGGTGCTGGTGACCGACGCCGACGCGTACGAGGACCTGCTCGCCGACTACGCGGACGCCGTCCCCGACGACGTGCCCGCGCTGTCGCCCGTCGACCCCCGCAGCAGGCTGCTGCTGTACTTCACCTCCGGCTCGACGGGCGCGCCCAAGGCGGCGATCTGCAGCCAGGGCCGGCTGGCCGCGGCCGGCGCGGCGCTCGCCGACCGTTTCGCCGTGCGCCCCGACGACGTCCACTACGTCTGCATGCCGATGTTCCACGGCAACGCCGTGCTCGCCGACTGGGCGCCGGCGCTGGTGGCGGGGGCATCGGTGGCGCTGCGCGAGCGCTTCTCCGCGTCCGGCTTCCTCGACGACGTACGCGCCTTCGACGCCACCTACTTCACCTACGTGGGCCGGGCCGTCCAATACCTGCTGGCCACCCCCGAACGGCCGGACGACCGGACGCACCGGCTCCGGCTCGGCTTCGGCACCGAGGCCGGCGCGGTCGACGCGGCCCGCTTCGAGGCCCGCTTCGGCGTACGGCTCGTGGAGGGGTACGGGTCCTCCGAGGGCGGGGCGGCCGTCCAGCGCACCCCCGACACCCCGCCCGGCGCCATCGGCCGGCCGAGCGCCGGCAGCGACCTCGCGGTCGTCGACCCCGCGACCGGCGCGGAGCGCGCCACCGCCCGGTTCGACCCCGCCGGCCGACTGCTGAACGGCGCCGAGGCGATCGGCGAACTCGTGAACCGCGCCCCCAACCCCTTCGAGGGCTACTGGCGCCACCCGGAGGCGGACGCGGCCCGCCGCCGCGGCGGCTGGTACTGGACCGGGGACCTGTTCTTCCGCGACGCCGACGGCTTCTTCTACTTCGCCGGCCGCGCCGACGACCGGCTGCGCGTCGACAGCGAGAACCTGGCCGCCGCGGTGATCGAGGGCATCCTGGCCCGCTTCCCGCCGGCCGCGGCGGTGGCGGTGTACGCGGTGCCCGACCCGGTCGCAGGCGACGAGGTGATGGTCGCGCTCGCGGCGCCCGACTTCGACCCCGGGGCGTTCGCCGCGTTCCTCGCCGCCCAGCCCGACCTGGGGACGAAGATGGCACCCCGCTTCGTCCGGGTCGGCGCGGAGCTGCCCGTCACCGCGACCAACAAGATCCACCGCGCTGCGCTGCGCCGGGAGGGCTTTCGCTGCGCCGACCCGGTGTGGTGGCGCCCGCCGGGGGAGTGCGCGTACCGCAGACTCACCGGGGCGGACGTCGAAGCGCTACGGGCCCGCTTCGAGGAGCAGGGTCGGGCGGAGCTGCTGGAGCGCTGACGCGGTCGCCCTCAGTCGTTGAGGCCGATCTGCTGCATCAGCCCGACCAGGTCGTAGAAGAGGTTCTCCTCCACGATCCGGCCGTCCACCCAGCGCGCCACGGTGCAGAAGTCCACGTCGAAGGCGCGCCCGGTCGGCGGGATCTCCCCGCCGGGCCCCTTCATGGGCCCGGTCATCGTCCCCGTGAACCGGGCGACGGAACAGGTCCACTCGCCCTGCCCTACGAGCACTTTGTACGGCCGGTTCCCCACGCGGTTGTCCGGGAACGTCTTGTAGAACTCCACCGCCTCGGCCCGGTGGTCGCCACGCCCCCGGGTCGGCTCGCTCTGACCGGGCCAGCGGACGATCGTGTCGGGTGAGTGGCGGGCCTCGAAGGTGTCCCAGTCCTGGGCGTTCCACGCGTCGTCGAGGGTCTGCATCAGCCGCATGTTCTCTTCGGCGGTCATCGTCGCCTCCGTTCCGGGTTCGGTCCGACGAGGTGACCACCTCCAGAGAACCCCGGCACGCGTGCCCCCGCAAACGCATTCGAGGCGCCCCGGGGTGCCCCGGAACGCCTCGTACGCGCATGTGCGCCGCCAGGGACTCGAACCCCGGACCCGCTGATTAAGAGTCAGCTGCTCTAACCAACTGAGCTAGCGGCGCCTGACGAGAAAAATACTACCTGCTCCAATGGAGTGCGCTGCACCACGAGCCCCCGCGGCTGGTGCCCTCCCGCCCTGACGTTTCCGCCGTTTCCCTGCGGGGTGCGTTGGTCCCTGCGGGCAGTCTGTGGCTTGTCGCGCAGTTCCGCCCCCTATGCCCTGAGGGCATAGGGGGACCCCCAGCGCCCCTAAACCCCCTGCCCTAGCCCGCAGGCGAATGACGGGGGCAGCGAATCAGGGGCGCGGGGAACTGCGCGAGCAACCCACCACCGGGCCGCGGAGACCAACGCACCCCGCAGGGAAACGGCGGCGGTGTCAGGGCCCCAGCCACAGCGGCCAGCGCTCCCGCAGGGAAACGGCGGCGGTGTCACGGGCCCGGGCCCCGAGCGCGGCTCGCGGTCACAAGGTGAGCGAGAGAGCCATCGGCGCCGCGCTGCGATTCAGCGCATCCGCCGCCGACCGCAACCGATGCGCATGCTCCACCGGCATCGACAGCGCCAGGCACCCCACCGCCGCCCCCGCAGTCAGCGGCACCGCCGCGCACACCGTCCCCACCGCGTACTCCTGGAGGTCCAGCACCGGCACCGTCGCCGGCTGGCTGTCCAGCTTCGAGAAGAGCAGCTGTTCGCTGGTGATCGTCCGCGACGTGAACCGGGTGATCTTGTGCCGGGACAGGTGGTCCCGCCGACCGTCCCGGTCGAGCTGCGTGAGCAGGCACTTCCCCACGGCACTCGCATGCGCGGCAAAGCGGAAGTCCACGTACTCGTTCACCTTGGGCGTCAGCGGACCGTCCGCGTACTGGGTGATCCGGACCTCGCCGTCGATGTACCGGCTCACGTACACCGCCGCGCCCACCGAGTCGCGCAGCTCGGTCAGCGTGGCCTGGACCTTCTCCTCGATCGCGCGCTGGCGCTCGTGGCCGGAGCCGAGCAGGACGAGGGAGTCGCCGATGCCGTACGCACCGTCGGTGACCAGCTCCGCGTAGCCCTCGCTGCGGAGCATGTCCAGCATGGGCGCGAGGTGCGCCGGTGGCAGGCCGGTCTCGCGGGCGATCTGCTCCTCGGTGACACCGCCGGTGTGCCTGGAGATCGTCTCCAGTACGCGCAGCACGTACTGGACCGACTGGAATGACACAGCCGGCTCGGGCTTGAGCGCCACGGTCTCCCCCTAGCAGGTCGTCACCGCAAGCTTCCTTTACCACGATAGCGGTCAAGAGCCGCCACAAGTACGCCCGTTGGCCAGAATGCTGATGTCCGTCACCCCCACACGCTGGGGCTCATGTGCTTGGCATATGCCAGAGGAATGGTCCAGCGTGCGGGCGGGGCGGACGTTCGTGCAGGTGTTCTACAGGATGGCGCTCAAAAACTCCCTGGTCCGATCGTGCTCAGGCGCACTGAAGATCTTGTCGGGGTGGCCGAATTCCAACACCCGCCCCTCGTCGAACATCATCACGCAGTCGGACACGTCCCGCGCGAAGCTCATCTCGTGCGTGACGCAGACCATCGTCACGTCCGTGCTCCGGGCGATGTCCCGCAGCAGGTCCAGCACTCCGGCCACCAGCTCCGGGTCGAGCGCCGAGGTCACCTCGTCCAGCAGCAGCACCTTGGGCCGCATCGCCAGCGCGCGGGCGATCGCCACCCGCTGCTGCTGGCCGCCGGAGAGCCGACTGGGGTAACTGTCCGTGTACGAGCCGAGCCCCACCAGCTCCAGCAGTTCGCGTCCGCGCTCCTCCGCCTCGTCCCGGGAGAGCCCGAGGACGTGCATCGGCGCTTCGGTGATGTTCCGCAGCACCTTCATGTGCGGGAAGAGGTTGAACTGCTGGAAGACCATGCCGATGTCCTTGGCGACCTCGCGGACGTGCTTGTCGCCCGCGGGCACGAGTCTGCCTCCCCGCTCCTCGTGACACAGGTGCCGACCGCCGACCTTGATCGTGCCCTCGTCGGGTTTCAGCAGGGTCATCAGCAGCCGCAGGATCGTTGTCTTGCCCGATCCGGAGGGCCCGATGAGGGTGACGTGCTTGCCGGGGTGGACCGACAGGTCCAGGGAGTCCAGGACCGTGCGGGACCCGAACCGCTTGGTGACGCCGTCGAACCGGATCAGGTCCTCGACCTGCGGCTCGGCGGGGGGCTTGGCGAGGGTGCTGTCAGTGGACAAGACGACGCTCCAATGCTCGCATGAGGAGGGATGCCGGGTAGGAGATGACGATGAAGGCGACGCCCACGACCGTGAACGCCTCCACCGTCAGGAAGGTCTCGGCGGAGAACTGACGCGCCTGCCCGAGCATCTCCATCACCCCGATCACGAAGATCATCGGAGTGTCCTTGAGCATCGCGATCACGTAGTTGCCGAGGGCGGGGGCCACCCGCCGCACGGCCTGCGGCAGGATCACCGTCCCCCAGGTGCGCGAGCGCGACAAGCTGAGTGCGGTCGCGGCCTCCCACTGGCCCACCGGGACGCCGTCGATGCCGGCGCGGTACACCTCGGCCGTGTACGTGGAGTAGTGCAGCCCGAGGCCCACCACCCCGGTCACCATCGCGGAGAGCGTGAGTCCCCACTCCGGCAGGACGTAGTAGAGGAAGAACAGCTGCACCAGCAGCGGGGTGTTGCGGACGAACTCGGTCACCGCCGACACCGGCCAGCGCACCGCGCGGTACGGCGAGCGCTGCGCCAGCGCCCACACCAGACCCAGCGCGAACGCCAGCAGCGCACCGAACACCAGGGCCTGGAGGGTGACCCACAGCCCGTCCCAGAACCGCGGCATGAAGTCGCCCACCGCGGACCAGTCCCACTCCATCAGCCCTCACCTCCCGCCGTCGCCCGCACCCGGCGGCGCGCCAGTGCGCGGGCCGCGAGGGAGGGCTCGACGTCCTTGCCGAGCCCCGCCTTGGCCTGCCGCTCCAGCGCCCGCATGCCGCGGGTGAGCACGAACGCCAGGACGAAGTACATGAGCAGGACGACCGTGTACACGGGCGCGCTGTCACCGGTCGCGTTGCGCACCAGCGACGCCCCGAACGCGATGTCGGCCACGCCCATCACCGACACCAGGGCGGTCCCCTTCAACAGCTCGACCAGCAGGTTGTTGAAGGGCGGGATCATCTCCGGCCACGCCTGCGGCAGCACGATCTTGCGCAGCTGCTGGGCCGGGGTGAAGCCGAGCGCGACGCCCGCCTCCCGCTGCCCGGCGGCGACGGCCGCCACCGCGCCCCGCACGACCTCGGAGCCGTACGCCCCGTACGTCAGGCCCAGCGACAGGATCGCCGCCCACATCGGGACGAGCTGCCAGCCGAAGCCCATCGGGAGCACGAAGAAGATCCAGAACATCAGGATCAGCGCCGACGTGCCCCGGAAGACCTCGAAGTAGGCGCCGGCGACGAAGCGGACGATCCACAGCCGGTGCGTGCGCGCCAACCCGACGGCGAGGGCGACGAGCGCGGACAGGGCCGCACTGGCGACGGTGAGCTGAACGGTGATCCACACGCCCTTGAGCAGGAGTTCCCACAGGCCGGGGGTGATGTCGCTCATGGCGCGCACCTCTCCTTCGCCCGGATCGTGGTCATCTGCTTCTCGCCGAAGCCGAAGGGCCGCATCAGCTCCAGCAGCTCACCGCTGCGCTTCAGCTTGTGCAGCTCCCGGTTGAAGGCGTCCCGCAGGTCCGTCTCCGGGGTGCGGAAGGCGAAGCCGCCGACGTCGATCACCGGTTCGCCCTTCACGTACGGGGTGACCTCCGCGGAAGCCTCGACCCGGCTGCTGCTCTTGGCGACGTTGCGCACGGCCACGATCGTGCCGGCGAAGACGTCGGCCCGGCCCTGCTCGACCGCGAGGCGGCCGGCGAGCTGGTCCGGCAGGGTCGTGATGTTCTTGATCCCGGCCTCTTTGGCGTACTCGATCTCCGCGTACCCGACCGCGGTGGAGAACCTGGCACCGGACTTCGCGACGTCCTCGAAGCTGTGCAGGTCCTTCGGGTTGCCCTTGGGCACCAGGAAGCCGCTGACCGACTGGTACTCCGGGTCCGAGAAGATCACCTGCTCGCAGCGGACGGGCGTGATGAACATCCCGGCGCCGACGACGTCGAACTGGAGCGAGTTCAGGCCGGTGATCAGCGAGCCGAACTCGGTGGGGAAGGGCTGCACGTCCTCGACGCCCAGCTCCTCGAAGACGCGACGGGCGACCGCCGGGGCGGACCCGGTCATCTTGCCGTCCGTGCCGATGTAGCCGTACGGCTGCTCGCCGGCGAGGCCGAGGCGTACGGTCCCCTTCGCCCGCAGCTGCTCCAGCAGCCCACCGCCGCCGGCCTCGCCGGCGGTGGACACGCGGCTGCACGCCGTGGTCGCGCCGAGTGCGCCCAGGGTGCCTATCGCGGCGGCGCCGGCCAGCAGCGAGCGGCGTCCTATCCGTCGTCCGGGTGGCTCCTCGCCAGCCGTGGTGCGGGTGGTGTTCCCGGTCGTGCCGTGTCTGGTTCTCTCCTGTGGTCGAGCCATGCCCGCGCGGCTACCCGAAAGGCATGCAGGTATGCGGGCGGCTTCGCGACGAAACCCCGGCGCGGCCCGGGAATAACCGGAGGAACCCTCCTGTTGTCGCCCTGTTGTACGTTGCTCGTCCGCGCACGAAGGGCTGAACCGGTGGACCACACAAGGCAGGAGACCTCCGGGGGCGACCCCGTCAGGGGCACGGCGCTGGGAGCCGCGCCGGTGCCGTTGTCCGTACTCGACCTGGTCACGGTAGGTGAGGGCCGCACCGCGAGCGACGCCCTGCGCACCAGCGTGTCCCTCGCGAAGCTCGCCGAAGCGCGGGGCTTCCACCGGCACTGGGTCGCCGAACACCACTCCATGCCGGGCGTCGCCTCCTCGTCCCCGGCCGTGATCCTCGCCCACCTCGCCGCGCACACCTCCACCGTCCGGCTCGGATCCGGCGGGGTGATGCTGCCCAATCACGCGCCGCTGGTGATCGCCGAGCAGTTCGGCACCTTGGAAGCGCTGGCGCCGGGGCGGATCGACCTCGGCCTCGGGCGGGCACCCGGCACGGACGGCGGGACCGCCGCCGCCCTGCGGCGCACCGCGCGGGCGGGCGAGGGCGCGGAGGACTTCCCGCAGCAGCTCGCCGAGTTGACCCGGTTCCTCGACGACGACTTCCCCGACGGGCATCCCTACGCCCGGATCCACGCCGTGCCAGGACCCGTCCAGGGGCCCGCCGGCCGGCCCCCGCTCTGGCTGCTCGGCTCCTCCGGCTTCAGCGCCCGGCTCGCCGGCGCGCTCGGTCTGCCCTTCGCCTTCGCGCACCACTTCTCGGCGCGGAACACCGTCCCCGCGCTGGAGCTCTACCGGCAGTCCTTCCGCCCGTCCGCCGTGCTCGACGCGCCGTACGCGCTGATCGGGGTGGCCGCGCTGGCCTCGCAGGACGAGGCGGAGGCCCGCCGCGAGGTGCTCACGGGCGCGCTGGCGATGCTGCGGTTGCGCACCGGGCGCCCGGGGCTGATGCCGACCCCCGAGCAGGCCGAGTCGCACCGCTTCACCGCCCTGGAGCGGGAGTTCGTCGACGACTGGCTGGCGAACATCGTGCACGGCACGCCCGACGCCGTACGGGACGGGCTCGACGCCCTCCAGAAGCGCACCGGCGCCGACGAGTTGATGATCACCGCGAACGTGCACGGCGAGGGGGCGCGGCTGCGCTCGTACGAACTCATCGCGGACGCCTACGGGTTGCCGGAAGGGCCGCTTCCGCCCCGGCCGTGAGCCGAGGGGCGTCCGGACGGGCCGAGGGGCGCCCTCGGATGGTTCATCGCTGAACGGTCCCCGAGATCAGTTAACTCGGCCCTTAACTCATCCTTAAAACGTGGTTAAAGCACTCGTCAGTGACGGTGAGAACTCTTTCATCTTTCTCATCGCAACGCTCTGACGAGGGCTTTTTCCATGAAATTGGTCTAGTCCTTCTTCGCTGGAAGTTGGTCGAGACCATTGACGCGACGCTGGCCGGATCGCTATCTCTTTCTCCGGCCCGTGTTGCACACAACGGGTCCGCACCCCCACCAGTTCCCCCCACACACGGAGGCAGTTCGTGCGCTCCCGCAGACCCCTGATCGCAGCGGTGACGACGGCGGCCGTGGCCGCCGGCGTCCTCGCCGGCTTCGCCGCGACGGGCAACGCCAGCACGCCCGCCCAGGCGACGGCCGCCGCGCCCGGCAGCGCCGGGGTGAAGATCGCGTACTACGACCAGTGGAGCGTGTACGGCAACGCCTTCTACCCCAAGCACCTGGACACCCGCGGCATCGCCAAGAAGCTGGACGTCATCAACTACTCGTTCGGCAACATCCACCCGACCGAGCTGACCTGCTTCCAGGCCAACAAGGCGGCCGGCGACGACAACAACCCCAACGCCGGCGACGGCGCGGGCGACTCGTACGCCGACTACCAGAAGACCTTCTCGGCCGCGGACAGCGTCGACGGCGTCGGCGACAAGTGGGACCAGCCCATCGCGGGCGTCTTCAACCAGTTCAAGAAGTTGAAGGCCAAGCACCCCCACCTGAAGATCAACATCTCGCTGGGCGGCTGGACGTACTCCAAGTACTTCCACGACGCGGCCAAGACCGACGCCAGCCGGAAGAAGTTCGTCTCCTCCTGCATCAAGCAGTACATCACCGGAGACGTGCCGAAGGCCGACGGCTACGGCGGCCCGGGCACCGCTGCCGGCATCTTCGACGGCATCGACATCGACTGGGAGTACCCCGGCTCGAACGGCGGCCACCTCGGCAACCACTACGGCCCCGAGGACAAGGCCAACTTCACCCTGCTGCTCGCCGAGTTCCGCAAGCAGCTCGACGAGTACGGCACGGCCAACGGCGGCAAGAAGTACCTGCTGACCGCGGCGATGCCGGCCGGCCAGGACAAGATCAAGCACATCGAGACGGACAAGGTGGGCGCGTACCTCGACTACGCGAACATCATGACGTACGACATGCACGGCGCCTGGAACTCCACCGGCCCGACCTACCACCAGTCGCCGCTGTACTCGCCGCCGTCCGACCCGACCAACCCGATCGCGCCGGGCACCGAGAAGTACTCGGTCGACAACGCGGTCCGCGCCTGGATCGACGGCAGCCCCGCCTACGGCATCGCCGGCGGCTTCCCGGCGAACAAGCTGACCCTCGGCTACGAGATGTACTACCGCGGCTGGAAGAACGTCCCGGCCGGCGCGAAGAACGGGCTGGCCCAGTCCGCCAACGGCGGCAGCGCCCCGCGTCCGCTGAGCCAGGCGGCCGGCATCGCCAACTACAAGGAGCTCGGCGGCATCGTCGACAACCCGGCGACCACCTTCTGGGACGACGAGGCCAAGGCCGCGTACTTCTACAAGGACGGTGAGTTCTTCACCGGGCTCGACAAGCGGGCCATCGACGCCCGCGCCGCGTACGCCAAGAGCAAGGGCCTGGGCGGGGCGATGATGTACTCCCTCATCGGCCTGGACGAGCAGACCAAGCTGCTGAACGACGTCGTCGCCGCGGTCGGCGAGAGCGTGCGGCCCACCCCGTCGCCGACGCCGAGCAACCCCAACCCCTCGCCGAGCAACCCGAACCCGTCGCCCAGCCCCGCCTGCGGCACCCCCTGGGCGGCTGCCGACGTCTACAACGCCGGTGCCGTCGTCTCCCACAAGGGCCGTTCCTACAAGGCCCAGTGGTGGACCCAGGGCAGCGAGCCGGGCACCGGCGGCGAGTGGGGAGTCTGGCGCGACCAGGGTCCCTGCTGAACCCCGGGTGCCTACGCGGTGACCCCCCACAGCTAACCACCGCGTAGGCACCACCCCCCGAGAGCCACTGCATTCCCCCCACAACACCGCCCCCGCCCGGAGTTTTTCCCGGGCGGGGGCGGTACCCATTGCTCACGCTCTGCTCCGGGACGCCCCCGCCGTTTCCCTGCGCGAACAGCCACGCACGGTCCGCAGGTGGCAGACAAGCTTTAGTGCTACGGCGCTTGGCCGTCGGGGCCGGCGGGGGCCGACCCGCAGACGGGGGCGCGCTGCGGGCTACGCCCGAAGCGCGGGGAGGGCGATCATCTCCGCAATGCCCTCCGGCGGCAGCGCCTTCGCGTAGTGCCACCCCTGCCCCGTGTCACACCCGATCCGCCGCAGCCGATCCGCCTGCCCCGCCGTCTCCACGCACTCCGCCGTCACCGTCAGCCCCAGCCGGTGCGCCAACTGCACCAGCGCCTCCACGATCGTCTCGTCCGCCGGGTTCGGCGGCGCCTCGTCCTGGAAGGCCCGGACGAACGACCCGTCGAGCTTCAGCACCGACACCGGCAGCCGACTGAGGTACGCGAGGTTCGAATACCCCGTGCCGAAGTCGTCGATGGCGATCCGCACCCCCATGTCGCTGAGGTTCTGCAGCGCCTGGAGCGGCCGGCCCGCCGAGCCCATCACGGCCGACTCCGTCAGCTCCAACTGCAACAGGTGCGCCGGCAGCCCCGTCTCCGCCAGGATGTCCGCCACGTCCGACACCAGGTCGGAGTCCCAGACCTGCCGCACGGCCACGTTGACGCTCATCACCAGCGGCCGGCTCCCCGGGTGGTCCACCTGCCACCGGCGCGCCTGCCGACAGGCCGTCCGCAGCACGTACCGCCCCAACTGCACGATGGAGCCGTCCTCTTCGGCAATCGAGATGAACCGATTCGGCGCCAGGGTCCCGAACTGCGGGTGGTGCCAGCGCACCAGCGCCTCCACGCCGTGCACCACCCCGTCCGCGAGCCCCACCAGCGGCTGGTACTCCACCACGAACTCGCCGCGCTCCACAGCCGGGCGCAGCGAGGACGACAGCGCCTGCCGGGTCAGCCGGTGGGCGTTGCGCTCCGGGTCGAAGAGGGTCCACCGGGCCTTGCCGTCCTCCTTCGCCCAGTACAGCGTGGTGTCCGCGGCCTGCATCAGCCCCGTCGCCGTCGTCCCGGCCGCGGCCCGCTCCACCACCCCGATGGATGCGGTCACCGAGAGTTGCTGTCCGTCCAGCTCGAACGGCCGCTGGAGCGCGGCGAGCACGCACCGGGCGAGGTCGGACAGCTGCTCCGTGCCCGTCGACTCCTCCACGAGCACGGCGAATTCGTCGCCGCCGAGCCGGGCCACCAGATGGCCGCCGCCGCAGCGCGGTGGCTCGACGCGGGCCGTGCACTCGGTGAGCCGGGCCGCGACGGCGGTCAGCAGCCGATCGCCCGTGCCGTGTCCCAGTGCGTCGTTGACCGCCTTGAACCCGTCCACGTCCAGGTACAGGAGCCCGATCCGTCCGGTGGAGTTGCGGTCGTACGCGGCGGACTCCAGGGCGGTCGTGAGCCGTTCGAAGAACAGCGCGCGGTTCGGCAGCCGGGTCACCGCGTCGTGCATCTCCAGATGGCGCACCCGGGCGCGCAGTTCGCGCCGGTCGCTGACGTCGGTGACGCACAGCAGAGCGGTGCGCTCGCCGCCGGGCAGCGGGGTGAGGTCGACGTCCACCCACAGCACCCGCCCGTCGGGGTGCTTCAGCCGGCGCGTACAGCGCAGTCGGGGGCGCCGCCGGCGCAGCACGTCGCGGTACGCCTGCCAGATGCGGCGGTCGGACGCCAGGTCGGTGAGGTCGGCGGCGCGTGCGCCGACCGGGTCGCGACCGACGAGTCCGGCGAAGGCGGGGTTGGCGCCGACGACGTGGCCGTCGGGCCCGACGACCGCCATCGGGAGGGGGGCCGCGTCGAACGCGGTCCGGTACTCCCGTCCGGGCCCTGTTCCTTCGGGGGATCCGCTCACCGCATTCACTCCCGCAGTGCAGTTGTGTCGTGGATGTGGTCGGAAAGAGTCAGAGATCGGATGAAGCCGGGGAAACCGAGAGAGCTCAGGGAAAGTGCTGAAAAAGCCGAGGAAAGCTCAGGAAACGGACCGGGAAAGTGTGCCGATCATAGAGGCTGGCCTGTCGGCCGTTCCACCTCCGCCACTGGGGCGTCGGTCGTCGGCGCACTTTGACAGATCGTTTCTGCGTAAGTCTGCCCGACCTGGAGCATCCTTAAGTGTCGTTCTGATCCCGCGCTGACCGGACCGTGTCTTCTCCGTGGCCCTCGGGGCGCCGCGGCGCCGGTTCGGGGGCGCTCCGGTCTCGGGTCGGTTTCGGACCGGTTTCGGGCCGGTCACCCGACTGGGGCAGCGGAACTGGTCGTACGCCTTGAAATCACCACAAAGTGGTCGTCGAGGTGCCCCCATTCCGCAGCCGGAGGTCGACGTGGAGCGTCAGCAGTCATCCCCGGGTCCGCCCGGGGGAGTGCCGGGCGGCCGAATGTTCGACTGTCGGGTCCCGGCGGATCTGGTGGGACGGGAGTTCCCCGAGCTCTCTGAGCTTCCCGAGTTCACTGAGTTCTCTGAGTTCTCTGAGTGCTCCGAGCCTCCTGAGCTCTCTGCGCGCGGCGACGAGACTCGTGGGCCCGGTGGTCTTGAAGGGTTCACCTGGGTCAGCGGAGGCGTACGGGAACGGCGGCGCCGGTCGGGCGGTCGGCGCGGGCCCGGCCCCGGCGGACGGGGCGGCTCCGGCGGAGGACGCGGCCGGCACCGCCCCGGGAGCGGAAGCGGCGACGGTGGCGGTGGCGGTGGCGGAGGTGACGGCGGCGGGGAGCGGCGCCGCGCGCGCAGCGCAGCCGCCGCCCTCACCTCCCTGATGGCGCTGGCCGCGACCTCGCTGGTGGCCGGCCCCGCCGTCGCCAAGACGTCGTCGGACTCCTGCGCCCTCCCGCGCACCCAGGCGCACCACTCGCTGGGCCTCGACACCTGGAACGACTCCTACCCCCGGCCCACGGGGGACCTGGACGCGGTGATGGTCTTCCTGTCCTTCCCGGACTCCACCCCGCGCACCACCCCCGCCGAACTCGCCGCCGACCACTTCCCCTCGACCAGCGCCTTCTTCGAGCGCGCCTCCTACGGCCGGTTCAGCCTGCGGGCGAAGGCGCAGCGCGGCTGGGTGCGGATGCCGAAGCCGTCGTCGGCGTACGACATAAGCCGTGACTGGGAGCCGGCCCTGCGGCGGGCGTACCTGCGGGACGCGCTCGACGCCGCGGACCGACAGGTCGACTTCTCCCGGTACGACGTGGTCTACCTGGTCGCCGACCCGGACGCCCCGGGCGTGGACTCCGACGCGACCAAGGTCGTCAACTTCGAGCGCCCGCTCACCTATGACGGGGTCGAGCTCAGACGCGTCGTCACGGTCTTCGAGCAGCACCCGCCGGACCGCAACGTGCTGGCCCACGAGACCGGGCACGTCTTCGACCTGCCCGACCTCTACCACCGGCCGGTGGACGGCAAGGGCGACTGGGACACCCACGTCGGGGACTGGGACGTCATGGGCAGCCAGTTCGGCATGGCCCCCGACCTCTTCGCCTGGCACAAGTGGAAGCTGGGCTGGCTGGCCGACCGCGACGTGCGCTGCGTCACCCGGCCCGAGCTGATCACCCTGGAGCCGGTCGGCGCGGAGCCCGCGCCGGGCGGGGGCCTCGGCACTCGGCTGGTGGTCGTGCGCACCGGCGCGGGCTCGGCCCTCGCGATCGAGGCGCGCGGCGCCGTCGGCAACGACCGGTCGACCTGTACGGAGGGCGTACTGCTCTACCGGATCGACGCGGACACGGCGTCCGGCGGGGGTCCGGTGGAGGTGGTCGACACCCACCCGGACACCGACGCGTGCTGGGACCGGTCGGTCTACCCGCGGCTGGCCGATGCGCCGCTGGGCGTCGGCGAAACGTTCACTCTCGCCGGGGCGTCGGGGGAGCGGACCCGGATCGAGGTGACGGACCGGACGGCGACGGGCGCGTGGACGGTGAAGGTCACCCCCGGCTAGCCGGGGGTGCAGCACGAAGAAGCCCCCCGCTGTCGCGAGGGGCTTCTTCCGTCTGTGCGCCGCCAGGGACTCGAACCCCGGACCCGCTGATTAAGAGTCAGCTGCTCTAACCAACTGAGCTAGCGGCGCCTGCTGACGTCGTAGACATTAGCACCCGGGTCGGCGGGAGGAGAAATCGATGTCCGCAGGCCGGGGGCGGCGGCGGAGCGGGCCGCGCGGACGCACGCCCACAGCAGCACGTCGGGCCCGGGCAGCCAGGGATGTCGGGTCCCGGGGGCGACCAGCCAGCGCGGAGCGGAGCCCTCCGTCGCGTCGTCCCCCGCCACGAGCGGCGGGACCGTCACCGCGTCCCCGGTCCCGTGGTACAGCAGTGGCGGCACGGCGGCGCCCCACTCCTCCCACGCCAGCAGGGCGGGCAGCCGGCAGGCGGTGCCGGGCGCGGCGAAGAGCAGCATCCGGCCTCGGTGGGCGGCGACGGGCCCCGAGCCGGGGCCCTCCTCCCAGAGGCGGTCCAGCATCTGCCGCCCGAAGACGGCGGGCACGTTCACGACGTCGAAGACCGTGCCGCAGGGCAGCACCGCGGGGGCTGACGGTCGGCTCTCCCAGCGCGTGAGCAGGGAGCGCGGATACGTTCCTGCAGAGGCGAGCCAGGCGGCACCCTGCGTGGTGACCTGGGCGACGTGGTGCCTGCGCTCCTCCTTCAGGAGGGAGAACAGATCCGTCGGGCGCTCCTCGTCGCCGACGGAGAGCAGCAGGTCGTGGTCGTCTCGCAGCGAAGCACTCATGGCACCTACGTCTACCGGTTGTGATCGCATGGTTCCAGAGTGTCCCCAAAGCGGGGACAGCGTGGCGCGACGCGAGGTATCGTGCCGCCCCGGCATATGCCAGATGTGAAGTTCCCGGGCAGATTCGCCCGGATGTTCGCTAAGGTGCCGCCCCACTAGCCCGTACGTTCGCGTCCACGCGCGCCCTTATGACGTGCCCGCGGTTTCCTACGCCCTGGGGGGGACCCCCAGCGCTCCTGAACACCCTGCCCGCAGACATAGGACGGGGGAAGCGAAACCGGTGGCGCTGGGGGTCCCCCCACGCCCTCAGGGCGTAGGTGGGGGTGCCCCCGTGCCCGCAGGGCACAGGGGGAGGAACTGCGCGACAAGCCCACCACCGGCCGGTGGAGACGAATGAGCCCGCAGGGGCAGATGGGGGTGTTTGGGGGCGCGCGGAACTGCGCGAACAAGCCCCACCGGGCCGCGGGAGTCAACGCTCCGCAAGGAAACGGCGAGCGGCTGAGGGGGCGCGGCGCGGGCCCGGACGTTGGGGCCGGGCCGCATGGGGCGGGCGGGGCGCTACGGCGTGCCGTTGCGCAGGCCCCGCCCGAACTCGATCATCTTCTTCGCGTAGTCCTCGGTCCACCCCGCCCGCTCCGCGATGTCCGCCGGCGTCAGCCGGTCGAACCGCCGCGGATCGGCGAGCTGGGCCGCGGCCAGCGCCTGGTACTCCACCGCCCGGTCCGTCGCCGCCCGGAACGCCAGCGTCAGCTCGGTCGCCCGCGCCAGCAGCTCCCGCGGGTCGTCCATCGACTCCAGGTCGAAGAAGTGCTCCTGGTCGGCGGCCACCTCCGCAGGCTCGAACAGCAGCGCGGCGGGCCGCGGCTTGCGTGGCTGCGGGTGTTCCGTCATGGCACTTCCTTCGGGTCCGGGCGGCGTGCGGAGCGCACCGCGAGGGGGCGTGCACCGTCCCGCTCGCGACCGCTCCATTCTCCCGCCCTCCGCAAGAGGACCGGTCGGCGCTTACGCCTGGTCCTCCAGGTGCGCGATGTCGTTCAGGCGGACCAGCGCCGGCTCCCCGTACGCCCAGCCCAGCAGGGACAGCGACGTCGGGGCGAGGTGGATGCGCGCCGCGAACGCCGCGTCGAAGCCCAGCCAGCGGGCGCACAGCACCCGCAGCACGTGCCCGTGCGCGAAGAGGAGCACGTCCCGATCCGCCGAGCGGGCCCACGCCACGACCTCGTCCGCGCGCGCCGTGACGTCCGCCAGCGTCTCCCCGCCCATGACGCCGTCGCGCCAGATGACCCAGTCGGGCCGCCCGTCCGCCTGGATCTCCGGGGTCGTACGGCCCTCGTACGCGCCGTAGTCCCACTCCATCAGCGCGTCCCAGGGCGTCGCCCGGTCGCCGAATCCGGCCAATTCGCAGGTCTCCGAAGCCCGGGCCAGCGGGCTGGTGCGGACCTCCACGTCCGGCAGCCCCTCCCAGGGGGCCCGGCGCAGCCGCTCGCCCAGCAGCTTCGCCCCGCGCCGCCCCTCTTCCAGCAGCGGAATGTCCGTACGACCGGTGTGCTTGCCGAGCCGGGACCATTCGGTCTGGCCGTGTCGGACGAGCAGGACGCGTGGTGCCATGGTGCGAAGCCCCCTGAGGTTCGGTGGTGGCCTCTCATCATCGTGCACCCGACAGGTACTCGTCGTACACGTGAACGCGCAGCGGCCCGGACGCAACCTGAGGGACACTGGGGGCGTCACTCCGGAAGTCGGCCCCAACCGACTGAGCGCCGCCCCTTACACCGTACGGTTGACCGGTGGCCACCGACCGACCGGAGCATGAGGGGGGAAACCTACGCATGTCGTACATCACGGCTCGCCACCGGCCACGCTGGTGGGCCGAGCTACTGCTGCTCGCGGTGGTCTACTGCGCGTACTCGGCCGGTCGACTGGTGGCCCGCGGTGACGTGTCGACCGCGGTCGACAACGGCCTGGCGATACTCCGGGCCGAGAAGGCGCTCTACCTGGACTTCGAAACCCCGCTGAACGACCTCTTCACCGAGGTCCCCGCCATCGGCATCCCCGCGGACTTCATCTACGCGTCGCTCCACTACCTGGTGACGCCCGTCATCCTCGTCTGGCTCTTCCGCCGCCGCCCGCTGCGCTACCGCGCGGCCCGCGCCTGGCTGATGATCTCGACGCTCCTCGGGCTCGTCGGCTTCACGCTGATGCCGACCTGCCCGCCCCGGCTGCTGGACGCGACGCACGGCTTCGTCGACACCATGGCCCAGTACAGCTCGTACGGCTGGTGGGGCGGCGAGGCGAGCGCACCGCGCGGCATGGGCAATCTGACCAACCAGTACGCGGCGATGCCCAGCCTGCACGTCGGCTGGTCGCTGTGGTGCGGCGTGATGCTCTGGCGCCACGGGCGCACCCCGCTGCTGCGCTGGCTGGGCGTGGCGTACCCGCTGGTGACCACGATCGTCGTGATGGGCACCGCGAACCACTACTTCCTCGACGCCGTCGCCGGTGCCGCGGTGATGGGCCTGGGCCTGCTGCTGACGCGCCCCGCGCTGCGCGCACTGGACCGGATCCAGGGCCGTACGCGCGGCGCGTCCGTCGTCGCCGGTGGCGCTGCCGGTGCGTCTGAAGATGCCGAGGCGGCCGACGGGCAGCAGGCGAAGGGGAACGCAGCGGGCAGCGGGGCCGTTGGGAGGCCCCAGCCGTCCCGCGAGCCGCAGAACTCCCCACCGTCGGACGGGACATCCGCCGGCGCCGCCGACGGCACCGGATCCCCGATTGTCGGTGCGGGGTGCCAGACTTCCACGGGTGAGCGAATCCCTGGACAGCGGACCACCGCGGCAGGCCCCTCCGCGGGAGCCGGCGACAGCACTCCGGCAGCGGCTCGCTGAGCTGCGCGGCCCCGCCGCACGGCCCAAACCGCTGGACGCCCGAGCCCTCGCCGCCCTCGCGGCCAACCCCGGCTGCGAGCGGCGCGCGCTGCTGGACGGCGCCGGGGTGGACAAGACCGCGCTGGCCGCCGCCCTCGGTTCGCCGTCCGGCTACGGCCAGTCCCAGTTCGCGTTCATGCGCGGCAACGCCTTCGAGGCGCGGGTCACCTCGGACGGCGGCGCCGCGCTGATGAAGCTCCTCGGAGTCGAGGACGGCGGGGACGGCGGGGCAGGCGGTGCCTTCCGACTGCCCGACCTCACCGCGGCCGGCCCGGAGGGGCGCGCGGCCCGCACCGCCCTCGCCCTGCGCGAGGCGACCTCCGTCGCCGAGTGGACCCTGCTGCGCCACCCCCTGCTCGCCCTGGAGATCGCCGGCTCCCCCGCCTATTTGGAGCCGGACGCGGTCGTCGTCCACCCCGACGGGCGGTGGACGGTCGTCGAGATCAAGTCGTTCCCGATGATCGACGCCGCCGCCGACGCCGCGAAGGTCGGCGCCGCCGCCCGCCAGGCCGCGGTGTACGTGCTCGCGCTGGAACGAGCCGCGGCCCGCACCCCCGGCGCCCAGGTCGCCCACAGCGTGCTGCTGGTCTGCCCCAAGGACTTCTCGAACCTCCCCACCGGGTCCGCGGTCGACGTCCGCAAGCAGGTGGCCGTCACCCGCCGCCAGCTCTCCCGCCTCACCCGCATCGAGGACATCGCCGCCGCCCTCCCCGACGGCACGACCTTCGACCTGGACCGCGGCCCGGCCGAGCTGACGGCCGCGGTCGCCGGCGTCCCCGCCGCGTACGCCCCCGAGTGCCTCTCCTCCTGCGAGCTGGCCTTCCACTGCCGCGAACGGGCCCGCTGCGAGGGCGCCGTCGAATCGCTCGGCCGCTCCGTCCGCGGCGAGCTGGGCGGTCTGACCACCGTCGACGCGGTCCTTTCCGCGGCCCGCGGCCACTCGGGCGACCCGACCGACCCGGCGGTCGCCGCCCTGCGCCGCGCGGCTGCGCTGCGCGCGGACGCGCTGTCGACGGCCGGCGTGCCCGGCGCGCGGCGCGAAGGCCGGGCGGTCTCCGCGCCGCCCGATGGGAACGGTTCGCCCGACGGGGGCGGTCCGCAGCTCCGCTCCGGCACCGACCGCCGCGCGTCCGAAGGGGACTCATGAGCCTGATCACCACCCTCGCGCGGCTCGAAGCCGTCGAGTCCGGGCGGGCCCAGCCGCTGGTGACCGTGCGGCACCGGCACCTGGCGGACCGGCCGCTCGTCCTCGTGCCGTTGACGACCGCGGGCGAGGCCGGTGCGCCGCTCGGGGCGCTCGTCGGGACCGACCGGGACGCGCCCCGGCTGCTGACCGTGGCGCAGCCGCGCGACCGGGAGCTGAGGTTCGCGTTCCTCGCCGAACTCGCCGACGTCGTCCTGCCCCTCCTCGACGCCTACGCCGACGACGTCGAGCTGATCGAGCGCGCCGCGACCGACCCCGAGACCGGCAAGCGGACCACCGTCGAGGCCGAGCTGTGCGCCGACGCGCCCCAGATCGTCGTACCCGGCCGCGCCGGCGTCGAGTTCGTCCGGCTCCTCGGGCGCTCCATGCGCTTTCGCCGCACCTCCGAGCAGGACCCCGACGCGCCCTACCCGGCGCCCCCGCGCGTACCGCTGCTCGGCCGCTGGTTCACGCACTACGGGGAGCGGGCCCGGGTCCCCGGGTCGTCGCTGCTGCTGGCCGCCACCGACCTGCTGAACCGCCACTGGGCCACCGGCCAGTCCTCCCTGGAGGACCAGCACCTGGGCGCGCTGCTCGCCTGGATCGACCCGCCGGCGGGGGAGTCGGGCGCGGACGCCGCGCTCCGCGCCGAGTTGGGCCGGGACGAGCAGGGGCAGTTGCTCTGCCCGCCCGCCGGCCCGGCGACCGATCCCGCCTTCGACAACCGCCTCCTCGCCCCCGCCGTCGAGAGCTACGACCGGCTGCGCCTTCGGCTGGCCGCCGCAGAGGAGGGCGCCCACGCGGAAGGCTGGCTCGGCGAACTCTCCGTCGCCGAAGGGGAGATCCGCCGACTGCTGGCGACCCAGCTGAAGCCCACCTGGGACGCCGTGTGGCACGCCCTGGACCTGCTGCGCCAACTGCCCGATGGGGCCAGGGTCACCGACCGCTGGACGCGCGACCGCTGGTCCTTCACCGCCCACCGCGACCGGGTGCGCGCCGGCGAGCCGCCCCAGCCGCGCCGCGACGACGCCGTGACCGCCGCCCGCAAGCTGGCCACCCGCGAGACCGCCCAGGCGGAGCTGGAGGCGCAAGAAGCCCTGGACGACCCCCTGGTGCTCGCCGGCCGCCGGCTCACCGGCGAGGCGTTCACCTGCGAGGTCACCGAAGTCGTCATGGCCTGGTCGGAGTCGAAGCGCCCCGCGCCCCGCCCGCTGGTCACCGTCCGCACCGACGACCGCCCCCACCTGGGCGAGCGCGTGAAGACGTACCGCTCGCTCGACGGCAAGCCGCAGTCGGCCGAGTTCGTACGCCAGGAGCCCGACGGCGCGCTCGTGCTGCGGCTGTTGGACCGCATGGGCCGCGCCAAGGAGCCGGCGGAGGGGTCCGTGCCGGAGAAGGGCGACCGGATCGCCTGGACCCTCTTCGAGCACGACCAGCGCGGCGGCCCCAAACTGCCCGAGCCGGAAGACACGCCGTGGACGCACGGCGGCCCGCCGTCCGCGTCCGCGGAGGACCCGGATCCCGTGACCCCGGAGGACATCCTGTGACGATCCTTCCCGGCCCGCCCCGCATCCCGGGAGCCGCTCCCTCGGACGCCGTCCCCGGCGGGACATTCGACCCGGCCGCGGCAGCCGCCCGCGCCACCGACGCCATCCTCGCCGACACCCTGCACGGCACCAGCCGCGGCGTCGTCGTGGACTCCCCGCCCGGCGCCGGCAAGTCCACCCTCGTGGTCCGCGCCGCCCGGGAGCTGGCCGCGGCCGGCCGCCCCCTGATGGTGATCGCCCAGACCAACGCCCAGGTCGACGACCTGGTGCTCAGGCTCGCCGAGAAAGACCCCGAACTGCCCGTCGGCCGCCTACACAGCAGCGACCCCGACCCGTACGACAAGGCGCTGGACGACCTGCCGTCCGTACGGAAGTCGGCGAAGGCGGCAGACCTCGTCGGCCAGCACGTGGTGATCTCCACGGCTGCGAAGTGGGCGCACGTGCGGGGCGTCGAGCCCTGGTCGCACGCCATCGTCGACGAGGCGTACCAAATGCGCTCCGACGCGCTCCTCGCCGTCGCCGGGCTCTTCGAACGCGCCCTGTTCGTGGGCGATCCGGGGCAGCTCGACCCGTTCGCCGTCGTCGGTGCCGACCAGTGGGCGGGGCTGTCGTACGACCCCTCCGCCAGCGCGGTGTCCACCCTGCTGTCGCACAACCCGGACCTGCCGCAGCACCGGCTGCCGGTGTCCTGGCGGCTGCCGGCGTCCGCGGCACCGCTGGTCTCCGACGCGTTCTACCCGTACACCCCCTTCCGCAGCGGCACGGGCCCCGAAGACCGCGTCCTGTCCTTCGCGGTGCGCTCCGACGGCTCGTCGTACGACCGGGTCGTCGACGAGGCCGCGGCGTCCGGCTGGGGCCTGCTGGAGCTGCCGGCGCGGCACACGCCCCGTACCGACCCCGAGGCGGTGCGGGCCGTGGCCCGCGTGGTGCGGCGCGCGCTGGACCGCGGGGGCGCCGCGACGAGCACGCTGGGGGCCGAGCCGACGCCCGTCACGGCGGACCGGATCGCCGTCGGGACGGCCCACCGCGACCAGGCGGCGGCGATCCGTGCGGCCCTCGCCGAACTCGGCGTCCACGACGTCACGGTGGACACCGCGAACCGCCTCCAGGGCCGCGAGTTCGACCTCACGGTCGTGCTGCACCCGCTCTCGGGCCGCCCCGACGCGACCGCGTTCCACCTGGAGACGGGCCGCCTGTGCGTCCTCGCCTCGCGCCACCGCCACGCCTGCGTCGTGGTGTGCCGGGCGGGCGTCTCCGACCTCCTGGACGACCATCCGTCGACGGAGCCGGTGCAGTTGGGAGTGCAGGTGAAGTTCCCCGACGGCTGGGAGGCGATGATGTCCACGTGGGACAAATGGTCCTCCCACCGAGTCCCCCTCCGCACCATGTAGCCCCCACCCACCAGAGGTCCTTGGGGCCAGGCGCCCCTGACACACCCGCCGTTGCTCCGCGGGAGCGTTGGCCTCCGCTGCCCGGTGGGTGGCTTGTCGCGCAGTTCCGCCCCCTACGCCCAGGGGCGTGGGGACCCCCCAGCGCCCCTGACAGCCTCGCCGTTTCCCCTGCGGGAGCACCGGTCTCCGCGGGTGCACTGTGGTTGCCCGCGCAGTTCCCCGCGCCCCTGAAACCCCACGCCCTCCGGGCGTAGGGGAGAGCGACGCGACCGGCTATGGATACCCCGCAGACAACCGTCTGGGGCAGCGAAACAGGGGCGCGGGGAACTGCGCGACAAGCCACCCACCGGGCCGCGGTGACCGATGCTCCCGCAGGGTTGCGGCGGGTGTGTCAGGGGCGCGAGGAACTGCGCGAGCAACACACCACCGGCCGGCAGGGACCGACGCTCCCGCAGGGTTGCGGCGGGTGTGTCAGGGGCGCGAGGAACTGCGCGACAAGCCCATCACCGGGCCGCAGACGGGCGCACCGGACGGGGACCACGAGCCCCATCGGTTGGGCGCCCGTGGGCCCGGGTCCATCCTGGCCGGGCCCACGGGCATCACGCGCGCGGCAGGAGGTCCTCGCAGCGCGCCAGGAACCCCGGCACCCCCTCCGCCCCCCGATGCGGGTCCAACGCCGTCGCCGTCGTCGTCACCATCGACTGGATCCGCGACGAGTGCACCCCGTCGAGGAGGTCCAGCACCCCGTGCCCCGCCGCCGCCGCCTCGTCGTGCGCACCGCCGTGCGCCAGCGACGTGGCGAGTTCGGCCCGGTAGAGCGCGAGGTTGCGGGTGAAGCGGTGGTCCTGGAGCTCCGCCGCGCGCCGCGCGTGGTGGACGGCCCGCGGCCACACCCCCAACCGGGCCCAGCACTGCGCCTGGAGGAACTCCAACTCCGGTTCGCCGAAGAAGGACATCCACTCGGGGTCCGTCGCCGAGTCGCCGCGGGCGTAGTGGGTGTGGGCCCGGCTCAGGGACTGCTCGCAGCCCGAGCGGTCGCCGAGCCCCGCCCACCCGCCCGCCTCGCGCAGCGCCAGCAGGGACAGCAGCCGCGGCGAGCCCAGGCCGTCCGCGGCGCGCTGGCCGGCCTGGGCGCAGCGCACCGCCTCCCGGTGCCGCCCGGCGTCCCGCGCCAGGAAGGACGCGTTGGAGAAGGCGTGCGCCTCCAGCGCCGCGTCCCCGGCCATCCGCGCCGTCGCAAGCGCCTCCGCGTAGTGCGAACGGGCGTCGGCCACCCGGCCCGAGTCGTGGGCCAGCCAGCCCACGGAGAGCGCGAGTTCGCCCGCGCCGGACTGGAGCCGGTCGATCGTCGAACTGCGCGCGGTCAGGCCGGCGTCCAACAGGACGTACGCCGCCCGCAACGGCTGCGCGGCGCGCTGGTACAGCCCGTCCGCGCCGTGCCGGTCGTCCAGCAGTCGGATCCGTCGTACGGCCTCCTCGACGGCGAGGACCTCGCCGTCGCCGATGCGCCGGCCCGTGGGCCCGGTGCCCGGCTCGGGCAGGGCGCTCAGTACGGCGCCGAGCCCGAGTCCGAAGGAGGCGGCTGCCACCGTGGCGGAGCCGCCCGTCATGAATGCGCGACGCAACACGTCGCTCTCCTCGTCGTTCATGCTGTCGTCAGTGCTGTCGGCAGTGCCTTCGGCCGCGGCCTCGCCCACGGGGTCCGCCGTGGTGCCGGTCGCGCTCCGGGGGGCGTCGGGCCGCGCGGGGGCGCGCCCACCGCCCCGTACCCGCTCCCTGGCCGTGAAGCCGAGGTCCGTCAGGTCGAGCCCGGGGAACATGTGCCGGAACACCCGTTCGTACGCGTAGTTCGGGCAGCGGATCTCGCCGGCCTCCACGCGTCCGATGTAACGGGCGTCGCACGAGACCTGCTCGCCGATCTCCCGGGCCGCCTTGCGCACGGCCGCAGCGAATTCACCGGGGGAGCGACTGCCGCGCAACCGCCGGAAGGCGAGGTTGGGAACCGCCCGCGATGCCCGTGACGACGACGCCATGGCCGAGCCCTCTCTGGTGCAGCCGTGTTCCCGGCGAGGCATGAACGTACCGGCTGCGACACCGGTTTCGCCGGGGGTTTGACCGCAATCCTGACCTTAAAGGCGATAACTCCCCCGGGATCTGCCATGAAGTGCCATCCTTTGCGGCGGAGTGTTGCCGTAGCCCTTGACGCTCCCGGGCGTTGAACCTCTTGGAGGCGCAATCCGTGTCTCGTGGTGAGCGAGGAGGGGATCCCCTTGTTGGAGACCGGCGTCGACGGCGGCACGCGAGAGCCCGTGGCGGTCGTCAGCGACCAGGAGCCGTGCGATCTGGTGACCGTCCCGACCCGACAGGGCCTCGAAGCAGTCGACATCCTGCGGCGCACCGCCGCTCCCGCGGTCGGTCCCGTCCTGCACGACGGCGACTGCGACACCCTCGGTTTCCTGGTGCCGTCCGGTACGGCCGGGGACTGGGACGTGCCGGGCAGCGCGTGTACCAGGACCGAGGGGGTGCAGCCGCGCCTTCCCGGGCACCGGGACAGGGACAGGGACAGGGACAGGGCCGCCGCCCCGGCCTGCGACCGCAGGTGGCTGCTGCCGCCCGGCGGCGGGGAGGAGGTCACCGACCCGGCGGCGCTGCGGGCGGCCCTCGGCGAGGCGGCCCGGTTGATCGAGGCCGCCGACCGCTGTAACTGAGGCCCCCGCACCGCACCCCCCGCCCCCATCGGGCGAAACGCTTCTTCGGTGCCGATAATGGGCGGGTGGCGAAGAGCGTTCGGCGGCGCGGGGACGAATCCGTGACCGCCCGGGTGGACGGCGGTACGGCGGAGCTGGTGCCGGACCCGGAGCGCTCGCGCGCCTGGACGCTGCTGGTGGACGGAGCGCCGCAGTCCCACGTCGACCTGGCCGACCCGACGCACCTGTCCTTCGCGTACCAGCGGCGCCTGGGGCACGTGGCCGACCTGGTGGCCCCGCCGGGCCGGCCGGTGCGCGTACTGCACCTGGGTGGCGGCGCGTGCACCCTCGCCCGGTACGTCGCCGCCACCCGGCCCCGCTCCACGCAGCAGGTCGTCGAGGTGGACCAGGGGCTGGTCCAGTTCGTCCGCACGCACCTGCCGTGGGATCCGAAGGCGCGGATCCGGGTGCGGACCGCGGACGCCCGCGCCGCGCTGGGCAAGCTGCCGGACGCCTGGGCCGACCTGGTGATCGCGGACGTCTTCAGCGGCGCCCGCACCCCGGCGCACCTCACCAGCGTGGAGTTCCTCGGCGAGGTCCGTCGGGTGCTGGCGCCCGGGGGCTGGTACGCGGCCAACCTCACCGACGGCCCGCCGCTGGCCCATCTGCGCGCCCAAGTCGCCACCGTCGCCGCCGCTTTCGCCGAGTGCGCGCTCGCCGCCGACCCGGTCGTCCTCCGCGGGCGGCGCTTCGGCAACGCGGTACTGGTGGGCGCGGACGGCGAGCTGCCGATCGCGGAGCTGACCCGCCGGGTGGCGAGCGATCCGCATCCGGGGCGGGTCGAACACGGCCGTACCCTCCTCGACTTCACCGGGGGCGCCGCCCCGGTCACCGACGCCGGCGCCCGACCCTCGCCCGCGCCGCCCCCCGACGCCTTCCGCTGAGCCGGAACAGAAGACCGTCCGTCAGGGCGAGTTGTAGAACTCGATCTTCGGCGGGCCCGCGTTCCACACGCAGAACACCGACTGTTCCCGGCCGTCCTTGGTGAACACGACCCGGATCCAGGTCGTGTCCCGGTAGACCTGCACCTGCCAGTCCGGGTTGGGCGTCGCCAACTCCAGCTCCGCCGAAGCCTCGTGCAGCACGAACACCGCCCGGCCGCCCTCGACCGTCTCGCCCCGGACCTCCCCGGACGGCTTCGCCGCCGGGGCGTCGGACGCGGTGGACGGCCGCAGCCCGGCCGGCTGGTCGTCGCTCGGCTGGGCCGAGGGGCCGCGGTCCTTCGCCGGCCGCGTGCCCGGCGACTTCCCCGCGTCCGCCTCGCCCTTCCCGTCCGCCGGCTCCTGCGCCGAGGACGTGGGCGGGGGCCGATGCGTGCTGGAGACGCGGGGCTTCGCCTGCGTGGTGGGGGCGTCCCCGGCGTTGATGGGCACGGCGCGCGGGCGGTCGTAAGCGGTCCCGGACATCACCGTGTGCACGCCCCACCACGTCAGCGTGACCGCTGCTCCGGTGGACAGCGACCACGCAATGGCATGTACAAGTCCTCTACGCATCGGGGCCATACTGCACCACACACCCCATCCGTGTCCCCAAGAGGATCGGCCTGCTCCGCATATCACGCGGTCGTCAACTTCCTTGGCCCGGTGGTGAACGACTGCGCGAACGGTCACTCGGGTGGGTCCGCGAGTACTCCGTATGGCGTACGGTGCGCCCCATGGCAAGTGTGCTCGTGGTCGAGGACGACCAGTTCGTGCGCTCCGCTCTGATCCGGCACCTGACCGAGGCGACCCACACGGTGCGCAGCGTCGGCACGGCCCTGGAGGCGCTGCGCGAGGTTGCTCATTTCCGGTTCGACGTGGTCATTCTCGATCTCGGACTGCCCGATCTGGACGGCTCCGAGGCGCTGAAGATGCTGCGCGGCATCACCGACGTACCGGTGATCATCGCCACCGCGCGGGACGACGAGGCCGAGATCGTACGGCTGTTGAACGACGGCGCCGACGACTACCTCACGAAACCCTTCTCCGTGGAGCATCTGTCCGCAAGGATGGCGGCCGTGCTGCGGCGATCCCGCGCCGCGGCCGGGGAGGACCCGCCGTCACGTGTGATCCAGGTGGGCGGACTCTCCATCGATCCGCTGCGCCGCCAGGCCGAACTCGACGGCTCCCCCCTCGATCTGACCCGCCGTGAGTTCGACCTGTTGACCTTCCTCGCCGGCCGGCCCGGCGTCGTCGTGCCCCGCAAGGAACTGCTCGCCCAGGTCTGGCAGCAGAGCTACGGCGACGACCAGACCATCGACGTCCACCTGAGCTGGCTACGGCGCAAGCTCGGCGAGACGGCGGCCCGACCGCGCTATCTGCACACGCTCCGCGGCGTCGGAGTGAAGCTCGAACCCCCCACCGGACATACAGAACACCAACGAGGTCATCAGAGATGAGATGGGCGCTGGTCAAGGTCGCACTGGCCGTCACCGTGATGGTCGTGGTCGCCTTCGCCGTACCGCTGGGACTGGTGATCAAGGAGATGGCGCAGGATCGGGCGCTCACCAACGCGGAACGCCAGGCCGCCGCCATCGTCCCCACCCTGTCGATCACCACCGAGCGCGCCCCGCTGGAGGTCGCGGTCCAGGCCACGCAGACGGGCGCCGCGGGCCGGATGTCGGTGCACATCCCGGCCGGCCGCGACGGCGACGGCCCCGTGGACATCGGTACGCAGCGGGCCGGCGAGGCCGACCAGGAACTCGTCCAGCGCCTGCGCCGCGCCGCCACCACCCAGGTCACCGGCGGGTTCGTGCTCCTCCAGCCGACCATCATCAAGGACGGCAGGATCGCGGTCGTCGAGGTCTTCGTCCCCACCAGCGAGACCAGTACGGGCGTGGTCACCGCGTGGCTGATGCTCGCCGGCGTCGGCCTCGCGCTGATCGTCGGCTCCGTCGCGGTCGCCGACCGCCTCGGCGTGCGGATGGTCCGCTCCGCGCAGCGGCTCGCCGGCGCCGCGCACGAGTTGGGCGAGGGCCGGCTGGGCGCGCGGGTGCCGGAGGAGGGCCCCACGGAGCTGCGGTCCGCCGCGATCGCCTTCAACGCGATGGCCGACCAGGTGGTCCAACTGCTGGCCAACGAGCGCGAGATGGCCGCCGACCTCTCCCACCGGCTGCGCACCCCCCTCACCGTGCTGCGGCTGAACGCGGCCTCGCTCGGTGACGGGCCCGCCGCCGAGCAGACCCGGGCCGCCGTCGAGCAGTTGGAGCGGGAGGTCGACATCATCATCCGCACTGCCCGCGAGGCGAAGCCGCAGACCACGGCGGTCGGCCCGGGCGCCGGCTGCGACGTCTCCGAAGTCGTCCGCGAGCGGATGGACTTCTGGTCCGCGCTCGCCGAGGACGAGGGCCGCAAAGTGCGGGTCGCCGGCGTCGACCGCCCGGTGCGGATCCCGGTCGCCCGCCCCGAACTGGCCGCGGCCCTCGACGCCCTGCTGGGCAACGTCTTCCGCCACACGTCGGAGGGCACGGCCTTCTCCGTCGACGTGCACAACGGCGAGGACGCGGTCATCGTGCTGGTCTCCGACGCGGGCCCCGGCATCGCCGACCCCGCAGCCGCGCTCGCCCGCGGCAACAGCGGCGCCCGCGACGGCTCAACCGGCCTTGGCCTGGACATCGTGCGCCGGGTCGCCGAGTCCACCGGCGGGGACGTGCGCATCGGCAGCTCGGTCCTGGGCGGCACGGAGGTCCGCATCTGGATCGGCCTCGGCACGGCCCCGGGCGCCGCCGAGGAGCGCCGCCGCGGTCATCGCGGCCCGGACCGCCGGCGTACCCTGATCGCAGCGGGACGCCGGGTCCGCGGCGACGTCTGAGCCGCCCCGCCCCGTCCGGGCGCCCGTCGGCGCCCGTAGGTTAACTGAAGCCGATGCTGCCCTTAAGGCGGTCCTAAAAACCCCGCCCGCGGTCCGATGTGCCCCGGATGCCGGTTTACGAGTCGCTAACGTGCTCTTCACCTCGCCGCCCCACCGGCGCGGTCACAAGATCCACCAGCACCACACCCCCCACCCGCGCGTCCCGGTCGGCCCCACCCCCCACATCCGACCGGGACGCGCGCTTTTTGGTGCCTGCCGCCTCGGACCCGACCCTCGCGCCCGGCCCTCCGACCCTCCGGCCCTCGGACCCGACCCGGGGCCCTTTGGGCACAACGCCAAGGGCCCCGGTCTCGCGACCGGGGCCCTTGATCAATCAGGGTGAGTGACGGGACTCGAACCCGCGGCATCCTGGACCACAACCAGGTGCTCTACCAGCTGAGCTACACCCACCATGACCGGTCGTTTTCCCGACCGGCCGAGAAAAAGTGTACAGGGTTCCGGAGGGTGCTCGCGCCACGGTTTCCGGGAACCCGGCGTCGGGGCCCCGAAGGGCCCCGACGGCGATGCGTCGGCGATGCGACCTAGTGTCCGTCCGCCGGCACCACGTGCTTCGCCGCGATCGCCTTCGCCGTCTCGGAGTCCGGGCCGGGCTGCGGCACGAAGACCGCCTCGCGGTAGTACCGCAGCTCCGCGATCGACTCGCGGATGTCCGCCAGCGCCCGGTGGTTGCCGTTCTTCTCCGGGCTGTTGAAGTACGCCCTCGGGTACCAGCGCCGCGCCAGCTCCTTCACGGAGGAGACGTCGACGATCCGGTAGTGGAGGTACTGCTCCAGCGCCGCCATGTCCCGGGCCAGGAAGCCGCGGTCCGTGCCGACCGAGTTCCCGCAGAGCGGGGCCTTGCGGGGCTCCTTGACGTGCTCGCGCACGTACGCCAGGACCTGCGCCTCGGCGTCGGCGAGCGTGGTGCCGCCCGCCAGCTCGTCGAGGAGGCCCGAGGCGGTGTGCATCTGCCGCACCACCTCGGGCATGGACTCCAGCGCCGCGTCCGGCGGGCGGACGACGATGTCCACCCCTTCGCCGAGCACGTTCAGTTCCGAGTCGGTGACCAGCGCGGCCACCTCAATGAGTGCGTCGTCCGCCAGCGAGAGCCCGGTCATCTCGCAGTCGATCCACACCATGCGGTCGTTCATGCGTCCACTTTATGGCGCACTCCGCTGGCCGGGCAGACTGGGACGTCCCGGACCTGGCACGTACGCCCCCGTCGGAGGTTTCCCCAGCTCGGGCGGGGGTCCACCCGGGCCGCCCGGACCCGACGCGCGCCGGGCCTGGACCGGTACCACCGATTCGACCGCGGGCGGCGCGGAGTCGCCCTGGGGGCGACGCACCCGGTACGCGGCGCGGTAGGCCGCCGGGGACGAGCCCAGCTGGCGCCGGAAGTGGCCGCGCAGCGCGACGGGGGAGCGGAAGCCGCAGCGGCCCGCCACCTCGTCGACCGAGTAGTCCGAGGTCTCCAGCAGCCGCTGGGCCTGGAGCACCCGCTGGGTGATCAACCACTGGAGCGGCGCACTGCCGGTCAGTGAGCGGAATCGCCGGTCGAAGGTGCGCCGGCTCATGTACGCCCGGGCCGCCAGGGTCTCCACGTCGAACTGTTCGTGAAGGTGCTCCAGCGCCCACGAGACGACCTCGGCCAGCGGGTCCGACCCGATTTCCTCTGGTAAAGACCTGTCCAGATAGCGCTCCTGCCCACCGCTGCGCCGGGGCGGTACGACCAGCCTGCGCGCGAGCGCACCGGCGGCCTCCGTGCCGTGATCCGTACGCACGATGTGCAAACAGAGATCGATTCCGGCCGCCGTTCCGGCGGAGGTGAGCACATCGCCGTCGTCGACGAAGAGCTCGCGCGGATCGACGTGCACTGACGGGTACCGCTTCGCCAGCGTGGGCGCGTACATCCAGTGCGTGGTCGCCGGGCGGCCGTCCAGCAGACCGGCGGCGGCGAGCACGAAGGCTCCCGTGCACAGTCCGACTATGCGGGCGCCCTCCTCGTGTGCGCGGCGCAGCGCTTCCAGCGCCTCGGGCGGCGGCGGAGAGGTGATCGACCGCCAGGCCGGCACCACGACCGTGCCCGCGCGACCGATCGCTTCGAGACCGTACGGTGCGGTCAGCTCAAGACCGCCCGTGGTCCGCAACGGACCCTCTTCGCCTGCGCAGACGAGCAGTCGATAGCGAGGTACTCCGGCGTCCTGGCGGTCAATCCCGAACACCGAAAGCGGTATGGAACTCTCAAAGATGGGGCCGCCGCTGAACAGCAGTACGGCGACGACTTCACGGCGCCGACGCCCGGAGAGCTTTCGTGCTGCCTCCGGTGCGGCGGAGTCCTGACTCATGACGCTAAGCCCCCCTCGGTGTTCGCGTCTCCCCGTTCTTTCCGGGCCGTTCGCTCCTGCACTTTTCCCCTCGGTTTTGCCCGAGTACCCGGGCCTTCGATACTCATGATCGAATCTACTGCGTCCCGTGGCACCGACGAGACAAGTTCGTCATGCCCCGCTATGTCTGCCTGGGAACTTGGCGCGAAGCATTCGATCACGAAGCGTTCCATCTGCAAGCCCCGCAGGGAAGTGCGCCTCACGTGCATGGCCCGTCCACGTAGGGTGCGACGGCTGTCGAAGACGCTTCCCTGCCTGGTGACAAGGGGGTTCTCGGGCCATTTGCCCAAGGGGTCGGGGGTGGTGCGAAGTTGGCTGAAACTATACGGGTGTGGCCGTGCGACGACGGCGGCTGAACTCAGCCGCCGGGGGTACGTTCCACGCCGCCGCGCGCCGGGGCGCCCTCTTCCTTCGCCGAGCGCCGGTGGCGCGACGCCGGCGGCTCGCCCTCCCGCGCCCGCGCCGCGTTGCGCTCGGAGTGCCGCAACAGCATCCGACAGGCCGCGGTGACCGCGGCGAGCCCCAGTGCGACGGCGGTCGCGCCGCCGACGGACGCCCCGTACACCACGAGCACGACCGGGACGAGCAGGCAGCTGAAGGCCGCCCAGCGGACCACTTCGCCGGCCGGGTCGGCGGCCGTGCCGGGAGCACCGGGGGAGGGGCAGGTGCACGGCGGCACGGGGTCCCGTCGGGGCGCTTCGGCGTCCCCGGGCCCGGCGCCGGAGGCGGGCCGGGAGGCGCTGCGATCGGCGGTGCAGGACGCGGCGGCGGACGAGTGCGCGGGCACGGAAGCTCCCTCTGGGCTGCGGAGTGACCGAGGTGCCAACGAGGACCGCTGCCTTCCGGTCACTGCGGCTCGGAACACCTCGACCACTTGGACGGCACCCGAACGGTCACCCCCCGCGTTCACCGGGCTCCCCCACGTGACCAGTGCGGACGTGGATGCACCACATCTCGGCCGCCCGACGGGACGACTCGAACGCCGCCAGGTGTCTAGACCGCTGTAGACGCCACATGGCATTGCCAACCCGAAGGCCCTGAGGCATGCTCCCTGGAACTGCCCGATTGGGGCGGTCACCTCTGGGCATGAGAGGAGTGTCGCCGTACCCTTGCGGGTATGGGCCAGGGAAGATGATTCCCGGACACAGCACCGTCAAAGTCTGTCCACTTGTTCTCCCCTCCCACTGAGGACTCCTTCGCCGAGACACCGATGGCCGGTCACGAGATCCCCGAACCCGCGGACCGCAAGCAGGTAGCCGACCCCCTGTCGGATCTGCAAGCGGCTGAAGAGGCACGCCATTCCTGCGATCCGGCCTTCCGGCACGGAGTCGTCGTCGGCTTCGACGGGTCGACCTCCAGCGAGCGGGCGCTGGCGTACGCGATCGGGATGGCGCGTCGCTCCGGCTCCGGCCTGATCATCGTCCACGTGGCGAACCGGCTGCCCACCACGGTCTGGGCGGGCTGCGAGCCCCCCGTCTTCGTCGACGTCCCCGACCACCGCACCGAGGTGTTGGGCCTGGAGTTGGCCTGCGCCGACTACCTCACCGAGGTGCCGTGGATCCTGGTGGAGCGCGGTGGCGACATCTGCCACGAGTTGGAGGAGGTCGGCCGGGAGTACTCCGCCGACGCCATCGTGGTGGGCTCGACGCACGGCATCGTCGGACGCATCTTCGGCTCGGTGGCCGGCCGGCTCGCCCGCCGGGCGCAGCGGCCCGTCGTCGTCATCCCCTGACCCTGACCCCGGCCCGCGCCGCGTGACACGGGGTCAACTGACCCCGTACGAGGCGTGGTTCGCCGGAAGATCCCGGAACTCTACTGGTGCGTAGAGGTGCGTCGTGCGCTGGTGGAGGGTACATAGCGGTCGCCGGGCCGTCGTCTCGCCCGCGACAACTCCACAGGACGGAACGGGAGGCCGCCGCCGGACGACCGCGTACGGCGCGGTGAGGAACGGGCGTCCTCCCGCCGCACGCGCCGCCGGTCGGGGAGTGACGGCCACCGGCCGAGCGGGCGCAGGCCGGTGCTGGTCGGTCGCACGCACCGGCTGCTGACGTTCCCCCGCGCGACACGGTGGCGACGCGCGGGGGAACGGCTGTGTCCCTCCCCCGCGCGGCGCCCACGGGTGTCACTCCACGGTGACGGACTTCGCCAGGTTGCGCGGCTTGTCGATGTCCCGGCCCATGGCCAGCGCGGTGTGGTACGCGAAGAGCTGGAGCGGGATGCCCATCAGGATCGGGTCCAACTCGGGCTCGTTCTTCGGCACGACGACGGTGTGGTCGGCCTTCTCCTGCTCGCGGTGGGCCACGGCGAGGATGCGACCGCTGCGGGCCTTGATCTCCTCCAGCGCGGCCCTGTTCTTCTCCAGCAGGTCGTCGTCGGGGACGATCGCCACCGTCGGCAGCGCGGGCTCGATCAGTGCCAGCGGCCCGTGCTTGAGCTCGGAGGCCGGGTACGCCTCGGCGTGGATGTAGGAGATCTCCTTGAGCTTCAAGGACGCCTCCAGGGCCACCGGATAGCCGCGGACCCGTCCGATGAACATCATCGACTGCGCCCCGGCGTACTCCTCGGCGAGCTTCTTGACGTCGTCCTCGGACTGCAGGATCTCGGCGATCTGCTCCGGCAGCCGGCGCAGGCCCTCGATGATCCGCTTGCCCTCGGAGACCGACAGGTCGCGGATCCGGCCGAGGTGGAGCGCGAGGAGCGCGAAGGCGACGACGGTGTTGGTGAAGCACTTCGTCGACACCACGCAGACCTCCGGCCCGGCGTGGACGTACACGCCGCCGTCGGCCTCGCGCGCGATCGCCGAGCCCACCACGTTCACCACGCCCAGCACCCGGGCGCCCTTGCGCTTGAGCTCCTGGACGGCGGCGAGCACGTCGTACGTCTCGCCGGACTGGGAGACCGCGACGTACAGGGTGTCCGGGTCGACGACCGGGTTGCGGTAGCGGAACTCGGAGGCGGGCTCGGCGTCCGCGGGGATGCGGGCCAGCGACTCGATGAGCCCGGCGCCGATCATGCCCGCGTGGTACGAGGTGCCGCAGCCGAGGATCTTGACCCGGCGGATGGAGCGGGCCTCGCGGGCGTCCAGGTTGAGGCCGCCGAGGTGCACGGTGGAGAACCGGTCGTCGATCCGGCCGCGCAGCACGCGGTCCACCGCGTCCGCCTGCTCGCAGATCTCCTTGTGCATGTACGTGTCGTGGCCGCCCATGTCGTACGACTCGGCCTCCCACTCCACCGTGGTGGGCGTGGCCGTGGTGGTCGAGCCCTCGGTGGTGTAGGTGCGGAAGTCGTCGGCCTTGAGGGTGGCCATCTCGCCGTCGTCGAGGGTGACGACCTGCCGGGTGTGGGCGACCAGGGCGGCGACGTCGGAGGCGACGAACATCTCCTTCTCGCCGATGCCGAGGACGACCGGGGAGCCGTTGCGGGCGACCACGATGCGGTCGGTGAAGTCGGCGTGCATCACGGCGATGCCGTAGGTGCCCTCGACGACCTTGAGGGCGTGCCGGACCTTCTCCTCCAGCGTCTCGGCGGCGGAGCGCGCGATCAGGTGGGTGAGCACCTCGGTGTCGGTCTCCGAGGCGAAGACGACGCCCTCGGCCTCCAGCCGGGCGCGCAGTTCGGCCGCGTTGTCGATGATGCCGTTGTGGACGACGGCGACCTTCTCGTCGAGGGAGAGGTGCGGGTGGGCGTTCTCGTCGCTGGGGGCGCCGTGGGTGGCCCAGCGGGTGTGTGCGATGCCGGTGGTGCCGGCGAACCGCTTGGGCACCCGGGCCTCCAGGTCGCGCACCCGACCCTTGGCCTTGACCATCTTCAGGCCGGCGGCCTTGGGGCTGGTGATCACCAGGCCCGCGGAGTCGTAGCCCCGGTACTCCAGCCGCTGCAGGCCCTCCAGCAGCAGCGGTGCCACGTCACGCTTGCCGATGTATCCGACAATTCCGCACATAAAGGTTCTTCCCCTCCATAGGTGGGAGATCTTCGGGTCGCTGCCCGGTGGCGCCGCAGGCGCCGGTCGGCGACGCCGTCGTCAGCCGTAGACCATGCGGCGCAGCTGGCGGAGCGAGAGCTCCGGCGGTGCGACCGCGCGGTGCGGCAGTTCGGCGGCGATCCGCTCGAAGATCTCCGAGTTCGCCAGGCCCGCCGACTGAAGTTCGCGGTGGCGGCGGCGGACGTAGGTCTCCGTCTTCTCGTCGAAGTACGCCAGCACGTCCAGCACCACCCGCACCGCCTCACCGCGCTGGAGCGCGGTGCTGCGGACGAGGTGGTCTATGAGGTCGTCGTGCGCGTGCGCGGGCTGCACGGCCCGCGGCGCGGAGGATGACGGACGACCGGGCTGACGGTGTTCGAGCACCCGTAGATACTGGGGGGTCGATACGTTCGAATGCAAGAATCCTGCCCGATTCCGGGCAGGATTCTTCGGAATCCACGGCAGGCGGGTGTATCAGTGCGCTGTGGGGTGGGTCACAGGCGCTTGAGCAGGGCCTGCTTGGCGGTGCTGAACTCGTCGTCCGTGAGTATGCCGGTCCGGTGCAGCTCGCCCAGCTCGCGCAGCCTGCGCAGCAGCGCGTCCGTCTCGTCGCCGTCGTCCCCGCCGCCGGGCGCAGCCGCGGGCGGTGCCTGAGGGGCGGCCGGCTTCGTCAGGGCGGGGACGGGGTGCGCCGCGGGTACGGCGGCGGGCTCGTCGACGGGCGCGTACGGATGCGGTAGCCGCGCCACCACGGCCGCGCCCACCAGCGCCATCAGCGGGTCCTTGCGAAAGCCCCACAGGTCGACCGCGTACGGGTCGTACTTGGCCGGCGTGACGGAGCGGTCCTTGGCGACGGCGAAGCGCAGGAAGCCGTTCTCCAGGCCGCCCGACGGCTGCCACTCGACGGACTGCACGTCGGCGAGGTCGACGGTGCGGGGTCCGCCGGACGCCTTGGACTCCTCCGTCTTCCAGTTCCAGCTGAGCCGGATCTGCTCGCCGTCGAAGTCGACGGTGCCGTCCCCGGCGCTCGCGCTGATCGGCAGCGCCGGCCCCGGCAGCAGATAGCGCCGTGTCGACTCGGCGCCGATCTGCTCGATGACCAGGGCGTTGCGCAGCTCGTCCACGAAGTACTCGGCGACCCCGCTGCGGTCGTTGTCCACGGTGAGCGCGTACGGGGCCGAACCGTCCCGCAGCCGGCCCCCGGTGAGCTGGAGGAGCGGATCGGCGCCGCTGCGCAGCCGTAGGCGCAGGCGTCCGGACTTCCGGCCCGGCTCGAACGACGCCCCGGCCACGGCCTCCAGCGGCACCGCCAGCTCGCCCAGCGTCCTGCGCAGCAGGCCGACGCCCTTGTCGGCGCCCGGGACGATGCGGACGGTGTCCCCGTCGAAGGTCCAGGTGCCGTCCTTCTGGATGATTTCCGCCATGGCCATGAAGGAGATTGTTCCACCCCCGCACGGGGCGGACGGCCAAGCCGCGGGCGCCGTGGGTCGCGATGGACCACGCTTGGTCTAGACCTGGATGGCCGAGTCGGGGACGATGGCGCGAGGCTCGACGTCTGTTGAAGGGAACCAGCCCGTGAGTGTGTCCCGGACGAACCTCCGGTCGCCCGACTCCGATCCCGTCCCCGTGTCCGCCCTCGGGAACGTCGTTCCCGCGCCCTCATCCGTACGGCCGGGCGGCACTCCGTACACGATCACCTCCGCCACCGCGATCCGGATCGACGACGCGCCGGAGGTGCGCGCCGTGGGCGAGCAGCTCGCCGCGCTCCTGCGGCCGTCCACCGGGTACCCGCTGCCGGTGACCCCGGGCTCCGGCGCCGACGGCGTGCAACTGCGCCTGGACGCCGCCGCGGGCGAACTGGGCGATGAGGGCTACCGGCTGGAGTCCACCGGGGACGGCGTCCTGCTGACGGCCCGCGAGCCGGCCGGCCTCTTCCACGGCGTGCAGACGCTGCGCCAACTGCTGCCGCACGCCGTGGAGGCGGACGCCGTGCAGCCGGGGCCGTGGACCGTGCCCGGCGGCACGATCACCGACGTGCCGCGCTATCCGTACCGCGGCGCCATGCTCGACGTCTCCCGGCACTTCTTCACCGTCGAGCAGGTCAAGCGCTATGTGGACCAACTCGCCCTCTACAAGATCAACACGCTCCATCTGCACCTCACGGACGACCAGGGCTGGCGCATCGCCGTCGACTCCTGGCCGCAGCTCACCGCCGTCGGCGGCTCGACCTCCGTGGCCGGCACCGGCGGCTTCTACACCAAGGAGCAGTACCGGGAGCTGGTGGAGTACGCCGCCGCCCGCCACATGGAGGTCATCCCCGAGATCGACGTCCCGGGCCACACCAACGCCGCACTGGCCTCGTACGCCGAGCTGAACCCCGACGGCGAGGCCCGGCCGCTGTACACCGGCACCGAGGTCGGCTTCAGCTCGCTGTGCGCCGACAAGCCGGTGACGTACGACTTCATGGACGACGTGATCCGCGAGATCGCCGCGATCACCCCCGGGGCCCGCCTCCACATCGGCGGCGACGAGGCCGACAACACCAGCGCCGAGGACTACGCCGCGATCATGGCGAAGGCGCAGGAGTCGGTGGCGCGGCACGGCAAGGAGGTCGTTGCCTGGCACCAGGTCACGGGCACGGAGGTGGCCGACGGCGCCTGGGTGCAGTACTGGGGCACGGACGAGACGAAGCAGGAGGAGCGCGCGCAGGTGGCGGCGGCGGTGCGCGCCGGCGCACGGCTGATCCTGTCCCCGGCGGACCGCGCCTACCTCGACATGAAGTACGACGCGGACTTCGCACTCGGGTTGCAGTGGGCCGGTCTGGTGGAGGTCGACCGCTCCTACGACTGGGACCCGGCGACGTACCTCGCCGACGAGGGCGTGCCGGCGGATGCGGTCCTCGGGGTCGAGGCGCCGCTGTGGACCGAGACGCTCGCCACCAACGCCGAGTTGGAGTCGATGGCCTTCCCCCGGCTGCTGAGCGCGGCGGAGAAGGGCTGGTCGCGCGGTGACCTGCCCTGGGAGGGTTTCCACGAGCGACTGGTGGACCAGGGCAGGCGACTGACCGCGCTGGGCATCGCGTACCACCCGTCCCCGAAGGTGGAGTGGGCGGCCGACGAGAACGTTTCCTAGCGCGGAGAAACGCGGAGAAACGCGGAGAAAAGGGGACGGGCACCCCCGAGGGACCGTGTTCGGGGGTGCCCGCCCGGCTCTATGCGGCCGGCTCGGCCAAGGGGTTGCGGAGCGTGCCGACGAGTTGGAGCGCGCCGGAGGGGTCCGCGAGGTCGAGCATCTGCCGGTTGTCGCGCAGCTGGAGCCGGTTGAGGCAGGAGAGCGCGAACTCGGGCGCGAACAGGTCGTACTCGGCGAACTTGTCCGCCAGGTGCGGCACGGCCTCCTGGTACCCGCGCACGCACTCCGCGACGGTCCGCCAGAAGGCGTCCTCCGTCATCAGCCCCTCGGCCACCAGCGTCGCCGCCAGGAAGCGGAAGAAGCAGTCGAAGACGTCCGTGAAGATCGACAGCAGCTTCATCGCGTCGGGGACGTCGGCGCGGATGCGCTCCACCGTCGGCGGCAGCACCGCGTCCGGGTCCAGCACCGCGATCTCCTCCGCGATGTCCTTGAAGACCGTGCGCCGCACCGCCCCGTCGGGCCCGAGGACCAGGATCACGTTCTCGCCGTGCGGCATGAAGACCAGGTCGTACGCGTAGAAGCTGTGCAGCACGGGCGTGAGGTACGCGTCCAGGTAGCCGCGCAGCCACGCGGTGGGCGCGAGCCCCGACGCGTCGATCAGCGCGCCGACGAACGACGCCCCGGCGCGGTCCGTGTGCAGCAGCGACGCCATGGTGGCGAGGCGTTCGCCGGGCGCAAGCGCGGGCACCGGGCTCTCCCGCCACAGCGCCGCCAGCATCTTGCGGTACGCGGAGTGGCGGTCGGTCGCCCGCTCGTACTGCCGGTGGTGGTAGCCGACGGCCGCGTGCTCGCGGATGATCGAGAAGCGGCTGGCGCGCAGCACCTCGTCCCGGTCGATCAGCGCCGCGAGCCAGTCGTTGATCGCCGGGGTGGCCTTCATGTACGCCGCCGAGAGTCCGCGCATGAAGCCCATGTTGAGGACCGACAGCGAGGTCTTCACGTAGTGCTTGTGCGGGGCGCTGGTGTTGAAGAAGGTCCGGATGGACTGCTGGGCCAGGTACTCGTCGTCCCCGGGGCCGAGGAAGACCAGGCGCTGCTGGGCGACCTCGCCGGCGAAGCTGACGGAGAGTTTGTTCCACCACTGCCAGGGGTGCACCGGCAGCAGGTAGTAGTCGGCCAGGTCGAGCCCGAGTTCCTTCATCCGCCCGGCGAACCGGGCGAGGGCGCCTTCGCCGAGCTCGTCGTGGACCAGGGTGTCGTAGTCCAGGTCGGCGCCGGAGGTGAAGGTGGCGTGGTCCCGGCGGGCGGCGAGCCAGATCAGCCGGATCTCGCTGGCCGCCTCCGGGGCGTACGACAGGTATTCGTGGACGCCGAAGCCGAGGCGGCCGTTGTTGGCGACGAAGCAGGGGTGGCCCTCGGTCATCCCGGTCTCGATGGCCTGGAAGTCGGCCGCGGCCAGCTGTGCCGCGGTCACCGCCGGCTTGGCGAGCTTGTACGCCGTGCCGGCCAGCGTGGAGGAGATCTCCTCCAGGTACACCGGCAGGATCTCGTCGCGCAGCCCGAGCGCCCCGCGCAGCTCGATGCAGAAGTCGAGTGCGTCCAAAGGCAGTTCGGCGCCGTCGCGGTGGCGGGTGAGGGAGTCGGCGTCCACGTGCCAGTGGTCCAGGGCGAAGCGGCGGGCGGTGAAGCGGTACTCGGTGCCCGCGTCGTCGCTGGCCACCCGGTAGGCGCCCGCGTCCCCGGGCGCGCCGGGGCCGTCGCCGACCGGCTCGGGGGTCAGCAGCCGCTCGTGGGCGAACTCCGCGAGCGCCTTGCGCACCAGCAGCCGGTTGGCGTGCTCCCACAGCTCGGGCGTCAGGTGCGCCACTGCGTCGGCGGCGGTCATCGGGCCACCGCCCGTCCGGCCGCGACCGCGGCGCTGTCCTTGAAGGACGCCCGGGTGCAGAAGCTGAGGTAGGCGTCCTTCTCCGGCTTGCTGATCCGGCCGGCGACCTCGAAGCCGACGTACGAGTTGAGCGCGTGCACCGCCGCATTGCCGACGTCGGGCTCGACGACCACGCGTTCGGTCGCCGGATCGGCGAACAGGGCGTGCATGACGGCGGTGATCACGGCCCGGGTGAAGCCGTGCACCGGGGTGTCGGTCGGCGCGACGAGGAAGTGCATGCCGACGTCGCCGGGCCGGTGGTCGTACAGACCCACCAGCTCGACGTGCGCCGGGTCGTACCGCTCCATCAGGAAGGCGGGCTCGCCGTCCGCGCCGTGCCCGATGAAGGCGTGGTGGTGCTCGCTCGCCGTGATCGCGGTGTACTCCCGCTCGACGTCCTGGAGCTCGAAGTCGGACATCAGCCAGAACCCGGCTTTGGGGTGGGTGACCCAGCCGTGCACCAACTCGGCGTCGGTGCGGGGGTCGAGCGGTCGTACGGTGAATCCCAGCGGGCGGGGGGCGGTCATACCGAGAACTCCTGGAACGCGATCGTCTTCTCCACGGCGTAGTACTCGGAGCCGAGCATTTCGCCGATGATGTAGGCATTGCGGTACGCACCCATGCCCAGGTCGGGCGAGGTGATCGAGTGCGTGTGCACGCCCGCGTTCTGGAGGAAGATCTCGCGTCCGACGGTGTCGATCGAGTAGTTCCGGGCGACGTCGAAACGGCCCTTGCCGTCCCAGCGGATGCGGTCGTGCAGCGGTGCGAGGAAGGCCGGCGGCTCGTACTTGTAGCCGGTGGCCAGGATCAGGCCCTCGGTGCGCAGCTCGTAGTCCTTGCCCTGCTCCTCCTGGCGCAGGCCGAGGGCGTACGTGCCGGACTCCTCGTCGTAGCTCGCGCCGTTGAGGGCGGAGTTGGTGAGCAGTCGGGTGGGCACCGGGCCCTTGAGGTTCTTCTGGTACAGCAGGTCGAAGATGGCGTCGATCAGATCGCCGTCGATCCCCTTGAACAGGCCCTTCTGCTGGGACTCCAGCCGGTAGCGGGTCTCCTCCGGCAGCCCGTGGTAGTAGTCGATGTACTCCGGGGAGGTCATCTCCAGCGTCAGCTTGGTGTACTCGAGCGGGAAGAAGCGCGGGGAGCGGGTGACCCAGTTCAGCCGGTAGCCGTGGACGTCGATCTCGGAGAGCAGGTCGTAGTAGATCTCCGCGGCGCTCTGGCCGCTGCCGACGAGCGTGATCGACTCCTTGGCCTGGAGCGCTTCCTTGTGGTGCACGTACCGGGAGTTGTGCAGGTAGTCGCCGCCGAGGTCGCGGCAGGACTCGGGGACGTACGGCGGGGTGCCGGTGCCCAGCACGATGCGGCGGGCGGGCAGCACGGAGCCGTCCGCGGTGTGCACCCGGTAGAGGCCGTCCGCGTGCTCGATGCGGGTGACCGTGGTGTTGAAGCGCACGCAGCCGAGTTGGGCGGCGGCCCAGCGGCAGTAGTCGTTGTACTCCGTGCGCAGCGGGTAGAAGTTCTCCCGGATGTAGAAGGAGTACAGCCGGCCGCACTGCTTGAGGTAGTTGAGGAAGGAGTACGGCGAGGTCGGGTCGGCCAGGGTGACCAGGTCCGACATGAACGGCGTCTGGAGGTGGGCGCCTTCGAGGAACATGCCCGAGTGCCACTCGAAGTCCGGCTTGGACTCCAGGAAGAGGCCGTTCAGCTCCTCGATCGGTTCGGTGAGGCAGGCGAGACCCAGGTTGAACGGGCCGAGGCCGACGCCGATGAAGTCGTACGGTTCGACGGCCCGTTCCGCGGCGGGTTCGGCGGCCGGTTCGAGGGGCGGCTCAAGAGGCGTGGACAAGGTTCTCTCCCAGGTACTGCTCGGCGTGGCCGGCGATCAGATCGAGCACGGCGGCGATGTCGTCGACCGTCGTCTCGGGGTTGAGCAGGGTGAACTTCAGGTACTGGCGGCCGTCGACCTTGGTGCCGGCGACCACGGCCTCCCCGGAGGCGAACAGCGCCTTGCGGGCGTAGAGGTTGGCCCGGTCGATCAGGGCGGGGCTGGTGACGGCCTCGGGCACGTAGCGGAAGACGAGGGTGGACAGCTGCGGGCGGACGACGACGTCGTAGCGGGGGTCGCCGGCGAGCGTCTGCCAGCCGGCCTCGGCCAGGTCGCAGACCTCGTCGAAGAGGCCGCCGACGCCGTCGGCACCCATCACGCGCAGCGTCATCCACAGTTTGAGGGCGTCGAACCGGCGCGTGGTCTGGAGCGACTTGTCGACCTGGTTCGGAATCTTCTCCTCCACCGTCCGCCGGGGGTTGAGGTAGTCCGCGTGGTACGTGGCGTGGCGCAGCGTCGCCCCGTCGCGCACCAGCACCGCGGACGAACTCACCGGCTGGAAGAAGGACTTGTGGTAGTCGACCGTGACGGAGTCCGCGTGCTCGATGCCGTCGAGGAGGTGGCGGCGGGCGGGGGAGGCGAGCAGCCCGCAGCCGTACGCCGCGTCCACGTGCATCCAGGCCCCGTACCGCTCGGCGAGCTCTGCGATCTCGGGCAGCGGGTCGATCGACCCGAAGTCGGTCGTGCCGGCGGTGGCCACGATCGCCATGGGTATCGAGCCCTCGCGCTGGCAGCGCTCCAACTCGCCGGCCAGCGCCAGCGTCTGCATCCGGCGGTCGCGGTCGGTGGGCAGGGCGACGACCGCGTCCTGGCCCAGGCCCAGCAGTTTCGCCGACTTCTGGACGCTGAAGTGGCTGCACTCGGAGGTGAAGATGCGCAACCGGTGCAGCTCGCTGGTCTTGGCCTCCTCGCGGGCCAGCAGCAGCGCCTGGAGGTTGGACTGGGTGCCGCCGCTGGTGAACACCCCGTCGGCCGCGTCGCCGAGCCCGATGCGGCCGGCCGTCCAGTCGACCAGCCGGCGCTCGATGAGGGTGCCGCCCGCGCTCTGGTCCCAGGTGTCGAGGGAGGAGTTCACGGCGGAGAGCACGGCCTCGCCGAGGACGGCGGGGATGACGACCGGGCAGTTCAGGTGCCCGAGGTAGCGGGGGTGGTGGAAGTAGACGGCGTCCCGGAGGTACACCCGGTCCAGCTCGTCCAGGGCGGCGGAGGCGTCGCCCAGGGGCTGGTCGAGGTCGATCGCGGAGATCGTCGGTGCGAGTTGGTCGACGGTGACTCCGGTGAACGGCTGCCGGGTTGTGGCGAGTCGGTTCGCCACCCGCTCGACTCCTTCGGTCACGGAGCGCCGGTAGCTCTCCGCCGTTACGTCATTGAGCAGGTGCGAGCGCATGCAATGTCCTCCCGGATGCGGGGACTTGGGTCGCCTCAGGACAGGAGTGGGGACGAGGGCGACGCAGGGAAGGTTAGCCTAACCTAACCATTCCGGGAAATTGCGCTCCGGATCCGATCTGCTGCGCTGGTTATGGCGTTGTTCACATGCCGTTTGACCGGTTGTCGCGCATGGCGCGCGGTGGGGCCGCGCGGGGTGGGGCGGGGGCGCGTACGCCGTCGCGCTCGGGCGCATCGAAGTGCGCCCGGACGCGCCGTTTGTCGCGGACCGGCGGGGCATGCATGCCCGTGGGGGGCCGTGCAAGACCGCCCCACCGTGGATCGGCCACTAATTGGCCGAAAGCTCATGGGTGATGTGGGGGTGTGAGGGAAGAGAGGTTTGAAAGGTGGGGATGGTGTGCGTGGGGCGTGTGTGTCCCGGCGGTGCCGGCGCCGGGTCTCAGCCCTCGTCGGCGCCGGCCGGCTCCTCCCGCAGCCCGTCCTCGCTGATGCCGCGACGCCAGTACCCGACGAAGGTCACCTTGCGCCGGTCGATGCCCCGCTCGCCCACCAGATGGCGCCGGAGCGCCTTTACGCCGCCGGACTCGCCGGCGATCCAGGCGTACGGGGTCCCGCTCGGGAACTCGGCGGCGGCGACGGCCGCCACGGCGGAGGGCGCGCCCTCGTCCCGCACCAGCCAGACGACCTCCACCTGTGCGTCCGTCTTCAACTCGATCCGGTCCGCGGCGTGCGGCACCTCCAGCCACACCTTGGCGGGCAGCCCCGGCGGCAGCCATTCGAGGATCGCCGCGACGGCGGGCAGCGCCGTCTCGTCGCCCCAGATCAGCGTCCAGTCCGTGCCGTGGGGCGGGCGGAAGCGCACGGAGGTGTTGTCCGCGACGGCCGGGCCCAGCACCATCGCCCGCTGCCCCGGCTCCGCTTGGGCCGCCCAGCGGCAGGCGGGGCCGCCGTCCTCGTGCACCGCGAAGTCGATGTCGAACTCGCGCGTGCCGTCGGCGCGGTCGCGCTGGGCGCGCACGGTGTACGAGCGCATGACCGCGCGCACGTGCTCCGGCAGCGCCCGCCAGGCGGCGAATATCGCGCTGCCGTCGCCTTCGTCGCCGCCGGCCTCCAGGGGCACGATGGGGCCGTCCTGCCCGGGGTGCGGGAGGAAGAGGGAGAGCGACTGGTCGCGCCCGCCGGCCTCGAAGTCGTCGAGCCGCTGGCGCGGGAAGCCCTCGAAGGTGACGCGGATGAGGGAGGGGCCGAGCTGCTTGGTCGCCGCGACGCGGAGGGGGAAGAAGCGGAAGGGGGGTGGCTGGGTCATGAGGGCGGCCTCTCCCGTTGGGTGCGTCGATGAACCCCGGGCGAGCGCCCCGCCCAGGTCAGGTTAGCCTAACCTGACCTCTTGCTGGCCGCGTGCCCGTGCGGGCGCGCTGTGCGCCCCGGCGGCTGGCTTGTCGCGCGTTCCTACCCCTGCGCCCTGCGGGCACAGGGGTAGGCCCAGCGCCCCTTGACCACTCGCCGTTACACGAGACGAAGACGGCCGACCACCAGGCCGCAGTGATGAGCGCTCCCGCGGGGATACGGCGAGGGGCTTTTAGGGGCGCGCTCGGGCAACGTAGCCGCAGGGGCACGGCGTGCGAGGCATGGGCGCGCCGGGGCAACGCAGCCGCAGGGGGGCAGCGCGCCCCGCAGAGGGCAGGGCGCGAGCTAGCTCGTGAGGCCCAGCTCGCGGGCGATCAGCATGCGTTGGACCTCGCTCGTCCCCTCGCCGATCTCCAGGATCTTCGAGTCCCGCCACATCCGGGCCACCGGATACTCGTTCATGAAGCCGTAGCCCCCATGAATCTGCGTCGCCTCCCGCGCGTTGTCCACCGCCACCGTCGACGAGTACAGCTTCGCCAACGCCGCCTCCTTCTTGAAGGACTCGCCCCGCACCAGCCGCGACGCCGCGTCGCGCCAGCCCACGCGGGCCATGTGCGCCCGCATCTCCATGTCCGCGATCTTGAACTGGATCGCCTGGTTCGCGCCGATGGGGCGCCCGAAGGCGTGCCGCTCCTTCGCGTACTTCACGGACTCGTCCACGCACCCCTGCGCCAGCCCCGTCGCGAGCGCGGAGATCGCGATCCGGCCCTCGTCCAGGATGCGGAGGAACTGCGCGTACCCCCGGCCCTCCTCGCCGAGCAGGTTCCCCAGCGGCACGCGGACGTCGTCGAAGGACAGCTCTCGGGTGTCCGAGGCGTTCCAGCCGACCTTGGAGTACGCGGGGGCGAACGAGAAGCCCGGCGTGCCGGACGGGACGATGATCGACGAGATCAGGGGCTTGCCGTCGGGCGTCCGACCGGTGACCGCGGTGACCGTCACCAGGCCCGTGATGTCCGTGCCGGCGTTGGTGATGAAGCACTTGGAGCCGTTGATCACCCACTCGCCGGCCGCCTCGTCGCGCACCGCCGTGGTCCTGGTGCCGCCCGCGTCGGAGCCGCCTTCGGGCTCGGTGAGCCCGAACGCGCCCAGCAACTCGCCGGAGCACAGCCGCGGCAGCCACTGCTGCTTCTGCTCCTCCGTGCCGAAGCGGTACACCGGCATCGCGCCCAGCGACACCGCGGCCTCCAGCGTGATCGCCACGGAGGAGTCGACGCGCGCCAGCTCCTCCAGGACGATGCCGAGGGCGAGGTAGTCGCCGCCCATGCCGCCGTACTCCTCGGGGAAGGGCAGCCCGAACAGGCCCATGCGGCCCATCTCGCGCACGATCTCGTAGGGGAACTCGTGGCGCTCGTACAGATCGCCGATCTTCGGGGCCATCACGGTGTGCGCGAAGTCCTCGACCGTGCGGCGGAGTTCCTCGTGCTCGGGGGTGAGCCGGTGGTCAAGGGACATGGTCACTCCTTGTGGGAGAGGGCGCGAACGGTGCGGGAGGGGCTGGGGCGGCCCAGCTGCTCGGCCATCCACACGCTGGTGGCGGTGAGCCGGCCGAGGTCGACCCCGGTCTCGATGCCGAGGCCGTGCAGCATCCACACGAGGTCTTCGGTGGCGAGGTTGCCCGTGGCGCTCTTCGCGTACGGGCAGCCGCCGAGGCCGCCCGCGGAGGCGTCGACGGTGGTCACGCCGTGCTCCAGCGCGGCGAACGTGTTGGCCAGGGCCTGGCCGTAGGTGTCGTGGAAGTGGACGGCGAGCGCGGAGGTGGGCACGCCCTCCTCGTTCAGCTGGGCCAACAGGTCCAGGACGTGCCCGGGGGTGGCGACGCCGATCGTGTCGCCCAGCGAGATCTCGTCACAGCCCAGCTCCCGCAGCCGTCGGGCGACCTTCACCACCTGGTGCACCGGAACCGGCCCCTCCCAGGGGTCGCCGAAGCACATCGACAGATAGCCGCGGACGTGGATCTTGTCGGCCTTGGCGCGCGCCACGACCGGCTCGAACATCGCCAGGGACTCGGCGACGGTCCGGTTCAGGTTCTTGCGGGCGAAGGTCTCCGTCGCCGAGCCGAAGACGGCGATCCGGCGGGCGCCCAGCGCCACGGCCCGGTCGAAACCGCGTTCGTTCGGTACGAGGACGGGCAGGGCGACGCCCTTCAGATCGGTGACCCGGGGGAAGAGCTTCTCCGCGTCGGCCAGTTGGGGCACCCACTCGGGGCGCACGAAGCTGGTCGCCTCGACCGTGGTCAGTCCGGCGTCGGCGAGGCGGTGCACGAACTCCGCCTTCACCTCGGTGGGGATGACCGCCTTCTCGTTCTGGAGGCCGTCGCGGGGGCCGACCTCGTGGATCCGCACCCGGGGCGGCAGGTCCTGCGCCGGGAACTCCATCGGCAGCCCGTCAACGTCCATCGCTCGCCTCCGTGCTCTGCTCGCCGCTCTCGGCCGCGGAATCGGCCGCGGAATCGGCCGCGGTCTCGGCATCGGATTCGTCCGGGGCGACCACGGCCAGCAGTTGGTCCATGGCGACGGTCGTCCCGGGGGTGACGTCCAGTTCGGTGACCCTCCCGGCGTGCGGCGCGGCGATGACGTGCTCCATCTTCATCGCCTCGACGACCAGCAGGCTCTGGCCCGCGGCCACCCGGTCCCCAACGGCCACCTTGACCACCGTGACCGTGCCCGGCATCGGCGCGGCCAGGCTGTCCGCGCCCGCGTGGGCCGCGGAAGAGAGCGCGGCGGCGACCGGGTCGTGGTCCTGCACGTGCCAGGAGTCGCCGTCCCGACCGAGCCAGTCGGCCGCCCGGTGGAAGGCGTGCACGACGCCGTCGAGCGTCACGGTGACCCGGTCGGCGGTGACGGTCGCGGACGCCGGCGCCTCGAACGTCACCGGCTCGTGCCCCGGTACGCGCAGCGGGAACGCGAGCGGCGCCGGCGCCCCGCCGAGGCGCCAGCCGTCCGGCCGGGCGAAGGGGTCCGTCCAGCCGCCCCGCTCCGGTGCGGGGGCGAGCGCGGCCCGGCGGACGGCCGCCGCTGCCGCGTACACCTCGACGGGCACCTCCCGCTCCACCAGCCCGTCGGCCTCCCGCTCCACCAGGCCGGTGTCCAACGCGCCCGCGACGACGTCCGGGTGGCCCAGCAGCCGGCGCAGGAAGCCGGCGTTCGTCGGGACGCCGAGGGTGACCGTCTCGGCGAGCGCGGCGCGCAGCCGGCGCAGGGCGGTGGCGCGGTCGGGGCCGTACGCGATGACCTTGGACAGCATCGGGTCGTACAGGCTGGACACCTCGGTGCCCACGCTCAGCCCGGAGTCCGTGCGCACCCCGGAGCCCTGCGGCTCGTGCAGCGCGCGGACGGTGCCGCCGGCGGGCAGGAAGCCGCGCGCCGGGTCCTCGGCGCAGATCCGGGCCTCTATGGCGTGGCCGGTGAGCCGGACGTCGTCCTGTCCGTACGGCAGGGGCTCGCCGGCCGCGATCCGCAGCTGCCACTCCACCAGGTCCAGGCCGCAGACCAACTCGGTGACGGGGTGCTCGACCTGGAGGCGGGTGTTCATCTCCATGAAGTAGTACTGCGTGAGGTCGGTGCCGGGGACGATGAACTCGACCGTGCCCGCGCCGACGTAGCCGCAGGAGCGGGCCGCCTGCACGGCCGCCTCGCCCATCGCCGCCCGGGTGGCCTCGTCCAGCAGGACCGACGGCGCCTCCTCGATGACCTTCTGGTGGCGACGCTGGAGGGAGCACTCGCGCTCGCCGAGGTGGACGACGTTTCCGTGGGCGTCCGCCAGGACCTGGACCTCGATGTGGCGCGGGGTGTCGATCCAGCGCTCGACGAGGAGGGTGTCGTCGCCGAAGGAGGCGCGCGCCTCGCGCCGGGCCGCCGCGATCTCGTCCCGGAGCGCCGACTCCAGACGGGTCAGCCGCATGCCCTTGCCGCCGCCGCCCGCGGACGGCTTGAGCAGCACCGGCATGCCGATCCGACGGGCCGCCTCGGCGAGTTGGTCGTCCGTCAGCCCCGCGCCCGAGGAGCCCGGCACCACCGGCACCCCGGCGGCCAGCACGGTCTCCTTGGCGCGGATCTTGTCGCCCATGAGGGAGATCGCCGGGGCGGGCGGGCCGATGAAGACGAGTCCGGCATCGGCGCAGGCCCGGGCGAACGCCGCGTTCTCGGCGAGGAAGCCGTAGCCGGGGTGGACCGCTTCGGCGCCGGTGCGGGCCGCGGCGTCGAGCAGCCGTTCGGCGCTGAGGTAGCTCTCGGCGGCGGGCGCCGGGCCGATGCGGACCGCGGTGTCCGCCTCCCGCACGTGCCGGGCGTCGGCGTCCGCGTCGCTGAAGACGGCGACCGAGCGGACCCCCAGGGCCCGCAGGGTGCGGATGACGCGGACCGCGATCTCGCCGCGATTGGCCACCAGGACCGTGTTGAACATCGTCGTCGTCCCCTGTCCCTCGTCCGTCCCTCGTCCCGTGCGCATCCGGAGCGTTCCGTTCACATCCGGAAGACGCCGAAGCCGGGCGCCGACGCGTCCTTCGCCGGCAGTGGCGCATTGGCGCAGGCCGTCAGGGCGAGCCCCAGCACCTGACGGGTCTCCAAGGGGTCGATCACCCCGTCGTCCCACAGCCGCGCCGTCGCGTAGTAGGCGTTGCCCTGCTGCTCGTACTGCGCCCGTACGGGGGCCTTGAAGGCGTCCTCCTCCTCGACGGACCAGGGCTCGCCGCGCGCTTCCAACTGGTCCCGCTTGACGGTGGCGAGCACGGACGCGGCCTGCTCGCCGCCCATCACGGAGATCTTGGCGTTCGGCCACATCCACAGGAAGCGGGGGGAGTAGGCCCGGCCGCACATCGAGTAGTTCCCCGCGCCGTACGAGCCGCCGATGACGACGGTGAGTTTGGGGACGCGGGTGCAGGCCACGGCGGTGACCATCTTCGCGCCGTGCTTGGCGATCCCGCCGTGCTCGTAGTCCTTGCCGACCATGAAGCCGGAGATGTTCTGCAGGAACAGCAGGGGGATGCCGCGCTGGTCGCACAGCTCGATGAAGTGCGCCCCCTTCTGGGCGGACTCGGCGAACAGGATGCCGTTGTTCGCCACGATGCCGACGGGGTGGCCGTGGATCCGGGCGAAGCCGGTGACCAGGGTCTGGCCGAACTCGGCCTTGAACTCGGCGAAGCGGGACGCGTCCGCGATCCGGGCGATCACCTCCCGGACGTCGTACGGGGTGCGCGGATCGGCCGGCACCGCGCCGTACAGCCCGGCCGGGTCCACCTTGGGCTCGTCCACCGGCGCGACGGACCAGGGGAGCGGGCCGCGGCGGGGCAGCGTCGCCGCGATCGTCCGGACGATCCGCAGCGCGTGCGCGTCGTCCTCGGCGAGGTGGTCGGTGACGCCGGAGATCCTGGAGTGCACCTCGCCGCCGCCCAGCTCCTCGGCGGTGACGACCTCGCCGGTGGCGGCCTTCACCAGCGGCGGGCCGCCGAGGAAGATCGTGCCCTGGTTCCGTACGATCACGGCCTCGTCGCTCATCGCGGGCACGTACGCCCCGCCGGCCGTGCAGGAGCCGAGGACGGCGGCGATCTGCGGGATGCCCGCGCCGGACATCCGCGCCTGGTTGTAGAAGATCCGGCCGAAGTGCTCGCGGTCGGGGAAGACCTCGTCCTGCATCGGCAGGAAGGCGCCGCCGGAGTCCACCAGGTAGACGCACGGGAGGCGGTTCTCCAGGGCGATCTCCTGGGCGCGCAGATGCTTCTTGACCGTCATGGGGTAGTACGTCCCGCCCTTGACGGTGGCGTCATTGGCGACGATCACGGTCTCGCGCCCGCTGACGCGGCCGATGCCGGCGATGACGCCGGCGGCCGGGGCCTGGTCCCCGTACATCCCGTGGGCGGCGAGCGGGGCCAGCTCCAGGAAGGGGGAGCCCGCGTCCAGCAGGGCGTCGACCCGGTCGCGGGGGAGCAGCTTGCCGCGGGAGACGTGCCGGGCGCGGGCCTTCTCGCCGCCGCCGAGCCGGGCCGCGGCGAGCCGGGCCCGCAGGTCGTCGGCGAGGTCCCGGTGCGCCGCCTCGTTGGCCTGCCAGGCGGCGGACGCCGGGTCCGCGGCGCTGGTCAGCACGGGTGCCTGCGGCATCGGGTCGAACCCCATCGCATCGAACCCCATCGGATCGCGCTCCTTCGCCCGGGCGGCATCGGTTGACGTCGGCTGACGTCGAGCGACGTCCGCTGGCATCGGCTGACGTCGAGCGACGTCGGTTAATGAGCGTTAACACTCCTTTCAGGTTAACGATCGCTAACGAGGTTGTCTAGAATCACTTTCCATGAGCACCAGGACGGACGCGCCCACCCGCCGCGAGCAGATCCTCAAAGAGGCCGCGCGGCTCTTCGCCGAGCGCGGCTTCCACGGCGTCGGCGTGGACGAGATAGGGGCGGCCGTCGGCATCAGCGGTCCGGGGCTGTACCGCCACTTCCCGGGCAAGGAGGCGATGCTCGCCGAACTGCTCGTCGGCATCAGCGAGCGGCTGCTCAGCGGCGGCCGGCTGCGGGTCGAGGAGGCAGCCGAGGACCCGGGGGCGCTGCTCGCATCCCTGATCGACGGCCACATCGACTTCGCGCTCGACGACCGTCCGCTGATCACGCTGCACGACCGCGAGCTGGACCGGCTGCGCGAGAGCGACCGCAAGCTGGTGCGCCAGCTCCAGCGGCAGTACGTGGAGCTGTGGGTGACGGCGGTGCGCGAGCTGCACCCCGACGTGCCCGAGGTGGAGGCGCGGGCCGCGGTCCACGCGGTGTTCGGCCTGCTGAACTCCACTCCGCACCTCGGCTCCCAGGCCGACGGGCTGCCGGCCAGGGCGCGTACGGAAACGTTGCTGCGGCGCCTTGCGCACGGCGCGTTCGCGTCGCTCACTCCCTGACACCGACGCGCCGCGCACGCCCCTGCGCGCCCCGGGCCAGCGGTGCCGCAGCCAGGCGGCTGCCCGGAAGGCGGCCGAGAAGGCGACGGAGATCACCGGCCGAGGCGGGCCCGGGCCGGCACAATGGGGCCATGCCGATACCCAGCCGTGCCGCCCTCGTCGACCACCTTGTCCGCACCCGTATCGCCGGCGACGTCGCCACCCCGCGCGACAACAACCTCTCCCACTACCGCGCGCTGGCCAACGGCGACCGCCACTACTGGCTGGGCCTGGAGCTGGGCGACCGCTGGACGGACGAGCAGGACGTGCTGGCGGTGATGGCCGAGCGCTGCGGCGTCAGCGACGACCCGGAGCACCGGGTCGGCCAGGACACCATTGACCCCGAGCTGACCGTGGCCGCGCTGGAGCGGATGGCCGCCCGGCTGCGCAAGGCCGTCGCCGGCCGGGAGCGGGTCCTCTTCGCCACCGGGCACCCCGGCGGCCTCCTGGAGGTCCACCGCCGCACCGCCGACGCCGTGCGCGCGGCCGGCTGCGAGGTCGTCGCGATCCCCGGCGGCCTGACGGCCGACGAGTGCATGGTGTTCCAGTTCGGGGGCGTGGCCGTGCTGGAGCGCGGCGCGAGCCTGTGGCACACCCACTCCCCGGCGCCGATGGCCGCGATCCTCGACGGCCTGGAGCGCGACGGCGAGCCGCGCCCCGACCTCGTCGTCGCCGACCACGGCTGGGCGGGCTGCGCGGGCCAGCGCGGCATCGACGCGGTGGGGTACGCCGACAGCAACGACCCCGCGCTGTTCATCGGCGAGGCGGAGGGCACCCTCCAGGTGACGGTGCCGCTCGACGACCACGTCACCGACCCGCGGTTCTACGAGCCGATGACGGACTTCCTGCTGGACGCGGCGGGCCTGCCGGTCTGACCGGTCTGACCCGTCTGACGGCAGCAGCGGCGAGCGCCCGGCCGGAGCGGTCGACCGGGCGCCCGAAGTGGGGGCTGCGCGCCCTACAGCCCCATCGACTTGGCGATGATCGACTTCATGACCTCGCTGGTGCCGCCGTAGATGCGGTTGACGCGGTTGTCGGCGTAGAGCCGGGCGATCGGGTACTCGTTCATGTAGCCGTAGCCCCCGTGCAGTTGCAGACAGCGGTCGATCACCCGGTGGGCGACCTCGGTGCAGAACAGCTTGGCCGACGCGGCTTCCGCGGCCGTCAGCTCGCCCGCGTCGTGCGCCTCCAGCGCGCGGTCGACGACCGCCTCGGCCGCGTCCACCTCGGCCTTGCAGGCGGCGAGTTCGAACTTGCTGTTCTGGAAGGAGGCGACCGGCTTGCCGAACACCGTGCGGTCCGAGACGTACGCCTGGGTGAACCGGATCGCGGCCGACGCCTGCGAGTACGCCCCGACGGCGATGGCCAGCCGCTCCTGCGGGAGGTTCTGCCCCAGGTAGGAGAAGCCCTTGTGCTCCTCGCCCAGCAGGTCCTCGGCCGGGACGCGCACGTCGGTGAAGGACAACTCGGCGGTGTCCGAGGTCTTCAGGCCCAGCTTGTCGAGCTTGCGGCCGACCGCGTACCCCGGCAGCGAGGTGTCCACGACGAAGAGCGAGATGCCGTGGCGGCGGTCCTCGGCGCTCGGCGGGGCGGTGCGGGCGCAGACGATGACGCGGTCCGCGTGGACGCCGCCGGTGATGAAGGTCTTCGCGCCGTTCAGGACGTAGTGCGTGCCGTCTGCGGAGAGCTTGGCGGTGGTCTTCATGCCCGCGAGGTCCGAGCCGGTGCCGGGCTCGGTCATCGCGATCGCGTACATCGCGGCGCCGGTCGCGAAGTCGGGCAGCCAGCGCTGCTTCTGCTCGTCGGAGCCGTACGCCATCAGATACGGCAGACAGAGCGCGACGTGCACCCCGGAGCCGCCGAAGGAGACGCCGGCGCGGGCGGTCTCCTCGGAGATGATCGCCTGGAACTTGAACGACGTCTCGCCGGCGCCGCCGTACTCCTCGGGCACCTCGATGCCGAAGACGCCCAGCTCGCCGAGCTTGTGGTAGAAGTCGCGCGGCGCCTGGCCGGCCTCGTACCACTGGTCGTACACCGGGACGACCTCGGCCTCGATGAAGGCGCGGATGGTCTTCCGGAACGCCTCGTGGTCCTCGTTGTACACGCTGCGGCGCACGAACGCCTCCTCTGGTCTGCGCTGGCCTGCCGTGCTCGGTCGAATGGCTAAGCGGTTGCTCAGATGTTCGAAGTTACTGGTTGGTTACCCGGCCTGTCCAGACACTCCCGCGCCTGGCTCCGACGGGAGCGGAGTGTCTTCTGGGCGTGGGCCGGCCCCCACGCCCCGCGGTCGTTTGGACGCGCCCCCGCCGCACGGCGAGGGCGCCCGGGTCAAGTCGGGCTTCGTAGGGCGAACCAGAGCTCCATGCGGACGTCCGGGTCGTCCAGGTCATCCCCGAGCAGCGCCGCGCAGCGGGCGATCCGCTGGCGGACGGTGTTGCGGTGGACTCCCATCGCCGCGGCCGTGCGGTCCCAGCCGCCGTGCAGCGACAGCCAGGTGCGCAGGGTTTCGCGCAGCGCGGGCGCGTCGGCCAGCGGCGCCAGCCGCAGCCGGGCGTGGGCGGCCAGTTCGTCCGGTGCGAGCAGTGCGGACAGCGAGCCGCGTCGATGGGTGACCAGCGGCAGGTGCGCGGCCTGGGCGCGGGCCAGGGCCCGGGCCGCCTGGGTGTCGGCGAGGGCGAGTTCCGCGGGCCCGACGGGCTCGCTGACCCCGAGCACCCACCCCGGCTGGGCCGGCACGTCCCGCGCCGGGCCCGGCAGCAGGAGGCGTACGGACCCGTCCGGCGCCGTCTCCACCAGGGCGCTGCCGAGGGCGGCGCCGAGCGCGGACGCGGTGAACGGCGTCGGGCCGCGCCCGGCGCGGGCGTGCACCACCGTCCACCGCTCGCCGCCCAGTTCGGCGGCCGTGCGCGCCGGGTCGGCGCCCAGCAGCAGCCGGGTCAGCGCGGCGTCCCGGCCCGTGCCGTCGACCCCTTGGTGCGGTGCGGTCAGCAGGGACAGCAGCACCACCGCCACCCCGGCGATGGTGTGGTCGCCGGCCTCGCGCCGCGGCGCGGCCAACCCGAGAACGAGCCCGACGTGCCCGGCGGGCCCCTGGCCGCCGCCGAGTGCGTACGCGCACAGGTGGGTCCCGTCGGCGGTGTCGGACGCGGAGGCGACCGGGGCGCCGGCCTCCCGCTCCCCGGGGCCGCCGCGCACCACGCCCGCCAGCCGCGCCAGCGCCTGCCGCACCTGCGGCGACGGGGCCCGCCCCGCGCTCGCGGGCTCACCGCCGTCGGCGGACAGCAGCACCGCCCAACCGCCGAGGCGGCCGGCGAGTTGGCCGAGGACGGCGGGCACCGGGTCGGGGCGGGCGGCGGCGGTCGCGAGGCCCTGTTGGGCCCGGGAGATCCGGCGCAGCTCGTGGTGGCGGGCTTCGGCCATCAGCCGCCACACGGCGCGGGCCACGGCGGTGAACGTGGTCTGCGGCGGCACCTCGATCAGCGGCACCCCGCGCCGGTCGCAGGCGGCGACCAGGGCTTCGGGGACCGTGTCGTGCACCGGGGCCAGCCCGAAGCCGAGGGCCGCGGCCCCCGCTTCGACGAGCCGGGCGACGTACGCGTCCGGGTCCTTCAGCTGCACGCCCGCGCTCAGCAGCAGCTCACCGCCGAGGAGGTAGGGATACGGATCGGCCATCTCGGAGGTGTGCACCCAGTGCACCACCGGATCGACCAGCTCAGGCCCGGACGCCGGGCCGGGGCCGGCGATCTGGCGCAGCCCGAGGTCCTCCCGGGCCAGCAGGGCGCTCAGCGGGACGGGCGGGGTGGGCGGTGCCGCGGTGGCCGCGGGAGCCGCGGGAGCCGCGGGGACGGTTGCCGCGGGGACGGTTGCGGCGGGGACGGTTGCGGCGGGGGTGCTCGAAGGGGCATCCGGCATGGACGTTCCATCCATCGATGACGTCAAGAATGGATGAAACGTACACTTCATGGTTGCTTTCCGGCCACCTACCGTCAGGGGTCGAACGAAACGCCAGCGCGTGGGCCGCGGCCCTCAGCAGGCCCCGGGAAGGGTGGGAGGGAGAGCGATGGCTGTCGACTACGCGGTGATCGTCGTCTATCTGGCCGGCATGCTCGGCATGGGTTGGTGGGGCATGCGCCGCGCCAAGTCCAAGAGCGAGTTCCTGGTCGCGGGGCGCCGGCTCGGCCCCTGGATGTACTCGGGCACCATGGCCGCGATCGTCCTCGGCGGCGCGTCCACCATCGGGGGCGTCGGCCTGGGCTACAAGCACGGCATCTCCGGCGCCTGGATGGTCCTCACCATCGGCTTCGGCCTCCTCGCGCTCTCCCTGCTGTTCTCCGCGCGCATCGCCCGGCTGAAGGTGTACACCGTCTCGGAGATGCTGGACCTGCGCTACGGCGGCCGGGCCGGGGTCATCTCGGGCGTGGTGATGTGGGCGTACACGCTGATGCTCGCGGTCACCTCCACCATCGCCTACGCGACGATCTTCGACGTCCTCTTCGACGTGAACCGGACCGTCTCGATCGTCCTGGGCGGTGCGATCGTGGTCGCCTACTCCACCCTCGGCGGGATGTGGTCGATCACCCTCACCGACATGGTGCAGTTCGTCGTCAAGACGATCGGCGTGCTGCTGCTCCTGCTGCCGATCGCCGTCGTCAAGGCGGGCGGCTGGAGCGAGATGAAGGCCGAACTGCCGTCGGACTACTTCGAACCGCTGGGCATCGGCGGCGAGACGATCTTCACGTACGTGCTGATCTACACCTTCGGCATGCTGATCGGACAGGACATCTGGCAGCGGGTCTTCACCGCGCGCAGCGACAAGGTCGCCCGCTGGGGCGGCGCCGCCGCCGGTACGTACTGCCTGGTGTACGCGCTGGCCGGGGCGATCGTCGGCGTCGCGGCCAAGGTGCTCTACCCCAACCTGGCCAACCCCGACGACGCCTTCGCGCTGATCGTCAAGGACGAACTGCCCATGGGCGTGCGCGGGCTGGTGCTGGCCGCCGCCCTCGCCGCGGTGATGTCCACCTCGTCCGGCGCGCTGATCGCCTGCGCCACGGTCGCCAACAACGACATCTGGTCCCGGCTGCGCGGGCTGACCAACCGCTCCGCGCCCGAGGACGGGCACGACGAGGTCAAGGGCAACCGGATGTTCATCCTGATCATGGGCGTCGCCGTGGTCGCCATCGCGATCGCCCTCAACGACGTCGTCGAAGCGCTGACCGTGGCCTACAACCTGCTCGTCGGCGGGCTGTTGGTGCCGATCCTCGGCGGACTGCTGTGGAAGCGCGGCACCGTGCAGGGCGCGCTCGCCGCGGTCGTCGTCGGCGGGCTGGCCGTGATCGGGCTGATGTGGTCGTACGGCATCCTCGCCACCGAGCCCGTCTACTACGGCCTGCTGTCCTCGCTCGCCGCGTACCTCGTCGTCAGCCTGCTGACCAAGCCCACCGACGCGGCCGTGCTCGCGAACTGGCGGGAGCGGCTCGCGGGCCGCGGCGGCGACGACGAGACGGCCGACGGCTCCGACGGCCCCGACGGCGGGGCCGACCGCAGCGCGGCAGCCAAGGTCTGACCCTCCGCCCCGAGGGGCCCGCCCCCGCCGGATACTGTCGAACGGCAGCGGCGGAAAGCGACGAGACGCAAAGAAGCGTAGGAAAGTAGGCAAACCGGTATGAACACGGCCATGAGTAGCAGCGACCGCCCCGAGCAGCCGCGCGGCCCCATCGACTCCTCCCGCGTCCCCCGCTACGCGGGCCCGGCCACCTTCGCCCGGCTGCCCCGGCTCGACGAGGTCGGCAGCGCGGACGTCGCCGTCGTCGGCGTCCCCTTCGACGCCGGGGTGTCCTACCGGCCCGGCGCGCGCTTCGGCGGCAACGCGATCCGCGAGGCGTCCCGACTGCTGCGCCCCTACAACCCGGCGCAGGACGCCTCGCCCTTCGCGCTCGCGCAGGTCGCGGACGCCGGTGACATCGCGGCCAACCCGTTCAACATCAACGAGGCGGTGGAGAGCGTCGAGGCCGCGGCGGACGACCTGCTCGGCACCGGTGCACGGCTGATGACGCTGGGCGGCGACCACACCATCGCGCTGCCGCTGCTGCGCTCCGTCGCCAAGAAGCACGGCCCGGTCGCCCTGCTCCACTTCGACGCGCACCTCGACACCTGGGACACCTACTTCGGCGCGGAGTACACCCACGGCACGCCGTTCCGCCGGGCCGTCGAGGAGGGCATCCTCGACACCTCCGCGCTCTCCCACGTCGGTACCCGCGGCCCGCTGTACGGCAAGCAGGACCTCAGCGACGACGAGAAGATGGGCTTCGGCATCGTCACCTCGGCCGACGTGTACCGGCGCGGCGCGGACGAGGTCGCCGACCAGCTCCGCCAGCGCATCGGCGACCGCCCGCTGTACATATCCATCGACATCGACTGCCTCGACCCGGCGCACGCCCCCGGCACCGGCACCCCCGAGGCGGGCGGCATGACCTCCCGCGAACTGCTGGAGATCCTGCGCGGGCTGGCCTCCTGCAACCTCGTCTCCGCCGACGTCGTCGAGGTCGCGCCGGCGTACGACCACGCCGAGATCACCTCCGTGGCCGCGTCCCACACGGCGTACGAACTCACCACGATCATGGCCCGCCAGATCGCCGCCGGAAGGGCCGCGAAGTGACCCACGACCACGACGTGGTGCTCAAGCCCACGCCGCAGCAGACCGAGGCCGCCCTCAACCCTCCGGCCGGACGCAACGGCGGCGACCTCGTCATCGAGACCCTCGCCGGCCTCGGCGCGACCACCGTCTTCGGGCTGCCCGGGCAGCACGCCCTCGGCATGTTCGACGCCCTGCGCCGCTCGTCGCTCTCGTACGTCGGGCTGCGCGTCGAGAACAACGCGGGCTTCGCCGCCGACGCGTACGGCCGGATCACCGGCCAGGTCGCCCCGCTGCTGCTCTCCACCGGCCCCGGCGCACTGATGTCGCTCGCCGCGCTCCAGGAGGCGGCGGCGGCCTCCGCGCCCGTGCTCGCCATCGGCAGCCAGGTCCCGGCCGCCGGGCTCGGCGGTGGCCGCCACGGCTATCTGCACGAACTGCGCGACCAGCAGGCGTCGTTCCGGGACGTCGTGAAGTCCGTGCACACCGCCCGTACGGCCTCGCAGATCCCCTCCGCGATCGCCGCGGCCTGGCGCTCCGCGCTCACCGCCCCGCACGGGCCGGTGTGGGTGGAGATCCCGCAGGACGTGCTGCTGGCCGAGACCGTGCTGCCGGTGGTGACCGCGATGGACGCCACCCCGGACGACCTCGTGCCGCGCCCCGAACTGACCGCGCTCGCCGCCCATCTGCTGGCGGGGGCGAAGCGCCCGGCGATCATCGCCGGCGGCGGGGTGGTGCGCTCCGACGCGTCCGGCAAGCTGCTGGCGCTCGCCGAGCGCGTCAACGCACCCGTCGTCACCACCTTCGGCGGCAAGGGCGCGTTCCCCTGGGAGCACCCGCTGTCCCTCCAGTCCTGGCTGGAGGACCGGCACACCACCGACTTCCTCGAAGACGCCGACGTCCTCCTCGTCGTCGGCTCGGGCCTCGGCGAACTCTCCTCGAACTACCACACCTTCGCGCCCCGCGGCCGGGTGGTCCAGATCGAGGCGGACGCCGGGAAGCTGGAGTCCAACCACCCCGGCATCGGCATCCACGCGGACGCCCGCACCGCGCTCGCCGCGCTGCTGGAGACCGTGCCGGAGCGCCCCGACCCCACCGCGCCGCAGCGGGTGCGCGAGGTCCTCGCACAGGTGCGGGAGCGGATCGACGGCCAGGGCCGCACGCTGGAGCAGCAGGTGCTGGCCTCGGTGCGCGAGGCCCTGCCGGACGCGTCGCCCAGCTTCTGGGACATGACGATCCTGGCGTACTGGGCGTGGTCCGCGTTCGACGCCCGCCGGCCGAACACGATGCACTCCGCACAGGGCGCGGGCGGCCTCGGCTACGCCTTCCCGGCCGCGCTCGGCGCCGCGTCCGTGGACCCGTCGCGGCCGGTGCTCGCGGTCTCCGGCGACGGCGGCGCGATGTACTCGATCGCGGAGCTGGCCACGGCGCGGCAGTACGACCTGCCGGTGACGTGGCTGATCGTGGACGACGGGGGCTACGGGATCCTGCGGGAGTACATGACGGACGCGTTCGGGGAGGCGACGGCGACGGAGCTGGCCCGGCCGGACTTCGTGGCGCTCGCGGAGTCCTTCGGCGTCCCCGCGGTCCGCACGACCCCCGAGGATCTGGCCGCGGACCTGTCCCGCGCCCTGTCGACCCCGGGCCCCTCGCTGGTCCTCCTCCCCGCGGTCCTCCACATGTTCGCCCCGACGCACGCGTAGCCGAACGCCCCTGCTACCCGCCGTAGCCCGCTGGGCTACGGCGGGGGGTTTTAGGGGCGCGGGGAACTGCGCGAACAGCCACGGTGCGCCTGCAGAGACCAATTCGTCCGCAGGGGTACGGCGGGTCGGTCAGGGGCGCTGGGGGTCCCCCCGTGCCCGCAGGGCACAGGGGGAGGAACTGCGCGACAAGCCACAGACGGGCCCGCAGGTCACCCCGCTACCACAGCCCCACCCACCCCCACAAACACCGCCCCCCGAATGTCTTCGCCGTGTAACGCTTCCCCTCCCGCCCGCCCCCCAACGCAACCATCCGCCCCGCCGTTAGTCGTCTCATCCGACGATCAGTCGTCGAGCGTGACAACGCCGCACCACACGTTTCCACCATGGGGGGATGGAACCTTGATCACCCACACCCACACCCACACCGGCACAGGCAGCCGCACCCGCCGCCGCGCCGTACTCGCCACCGCCACCTTCACCGCCGCCGCGCTGCTGCCGACCCTCCTGTCGGCCACGCCCGCCGCCGCGGCGACCCCGCAGGTCAGCTGCACGTCCAAGAAGGCCGGGGTGGCCGCCCAGCTCACGAAGGACATCAACGCGGCCCTCAAGAACCGGAGGTCGACCACCGCGATATACCTGACCGACAACACCGGCGGCACCAACTGCACCCTGCGGATGTCGCAGAAGTTCGACTCCGCGAGCATCGTGAAGGCCACCGTGCTCGGCGCGCTGCTGCACGACGCCGGACGGGCCGGGCGCTCCCTGACCACCCGGGAGCAGAACCTCACCCACGCGATGATCACCAAGTCGGACAACGACTCCACCAGCGCGCTGTGGAAGCAGCTCGGCACCACCAAGGTGCAGCGCTTCCTCACCGCCGCCGGGATGACGCAGACCGTGCCGGGCAAGAACGGCTACTGGGGGCTGACCCAGATCACCGCGCGTGACCAGCAGCGGCTGCTCACGCACCTGACCAAGAAGAACGCCGTGCTCACGGACTCCTCGCGCAACTACGCCCTGCGCATGATGCGTTCCGTCGTGTCGTCGCAGCGCTGGGGCACCCCCGCGGGCGCGCCCTCCACCGCGACCGTGCAGGTCAAGAACGGCTGGCTGCCGCGCGACAGCTACGGCTGGCGCGTCCACAGCATCGGCGCCTTCACCGGCAAGGGCCACGACTACTCGATCGTCGTCCTCACCCACAACAACCGGAACATGAACGAGGGCGTCGACACGATCCAGGCCGTCTCCCGGGCGATCCACAAGACGGTGAGCCCGTCGGTCTCGTCCCGCAGCGCCGTCGTGGAGCCCACGACCGTTCCGTACGAGTCGATTCCGGCCACCCCCGAGCGGCCCGCGCAGGACGCGATCCCGGCCACTCGCTGACGCACCGCCCTCCCGTTCGGCTTCCGTTCGGCGCCCGTCCCGCCGCGACGATTCCTCACCCCGCGTGACGAATTGTTGCGGCGGGATGAAATCCGCGCCCCGGCGCGTTGGTGTCTTGCGGCGGAAGAGAACCGAACGGGAGGCACGACGTGGCGGCGGCCCAGGAGGCGCACGACGCGCAGGAGCCCCGGCCGAGGCAGGCCGGGCTCGGCGGGGGCAGTGAGGTCAGCGGTACGAACGGGTCTGGTGTGACCAGAAAGCCCACAGGGCCCGCAGAGGCCACAGAGGCCACAGAGCCCCCCGCGAACACCGAGAAGCCCGAGAAGCCCGAGCAGCCTGCGGGCTCAGGGGGCCCTGGGCACCCCGAGCAGCCTGCGAGCTCCGAGAACCCTGGACACCCCGAGAACCCCGGCTGGGCCCGGCGCCTCTACGCGTACGCCCGCCGCTACCCCCTCGCCCTCGCCCTGGCCCTCGGCTCCTCCCTCGGCGGCATGGCCGTCATGGCGCTCATCCCGCTCATCACCAAGGTCGTCATCGACGACGTCATCGGCGAGGGCGGCTCCGGCACCGGCTCCCTCGCCACCTGGACCGGCCTGCTGATCGCCGCCGCCGTCCTCGTGTACGCCCTCACCTACGTCCGCCGCTACTACGGCGGACGGCTCGCGCTCGACGTCCAGCACGACCTGCGCACCGAGATGTACGCGACGATCACCCGCCTCGACGGCCGCCGTCAGGACGAGCTCTCCACCGGCCAGGTCGTCGGCCGCGCCACCACCGATCTCCAGCTCATCCAGAGCCTGCTCTTCATGCTCCCGATGACCATCGGGAACTTCATGCTGTTCCTGATCTCACTGGTGATCATGGCGTGGCTGTCACTGCCGCTCACCCTGATCGCCCTCGCCGTCGGCCCCGCCCTGTGGTGGGTCGCCCAGCGCAGCCGGTCCCGGCTCCACCCCTCCACCTGGTACGCCCAGAGCCAGGCCGCCGAGGTCGCCGGCGTCGTCGACGGCGCGATATCGGGCGTACGGGTCGTCAAGGGCTTCGGCCAGGAGGACCAGGAGTCCGGCAAGCTGCGCGACGCGGGCCGCAGGCTCTTCGCCGGCCGGCTGCGCACCATCAAGCTGAACTCCCGCTACACCCCCGCCCTCCAGTCGATCCCGGCCCTCGGCCAGGTCGCCATGCTGGCCGTCGGCGGCTGGCTCGCCACCCGCGGCGAGATCACCCTCGGCACCTTCGTCGCCTTCTCCGCCTACCTCGCCCAGCTCATCGGCCCCGTGCGGATGCTCGCCATGGTCCTCACCGTCGCCCAGCAGGCGCGCGCCGGCGCCGAGCGCGTCCTCCAGCTGATCGACACCGAGCCCTCGATGAACGACGGCACGATCGAACTGCCCGCGGACGCCCCCGCGACCGTCGAATTCGACTCGGTCACCTTCGGCTACGACACCGCCGAGGGGAAGGCGCCCGTCCTGGACGACTTCTCGCTGACCATCGGCGAGGGCGAGACCGTCGCCGTCGTCGGCGCCTCCGGCAGCGGCAAGTCCACCGTGTCCCTGCTGCTGCCCCGGTTCTACGACGTCACCGGCGGCGCGGTCCTCGTCGGCGGGTACGACGTCCGCGAGCTGACCCTGTCCTCCCTGCGGGCCGCCATCGGCCTCGTCCCGGAGGACAGCTTCCTCTTCTCCGAGACCGTCCGCGCCAACATCGCGTACGGCCGCCCGGACGCCACGGACGAAGAGGTCGAGCGGGCCGCCCGCTCCGCCCAGGCGGACCGTTTCATCGCCGAACTGCCCGACGGCTACGACACCAAGGTCGGCGAGCACGGCCTCACCCTCTCCGGCGGTCAGCGCCAGCGCATCGCGCTCGCCCGCGCCATCCTCACCGACCCCCGGCTGCTCCTCCTCGACGACGCCACCTCCGCGGTGGACGCCCGCGTCGAGCACGAGATCCACGAGGCGCTGCGCTCGGTGATGGCCGGGCGCACCACCCTGCTGATCGCCCACCGCCGCTCCACCCTCAACCTCGCCGACCGCATCGCGGTCCTCGACGGCGGCCGGCTGACCGACATCGGCACCCACGACGAGCTGGTCGCCCGCTCCGCGCGCTACCGCTCGCTGCTCACGGACCCCGAAGAGCTCGGCGGCGTCTCGCCGGGCCACGCACCCGCCCTGGAGGGCGAGCCGGACCCGGACGGCGAGGAGCGCACCGTCCGCGCCGACTACGAACGCGCCGACTACGAATACGAGTACGACGCCGAGCGCGGCATCACCCCACGGCTGTGGGTGCGCGGCGACGCGACCCCCGCGCCGGCCCCGGACGCCACCCCCGAGCTGCTGGCGAAGGTCGCGGCGCTGCCCCCGGCCGATGACGTTCCGGCCGTGGACGAGGAGCGGGCCACCCGCCCCGACCCCTCCCGGCGCGGACTGCGCCTGGTGCTCAGCGGCTTCGGCGCGCCGCTGCTGCTGAGCCTGCTGCTGGTGGCGATCGACGCCGGCATGGGCCTGCTGCTGCCCGTACTGATCCGGCACGGCATCGACCAGGGCGTGGAGCAGGCGGCGCTGGGCGCCGTCTGGGCCGCCTCCGCGTTCGCCCTCGTCGCCGTGCTGGTGCAGTGGGCGGCCCAGATGGGCGAGGTCCGGATGACGGGCCGCACGGGCGAGCGCGTGCTGTACTCGGTACGGCTGCGGATCTTCGCCCAGCTCCAGCGCCTCGGGCTGGACTACTACGAGCGCGAACTGACCGGTCGGATCATGACGCGGATGACCACCGACGTCGACGCGCTCTCCACCTTCCTCCAGACCGGCCTGGTCACCGCGTTCGTCTCGGTGGTCACCTTCTTCGGCGTGCTGGTGGCGCTGATCGTGATCGACGCCTCGCTCGCGCTGGTCGTCTTCGCCACCCTGCCGCTGCTGGTCGTCGGCACGTACTTCTTCCGCCGGGAGAGCGTGAAGGCGTACGAACTGGCCCGGGAGCGGGTCAGCGTCGTCAACGCCGACCTCCAGGAGTCCGTCTCCGGGCTGCGGATCGTGCAGGCGTTCCGCCGCGAGGCGCACGGCAACGCGCGGTACGTGGCCGGCAGCGACGGCTACCGCCGGGCCCGCATCCGCGGCCAGTGGCTGATATCGATCTACTTCCCCTTCGTGCAGCTGCTCGCGACGGTCGCCGCGGCGGCGGTGCTGATCGTCGGTGCGCACCGGATCGACGCGGGCACCCTCACCACCGGCGCCCTCGTCGCCTACCTCCTCTACATCGACCTCTTCTTCGCCCCTGTGCAGCAGCTGTCGCAGGTCTTCGACGGCTACCAGCAGGCGGCGGTCTCGCTCGGACGCATCCAGGAGCTGTTGGAGGAGAAGCCGTCGACCACCGCCGCGCAGCGGCCGACGAAGGTGCGTCAGCTCAAGGGCGAGATCGCCTTCGAGGGAGTCGACTTCGGCTACAAGTCCGAGGACCAGCCCGAGCAGGCGCTGAGCGGGATAGACCTGCGCATACCGGCCGGGCAGACGGTCGCCTTCGTCGGCGAGACCGGCGCGGGCAAGTCGACCCTGGTCAAGCTGGTCGCGCGGTTCTACGACCCGACGCGCGGCCGGGTCACCGCGGACGGCGTCGACCTGCGCGAGCTGGACATGACCGCGTACCGGCGCCGGTTGGGCGTGGTGCCCCAGGAGGCGTACCTCTTCGCCGGCACGGTCCGGGACGCGATCGCGTACGGCCGGCCGGGCGCCGGTGACGCCGAGGTCGAGGCCGCGGCCCGCGCGGTCGGCGCCCACGACATGATCGCCACCCTGGAGGGCGGTTACCTCCACGAGGTGGCCGAGCGAGGGCGCAACCTCTCGGCCGGTCAGCGGCAGCTGATCGCGCTGGCCCGGGCCGAACTCGTCGACCCGGACGTCCTGCTGCTCGACGAGGCCACGGCCGCACTCGACCTCGCCACCGAGGCGCAGGTCAACCAGGCCACCGACCGGCTCACGGGCCGGCGCACCACGCTCGTGGTCGCCCACCGCCTCACCACGGCGGCGCGCGCGGACCGGGTCGTCGTGATGGCCGACGGCCGGGTCGCCGAGGACGGCACCCACGACGAACTCCTCGCCAGGGACGGCCGGTACGCCACCTTGTGGCGCACCTTCATCGGCGAAGACGACGACCGCGGCGAGGGCGAGCGGGTACCCGCCGCGGTGCTGTAGCGCCGCTTCGCCGTGCGGCGGGCCGTGTCGTTGCGTCCGCGGCCCGGTGGTGGGCCTGTCGCGCAGTTCCGCGCCCCTAAAACCCCCTGCACCAGCCCGCAGGTAAATGACAGGGGCAGCGAAACAGGGGCGCTGGGGCCCCCGTGCCCGCAGGGCACAGGGGGCGGAACTGCGCGACAAGCCCACCACCGGCCGGTAGAGACCAAACGCTCCCGCGGGGAAACGGCGGCTGCCTCCAGAGGCACAGGGAAGCGCGCGGCACCTTTACCGGCCACGGCCTCAGCCGCAAAGCGTCGCTCTCGCCGCATCTTTACGCATTCCGCGCGTCGAGCCGACAACCGCCCGCCCCGCCCCGCGCGTCGTAAGCACATACGGGGCACGTACGAACGTGCCGCACGGGGCGAGGGGAGAACGGCAGTGCCGAGGTTCACGGAGTCCACCGCAAGAGGGCTGCACCCGGCCGGCCGGGGCCGCCGCCCCGGCCCCTGGGCGCGGACCGCGACGTACGCCGTCGCCGCGCTCGTCGCGGCCACCGCGCTGGTCCTCTCCGGCCCCGGCGTCGCACCCGCATCGGCCGCACCCGCCGCGTCCCCGGCGCGCGCCGCCCCCGCCGACGACACGGTCAGGGCGAACGCCCTGTGCACCGGACGGCTCGTCAAGTCGGTCCGGTTCCGCACGGGCGAGTTGAGGGTCTACAAGAACGCGCGGTACGCCTGCGCCGTCACCCTCGCCAAGGCGCCCGGCCCGCGGCGCGCGATGTCCGTGTCCCTCCAGTCCCGCGGCGGCCGGACCGTGACCGACCGCGGCAGCTACACCCGCCGTGCAGGCCCGCTGTCCGCGTACGCACACAACCGCTGCGTACGGGCCTCTGGTTCGGTCGCCGGCGCCGGCGGCGCGACGGGCTGGATCCTGTGCTGAATCCTGTGCTGGTTCCCTTCCCGACTGCAATCTGAAGAGCCGTCAACAGCGGTCGACGGGTGATCGGGGCGGTGAAGTTCTCCCAGGTCATGTGCGTTGGGGTCTGGCGGTGCGGGGGTGCGCACCGCTAGGTTCACCGCGACCCACGAAGATTCCATGGGGAGGGTTCATGCGTAAGGCGCTCAGGGGAGTGCTGTCTCTCGCGTTGCTCATCGGCACCGTGAGTGCGACCGGCGCGACGGCAGGTGCGGCCACCGCCGCCGAGCCCGCGACCGGTGCGACCGGAACACCGGCGACCGCCGACATCAAAGACCGGATCCTGGCCATACCGGGCATGAGCCTGATCGAGGAGAAGCCGTACCCCGGGTACCGGTTCTTCGTCCTCAACTACACCCAACCCGTGGACCACCGGAACCCGCGCAAGGGCACCTTCCAGCAGCGCATCACCCTGCTGCACAAGGACACCAGCCGGCCCACGGTCTTCTTCACCTCCGGCTACGGGCTGAACACCAGCCCGCGCCGCAGCGAGCCCACGGCGATCGTCGACGGCAACCAGGTCTCCATGGAGTACCGGTTCTTCAGCCCGTCGAGACCCGACCCGGCGGACTGGTCCAAGCTCGACATCTGGCAGGCCGCCAGCGACCAGCACCGCATCCACACCGCGCTGAAGAAGATCTACGACAAGAAGTGGATCTCCACGGGCGGCTCCAAGGGCGGCATGACCGCCACCTACTACGAGCGCTTCTACCCGCGGGACATGGACGGCGTCGTCGCGTACGTGGCGCCCAACGACGTCCGCAACGACGAGGACTCGGCGTACGACCGCTTCCTCGCGAACGTCGGCACCAAGGAGTGCCGCGACCGGCTGAACAACGTGCAGCGCGAGGCCCTGGTGCGCCGGGACGCGCTGAACGAGAAGTACGCGAAGTTCGCGCAGGAGAACAGCTACACCTTCAACACCATCGGTTCGCAGGACCGGGCGTTCGAAGCGGTCGTCCTCGACTACACCTGGGCGTTCTGGCAGTACGGCCAGGTGGCCGCGTGCGACGCCATCCCGGTGGCGAAGACCGCGACCGACCAGGAGCTGTGGGACTCCATCGACTCCGTGTCGGGCTTCGCGTTCTACACGGACCAGGGGCTCGCGCCGTACACGCCGTACTACTACCAGGCCGGTACGCAGCTCGGTTCGCCGGACATCGAGCAGCCGCACCTGAACGGGCTGAGCCGGTACGGCTACCAGCCGCCGCGGAACTTCGTGCCGCGCGACATCCCGATGCGGTTCCAGAAGAACGCCATGAAGGACGTCGACCGCTGGGTGAGCCGCAACGCCCGGCAGATGATGTTCGTCAACGGCGGCAACGACCCGTGGAGCGCCGAGCCGTTCCGCCTGGGCAAGGGCGCGAAGGACTCGTACGTCTACACCGTGCCGGGCGGCAACCACGGTGCGAACGTCGCCGGGCTGCCGGCGGAGCAGCGGGCCGCCGCGACCGCGTCGATCCTGAAGTGGGCGGGCGTGGCCCCGGCCACGGTCCAGCAGGACGAGTCGAAGGCGAAGCCGCTGACGAAGTTCGACAAGAAGCTCGACAAGCAGGACGTGGAGCGGAAGCAGGGCCTGCGGCCGTAGTTGGCAGCCGGTGAAGGAGCACGGGGGCCGTGCCGGTCGCGCGTACGCGACGGGCACGGCCCCCTGGCTCTGACGTCCTGCCGGTTTCGGGCGGCCGGCGTCAGTCGTCGAACGACAGCCCGTGGCCGACCGGGAACAGCACCTTGCTCGGGTCGTCCGCGCGCTGCACGGGCACCGGCAGTCGGCCCTCCGGCTCCACCCGGCCGGCGATGACCCGGGTCGCGGCGCGCACCTCGACCTCGGTCCAGCCGTACGAGGAGACGGCGGCGGCGACGCCCGGCGTGTACGCGACGTCGTACGGGTTGCGCAGCGAGAGCAGCACCACCGGGACGCCGGTCGCCACCAGCCGGGTGACGAGGGTGCGTTGGTTGCTGGTCGCGCCCAGGTTCGAGGTCAGCACCACGATCGCGTTCTTGCCGGCGGCCGAGGCGACGGCGGCCTCGATCGCGGCCGGGGTGATCGCGGCGTTGTTGGCGTATCCGACGGCGGTGGTGGCGAAGCCGAGAGACTTCAGCGTCTCGGACACCACGGTCGTCGCCGGCCGGTCGGTGAAGGTGGGCGAGACCGGGTCCACGCCGACGACCAACAGGTTCTTGTGCCGGCGCTTGCTCAGCGGCAGCAGCTCGTCCTCGTTGACCAGCAGGGTCGTGGTCCGCTCGGTGATCTTGTCGGCGGCGGCCCGGTGCTTGCGGTTGCCGACGACCCGGTCGAGCCGGCTGAGGGAGACGTACGGGTCCTTGAGCAGGCCCACCTTCTCCTTCATCCGCAGGATGCGCAGGATCGATTCATCGAGGCGGGCCTCGGTGAGTTCGCCGTCCTTGACCGCCTTCACGACCGCGTTCCACGCCACCGGCAGGTCGTACGGGAACAGCAGCTGGTCGACGCCGGCCTTCAGCGCGAGCACCGGGACGCGGTCGTCGCCGTACTTGGTGCGCACGCCCTCCATGTTGAGGGCGTCGGTGACGATGACGCCGTCGAAGCCCATCTCCTGGCGGAGGATGCCGGTGATGATGGGGCGCGACAGGGTGGCCGGGTCGTTGCTCGGGTCCAGCGCGGGGACCTGGATGTGCGCCGTCATGATCGAGTCGATGCCGGCCTTGATGGCGGACCGGAACGGCGGGGCGTCCAGCTTGTCCCACTCGGCTCGGGTGTGGTTGATCAGCGGCAGACCGGTGTGGCTGTCGGTGGCGGTGTCGCCGTGGCCGGGGAAGTGCTTGGCACAGGCCGAGACTCCGGCGCCCTGGTAGCCGCTGACCTGGGCCGCGACCAGTCGGGCCGCCGCGTTGGGGTCGGAGCCGAAGGAGCGGACGCCGATGACCGGGTTGGCCGGGTTGACGTTGACGTCGGCGACCGGGGCGTAGTTCTGGTAGATGCCCATCGCGGCCAACTCGGTGCCGGCGATGTACGCGGCGGTGCGGGTGTCGCTGCGGGAGCCGCCCGCGCCCAGCGCCATCGCGCCCGGGAGCTGCGTCGCCGGCAGGCCGACCCGGGTGACGATGCCGCCGTGCTCCTGGTCGATGGAGAGCAGCAGCGGTACGGAGCCGGACTGGCTGAGCGTCGCGGTCTGCAGGTCGTTCGTCATGCCGCCGAGCTGGCGGGGGTTGCTGACGTTGTTGGACCAGCCGAAGTAGATGACCCCGCCGAGGTGGAACTTCTTCACGATCTCGGCGGGCGTGCGCACGCCCGTGCGCTTGAGGTTCTCCTCGGCGTCCCTGGGCGCGGGGTTGTGGGCGTCGTTGCCCGACACCCAGTGCACGAAGAGCTGGCCGACCTTCTGCTCCAGGCTCATCTTCGCGATGAGCTTCTTGAGCCGGGCGTCGCGATCCGGTCTGTGTCGCTCTCCCGCCGCGACCGCCGGTGCGGCGCCGGCGGTCACGGCGGCCGTGGCGACGGCGGTCGCGGCGAGCAGGGTGCGCCTGGACACCTGGCGCGAGGGCTGGTTCTGGTCGTGCATGGGGGTGCTCCTTCCGGCCTAACTGGCAAAGGAGTTGAAGGAAACGTCCAGAAACGATCGAACGGAGCTGAAACTAACTGCCAATGTGATGGGAGGGCAATAAGACCCGCGAGTAAAAAATCAATGGTCACCGGGGTGGTGGCGGGCCCGCTGGCGAAGATTGTGAAAGTTGTGGATGTTGTGTGGATGAGGTGGTGTGGACCTATTGATCAATGGTTCGGACCATTGGAGCGGTCCTTGAGGGGGAGCGGGGAGGGGGTGGGGGAGGGGCGAAGGAAGGTCTGGGGGAGGGCTGAGGGAAGGGCTGAGGGAAGGGCTGAGGGCGGGGGCTCGGGGTTCCCTAAAGGGCCTGCTCCCGCGGGTGTTCGGAGCCCGTCGCGCAGTGCGCGCGGAACCGCTCCTGAAGGGTCGTCACGGTCGTCGTGATCGCCGGCCGACGGGCCGCACCCGTACGCCACAGCGCGTACAGCCTCCGCCGCGGCATCGGGTCCAACGCCACCGCCACCACGCCCGGCGGCAGCGCCCCGCGCCCCAGCCGGGGCATCATCGCGATGCCCAGCCCCGCCGCCACCAGGGCGACCTGCGTGTGGTTCTCCTCCGCCTGGTGCACCAGGTCCGGTTGGTGGCCCGTCGCCCGCAGCGTACGAACCAACCAGTCGTGGCAGACCGTGCCCGGCGGCTGGCAGATCCACCGCTCGCCCGGCAACTCCTCCCGCCGCACCGCCCGCCGCCCGGCGAGCCGATGGCCCTCGGGCACCAGCAGGTCGCACAGGTCGTCCCCGATCACCGCCTGGTCCACGCCCTCCGGTGCGGGCAGCGGCGCGATGTCCCAGTCGTGCGCCACCGCGACGTCGGTCAGGCCCCGCGCCACCAGGTCGACCGACAGATGCGGATCGACCTCGCTGAGCCGGGCGTCCAGGCCGGGGTGGGCGCGCTCCAACTCCGCCAGCACCCCCGGCAGCAGCCCGCGCGCCGCCGAGGCGAACGCCGCGATCGTCAGCCGCCCGCTCGGCTTCCCCTTCCGCTCCTCCAACACCGTCTCGGCGCGCTCCACGATCGCCAGCAACTCCTGTGCGGTGGCGGCGAGGTGCCGGGCCTCGTCGGTGAGCGCGACGCCCCGGCCGCGCCGTTCGAGCAGCGTCGTACGGGTCTCCCGCTCCAACTTGGTGATCTGCTGGGAGACCGCGGAGGGGGTGTAGCCGAGCGCGCTGGCCGCCGCCGCGACAGAGCCGTGCACCGCGACCGCGTGCAGGGCGCGGAGTCGTCCGAGGTCGAGCACGGCGGGCTCCTCGCTGGAGATCTGCGGCCCTGCGGTCTCGCCGCCGGGCCGTCTTCGACGTCGTCCATTCAATCATTAGCAGAACTGAATCCCACCATGAAGGAATCGGCGCTGGTGCTACATGGTTGGGTCGGGTCATCCTCACCTCATGCGCCCCGCCCACATAGCCCTCGCCGTCCTCGTCACCGCGGTGTGGGGCGTCAACTTCGTCATCATCGAAGTCGGCCTCGACCACTTCCCGCCGCTGCTCTTCTCCGCCCTGCGCTTCCTGGTCGCCGCGCTGCCCGCGGTGTTCCTGGTGGGCCGCCCCAAGGTCGCCTGGAAGTGGATCGTCGGGGTGGGGCTGGCGCTCGGCGTCGCGAAGTTCGGGCTGCTGTTCATCGGCATGGACCAGGGCATGCCGGCCGGTCTGTCCTCGCTCGTCCTTCAGATCCAGGCCGTCTTCACCGCGCTGATCGCCGCGGCCGTCCTCGGCGAGCGCCCGGGCCGGCAGCGCGTCGTCGGCATGGCCGTCGCGCTGTGCGGCATCGCGCTGGCCGCGGTCAACGAAGGCGCCTCCGGGCCGGTGCTCGCCTTCGTCCTGGTGATCGCAGCCGCGGCCTGCTGGGGCATGTCCAACGTGCTCACCCGCAAGGCCGCCCCGCCCGACGCCCTGAACTTCATGGTGTGGGTCTCCACCGTGCCGGTGCTGCCGCTGCTCGCCCTCTCCCTCCTCTTCGAGGGCCCGCAGGCCGGCCTGGCCGCCGTGCGCGGACTGGACTGGACCGGCCTCGGCGTCCTGGTGTACGTCGCCTGGGTCACCACCGTCTTCGGCTTCGGGGCCTGGGGCCACCTGCTGCGCCGCTACCCGGCGTCGTCCGTCGCCCCCTTCTCGCTGCTCGTCCCCGTCTTCGGCATGTCGTCCGCCGCGCTGCTCCTCGGCGAGCGCGTCACCGCGCTCGGCTGGGCCGCCGCCGTGCTGCTCGTCGGCGGGATCGCCCTCACCTCGCTGCCGCGAGCAGGTGGCTCAAGTGCTCCCGCCCCGGTGTCAACAGCTCCGGCAGCTCCGTCGCCGCAGGATGCCAGCGCTTCTCGTACTCCCAGCTCAGCCACGTCGGCCGGGTGAGCACGGCGAGGCACTGCGCGAGCGGGAGCACACCGGCGCCCAGCGGCAGCGGCGCCAGGTCCTCGCGCGACGCCACGTCCTTGACCTGGACGTAACCGAGGTGCGGCGCGAGCGCGGCGTGCGCGGCGGCCGGCGGCTCGTGCTCCAGCCAGGGGTGCACCACGTCCCAGATCGCACCCACCTGCGGACGGTCGACGGCGCCCACGATCCGGGCGACGGCCGCGCCCGTACGGTGCGAGTCATGCGTCTCCAACAGGATCCGTACGCCGAGGTCGGCGGCGGCGGGCACGAGCGCCCGGAGCCGGCGGGCCGCGGCGGTGTCGGTGTCGGTGTCGGTGCCAGCGTTCGCGTCGGTGTCGGCGGGCTCGGTCTCCGCGCCGGCTCCGGGGAACACCCGCACGTACGGCGCACCCAGGTCCCGGGCCAGCTCCAGCAGGCGTACGACCTCGTCCCGTACGGGTGCGTCGGGGCCGGGCGCCGCGACCTTCGCGTAACCGCAGACGGAGAGCACCGCGACGCCCGCGCGCCGGAACTCCCGCGCCGCGGCGGCCCGTTCCCGGCCGTCCAGCGCCACGTGCGCCGGCTCCTCGGGGTGGGCGCGCAGCTCGACGCCCTGGTACCCGGTGTCGACGGCGAGCGCGGCGACGTCGCGCAGGGGCATGCCCGGCACGCCGAGGGTGGAGAAGGCGAACCGGGGCCCGGGGCGTTCGGCGGCGGTCATCTCACGTCCTCCCGCGCCTGCTCGGCGTTCGCGTTCGCGTCGGGGTCGAGGTGGGGCTCGGGGTCGGGGTCGGGGTCGGGGTGGAGTGGCAGCCGCCAGTCCTGGCCGACCAGGTCCGCTCCGAACGAGCGGTGCGGCTGCTCGGCGACGAGCGTGAAGCCGACCTTTTCATAGATCCGACGGGCCCCGGCGAGCACGTCGTTGGTCCACAGCACCAGCTCGCGGTACCCCGCATCCCGCGCGAAGTCCACCACCGCCCGCACCAGCAGCTCCCCGAGCCCGTACCCGCGCGCCTCCGGCTCCACGAGCAGCAGCCGCAGCCGCGCGGTGCCGGGCGCCTCGTCCCGTACGCACATCACCGTACCGACCGGGCGCCCCGCCAGCTCCGCGATCCACGTCCGCTCCAGCCGCGGGTCCCGGTCCTGCACGTGGTCGGCGACGATCCGGGCGACCAGCGCCTCGAAGTCCGCGTTCCAGCCGTACTCGGCCGCGTACAGCGCACCGTGCCGGGCCACCACCCAGCCCAACTCGCCCGGCCGGGGCTCCCGCAGCAGCGGCCCGTCGTGCGCGGCGGGCCGGGTGCGCCCCAGGGTCCTGCGCACCGTCCGCAGCGCCGCGACCAACTCGTCCCGCTCCCCGGCCGGCACCTTCGCGACCAGCGCGCCGACGGCCTCCCGCGACCGCTCGTCCAGCAGCCCGGCGGCCTGGAGCCCCTTCGGGGTCAGCGTGATCCGCTGCCGCCGGGAGTCCTGGCGCGAGGGCGCGCGCGCCACGAGCCCGGCGCGCTCGAACTTCCCGAGCAACCGGCTCAAGTACCCGGCGTCCAACGACAGCTCGGCCCGCAGGTCGGCGGCGTCCGTACGAGGGCTGTGCGCCAGCTCGTAGAGGACCCGGGACTCGGTGAGGGTGTAGGGCGTGTACAGGTGCTTGCTGTAGTCCAACGCACCGATCAGATTCGTGTAGAAGCGGTTGAACGCCCGCATCTCCTGGATCACCGTGCCACCCCACGCGTTCGATTACCTTTGACTCAGTCAAAGGTACGCGCGAGGGTGCGGGCCGGCAATGCGTAGGCGCCCACGAGTGTGCCGGGGTCGTACGGGCCGGGTCGTGCGGGCCGGGTCGTACGGGCCGGGGGCGTGTGAGCCGGGTCGTATGGGCGAATGTCGTACGGGCGAAATCCGATCGCCCCTCGCACCCGCTGCTGTCACGCTGGAGCGCATGCCGTCGCAGCCCAAGGACACGTCCTGGCTCGGTCCTCCGATCGACGCCCGCCCCTTCTTCGCCCCCGAGCACCGTGCGCTGATCGCGACCCTGCGCGCGCTGCGGCCCGCGGATTGGCGGGCGGAAGCCGTCCCGGGCTGGACCGTGCGCGACCTCGCCGCACACCTCCTCGGCGACTGCTACGGCCGGCTGGCCCGCGACCGCGACGGCCACCAGGAGGGCCCCGCCTTCGCGCCGGGCGAGAGCCTTGAGGCGTTTATCCACCGCATCAACCAGGAGTGGGTCGACGCGTACGCCCGGGTCAGCCCCGCCGCGCTCGTCGACACCCTGGAACTGGTCGGCGGCCAGGTGAACGACTTCTTCGCGGCGACGGACCTCGATGCGCCCGCGCTGGGTGTGTCCTGGGCCGGGATCGACGCGGCGCCGATGTGGCTGGACTGCGCCCGGGAGTTCACCGAGTTCTGGACGCACCGTCAGCAGATCCGCCACGCCACCGGCCAGGCCACCGACCCGGCGCCGGGCCCGCTCGCCCTCGTACTGGACACCTTCGCGCGCGCCCTGCCGCACACCCTGCGCACGGTGTCCGCCCCCATCGGCACCCAGGTGCAACTCGCCGTCGACGCAGCCGCGATGTCGACGACGTGGACCGCCACCGCCACCGCCGAGCGCTGGTCCCTGGCGCAGCCGCCGACCGGCCGCCCGGCCGCGCGCGTCACCATGCCCCCGGAAACGGCATGGCGCCTGTGCACCCGCGCCATTCACCCGACAGCGGCACTGACCACCCCCGACGTCACCCTCGAAGGCAACCGCGACCTGGCCGAAGCCATCTGCCAAATCGTCTCCATCATCCACTGACCCCCCCGCCCCACTTTCGCCTGCGGCGGGGGTGCGCTTGTTCGGGAGCGTCGGGTCGCTACGCGAGCTACCCCACCGTCCCGCGTTCGCTGGTTGGTGTTGCGCGTACGGGGGTGGGGCGCGGTTGCTTGGGGGCGCGGGGAACTGCGCGAGACGTCCGACGGTCCCGCAGTCGCCGGTCGATCTTCCGCGTACGGCGCGAGCGCGGTTGTTCAGGGGCGCGGGGAACTGCGCGCTCAACCCCACCGCCCCGCGAAACGGCCAGTCACCCCACCCTTCCCCGACTTGCCAAGGCCGCGTCCAGCCTGGGACAGCCCGGGATCGCTAGGCCAGGCGGGGCCAGCCAGGTCACACCCCTACCCCCGCCCCGGCGGAGCCGTAGACGCTCGCGCCATCACCTCCGCCTCGATCGTCGCGATACCCCCCGGCGGCGGATCCTCCCGCCCCATCGCCAACCGCCCCGCCCGCGCCCCCGCCTCGAACAGCGGCAACCGCACGGTCGTCAGCGCTGGCACCGCATCGATCGAGAACGGCAGGTCGTCGAAGCCCGCCACCGACACGTCCGCCGGAATCCGCAACCCCTGGTCCCGCAGCGCCGCACACGCCCCCAACGCGACCGTGTCGTTCGCGGCCACGACCGCCGTGAGGTCCGGCGCCCGCCGCAGCAACTCCAACGTCGCGTCGTACCCGGAACTCCTGGAGTACGGCCCGTGGACCGTCAACCGCTCCTGCTCCGCCACATCACCCACGCCCGCAACCCCCACCTCCCGCGCCTCCGCCAACGCCGCCCGGTGCCCCTCCAGCCGATGTCGCGTCGTCGTGCGTTCGGTCGGCCCGGCCACGTACCCGATCCGCCGGTGCCCGAGCGCCAGCAGGTGCTCGGTGAGCCGCCGCGCCCCGCCGCGGTTGTCGAAGGTGAGCGCGGCGAGCACGGCATCGTCCCCCGAACCGGCCCCGGCACCGGTAACTGCACCCGAACCGACCCCCGCCGACCCCGTCGGCATCGGCGGCATCGGCGGCCGTCCGCACAGCACCACTCTCGTCCCCGCCTCCGCCAACCGCCCCAACTTCGCGGACATCGCCGCAATGTGCTCCGGATCCTCCAACGCGCCACCCGTGAGGACCACCCCCGCCGCCCGCTGCCGCTGAAGCAGCGTCAGATACGTCAGCTCCCGCTCGGGGGAGCCCCCGGTGTTGCAGACGACGACCAGCTTCTCGCCGCCCGCGCGACCCGAGCCCTCCTGCCCGCCTATCTCGGTCTGTGCCGCCCCGGCCATGATCCCGAAGAACGGGTCGGCGATGTCGTTGACCAGGATCCCGACCAGGTCGGACGTCGCGGCGGCGAGCGAACTCGCCGGCCCGTTCAGTACGTAGTCCAACTCCTCCACGGCCTGCAACACCCGCGCCCGCGTCGACGCCGCGACCGGGTAGTTGCCGTTGAGCACCCGGGACACGGTGGCCGGGGACACCCGGGCGCGCGCGGCGACATCCGTCAGGGTGACTGTCATCGCTTTCCTCCTGGGGAGATCGGCCACGGCCCTTGTCCGGCCGCTGTGCGCAGGCTAGCGTCATACCACTTTAGAAAGCGCTTGCTATCGCTGTTTCGAGTACGCCGCCCGACGTCAGCCTGGAGGCATTTTCGTGACACAACGGACAGTGCGGATCGCCGTGAACGGCGTCACCGGGCGGATGGGCTACCGGCAGCACCTCGTGCGTTCGCTGCTCGCCCTGCGCGACCAGGGCGGTCTTGACCTGGGCGACGGCGAGGTCCTGTTTCCCGAGCCCGTCCTCGTCGGCCGCCGTGCCCCCGCGCTCCGCGCCATCGCTGAGCGGCACGGCATCCCGCACTGGACCACCGACCTCGACGCCGTCCTCGCCGACGACGGCGTCGAGGTCTACTTCGACGCCCAGGCCACCTCCGCCCGCGTACCCGCGCTGCGCCGGGCCATCGCCGCGGGCAAGCACGTCTACACGGAGAAGCCGACCGCCCCCGACCTCGCGAGCGCCCTGGAACTGGCCCGCCTCGCGGACGCCGCCGGCATCCGCCACGGAGTGGTCCAGGACAAGATCTTCCTGCCGGGGCTGCTGAAGCTGAAGCGCCTGGTCGACGGCGGCTTCTTCGGCGACGTCCTCTCCGTGCGCGGGGAGTTCGGCTACTGGGTGTTCGAAGGCGACTGGCAGGAGGCCCAACGCCCGTCGTGGAACTACCGCAGCGAGGACGGTGGCGGGATCACCCTCGACATGTTCCCCCACTGGGCCTACGTCCTGGACGACCTCTTCGGCCGGGCCACGAGCGTCTACGCGCACGCCACGACCCACGTGCCGCAGCGCTGGGACGAGCGCGGCAAGCCCTACCCGGCGACCGCCGACGACGCCGTGTACGCGGTCTTCCAGCTCGCCGGCGGCGCCGTCGCCCAGATCAACTCGTCCTGGGCGGTGCGGGTGATGCGGGACGAACTGGTGGAGTTCCAAGTGGACGGCACGCACGGCTCCGCCGTCGCGGGTCTTCGCCGCTGCCGCGCCCAGCACCGCTCGGCCACCCCCAAACCGGTCTGGAACCCCGACCTCCCCGCGGGCGCGTCCTTCCGCGACCAGTGGCAGGAGATCCCGGACAACCAGGAGTACGAGAACGGCTTCAAGGCGCAGTGGGAGCTCTTCCTGCGCCACGTCGCCCGCGGCACGCCGTACCACTGGGACCTGCTCGCCGGCGCCCGCGGCGTACAACTGGCGGAGCTGGGTCTGCGCTCCTCCACGGAGGGCCGACGCGTCGAAGTGCCGGAGCTCGCACTGTGACCATCCGACTGCCGGGCCAGGACGGGACGCTGCGCTCCTACGCACCGCGGGCCCAGCCCCTGCGACTTGCGCCCCGGCCAGCCCCGCCGGCCTCCCGCACCGTCTTCGCGGCGGCCCACGTCGTGGCCGACCCGTGCGCCGACCCCCACTCGGGGACCCACCCCGAAGCCCACGCAGGTCCGCCCGTCGCAGGGAGCACCGCCGGACGGGGTCCCCGCTCCGCGGTGGACTGGGACGCCACCCTCGCCTTCCGCCGGCACCTGTGGTCGTACGGGCTGGGCGTTGCCGAAGCCATGGACACGGCTCAACGGGGCACGGGCCTGGACTGGCCGACCGCCGCCGAACTGATCCGCCGCTCCACTGCCGAGGCCCGGTCCGTCGGCGGAACCGTCGTCTGCGGAGTCGGCACGGACCAACTCACCGGCCCGGCCACGCTCCCCGCCGTCCGCCGCGCCTACGAGGAGCAACTCGCCCTCGTCGAGGACACCGGCGCCCGGGCGGTGCTGATGGCCTCCCGCGCCCTCGCGGCCACCGCCCGCACCCCCGACGACTATCGGGACCTCTACGGGCACTTGCTGCGCCAGTCCGCCCGCCCGGTGATCCTGCACTGGCTCGGGCCGATGTTCGACCCGGCGCTCGAAGGCTACTGGGGCAGCGACGACCTGGACGCGGCCACCGACACCTTCCTCGACGTCGTCCACGCCCACCCGGACAAGGTCGACGGCGTGAAGATCTCGCTTCTCGACGCAGGCCGGGAAGTCGCGCTGCGCCGACGGCTGCCACCCGGCGTGCGCTGCTACACGGGCGACGACTTCCACTATCCAGAGCTGATCGCCGGCGACGAGCACGGCCACAGCGACGCCCTGCTCGGCGTCTTCGACCCGCTGGGTCCGCTGGCCGCGGAAGCCGTACGCGCCCTCGACGCGACCGGGACCGACGCCTTCCGTGCGCTGCTCGACCCCACCGTCACCCTCGCCCGCCACCTCTTCGAACCGCCCACCCGCCACTACAAGACCGGAATCGTGCTGTTGGCCTGGCTCGCCGGTCACCAGAGCCACTTCTCCATGCTCGGCGGACTCCAGTCCGCCCGCTCGCTGCCCCACCTCGCGCGGGCCTACGAACTCGCCGACGGACTCGGCCTCTTCCCCGACCCGGAGCTGGCCGAAGCCCGGATGGCGTCCCTGCTCGATGTGTACGGAGTCGACGTCGCGTACGGAGCCTGAACCATGACCGACACCATGCCCCGCGACGCGGGCGCACCACCAGCGGACCTCAGCCGCTTCAGCATCAACCAGATGACCGTGAAGCAACTCTCCCTCCCCGAACTCCTCGACGGCTGCGCCCGCCTCGGCATCCCGGGCGTCGGCCTGTGGCGCGCCCCGGTGCACGCACACGGGCTGACCGCGGCGGCGAAACTCCTCGGTGACGCCGGGCTCGCCGTCACCAGCCTGTGCCGCGGCGGCTTCTTCACCGCCGCCGACCCGGCGGAACGCTCCCGGGCCCTGGACGACAACCGGGCGGCCGTCGACGAGGCCGCGACCCTCGGCACGGACACCCTGGTACTGGTCTCCGGGGGGCTGCCGACGGGCAGCAAGGACCTCCCGGGCGCCCGGGAACGGATCTCCGATGCACTGCATGAACTCACCTCCTACGCCGGCGAGCGCGGTGTGCGCCTCGCTCTGGAACCTCTCCATCCGATGTACGCGGCCGACCGGTGCGCGATCTCCACGCTCACGCAGGCACTCGACATCGCCGAGCGCTTCCCGCCCCACCAGGTTGGGGTGGTCGTGGACACCTACCACGTCTGGTGGGACGACACGGCAGCCGCTGCGGTCGTGCGGGCGGGGGCCGCCGGCCGCATCCACGCCTTCCAACTGGCCGACTGGACGACGCCTTTGCCCAAGGGCGTCCTCACCGGCCGGGGCCAGCTCGGCGACGGCTGCATCGACCTGCGGCAGTGGCGGCGCAGGGTGGACGCCGCCGGCTACCGAGGGCCGATCGAAGTCGAGCTGTTCAACGACGAACTGTGGGCGCGCGACGGCATGGACGTCCTGATCGAGACCGCCCGCCGCTTCGTGGAGCACGCCCGGTGACCATGCCTGGTGACCACGTCCGATGAGCACGCCCGTGATCACGACCTGTCTCGACCCGGGCTGCGATGGTGCGAGCCCGTGTCACCACGATAGGCACGAGAGCCCGACGACCCCCGAGTTATCCACAGGCGGGGGGGTGAGAGGGTTTTCCACAGGCCGCTCGGAGTGTCGGACCGTGGCGGTAGCGTCGTGGCATGTCCAATCTTTCGGTGGTCGAAGGGGTCCTTGAGCGGATCACCTACGCCAATGAGGAGAACGGATACACGGTCGCCCGCGTCGACACCGGCCGTGGCTCCGGCGATCTGCTCACTGTGGTCGGCTCGCTGCTCGGCGCGCAGCCGGGCGAGTCCCTGCGGATGGAAGGCCGTTGGGGCTCCCACCCGCAGTACGGCAAGCAGTTCACCGTGGAGAACTACACGACGGTGCTGCCCGCCACGGTCCAGGGCATCCGCCGCTATCTCGGCTCGGGCCTGATCAAGGGCATCGGCCCGCGCATCGCCGAGCGGATCGTCGACCACTTCGGCATCGACACCCTCGACGTCATCGAGGGCGAGCCCGCCCGCCTCATCGAGGTCCCCGGCCTCGGCCCCAAGCGCACCAAGCTCATCGGCACCGCGTGGGAGGAGCAGAAGGCCATCAAGGAGGTCATGGTCTTCCTCCAGGGCGTGGGCGTCTCCACCTCCATCGCGGTCCGCATCTACAAGAAGTACGAGGACGCGTCGATCTCCGTCGTGAAGAACCAGCCGTACCGCCTCGCCGCGGACGTCTGGGGCATCGGGTTCCTCACCGCGGACAAGATCGCCCAGGCCGTGGGCATACCGCACGACAGCCCGGAGCGCGTCAAGGCCGGCCTCCAGTACGCGCTGTCGCAATCCACCGACCAGGGCCACTGCTTCCTGCCCGAGGAGCAGCTGATCGCCGACGCCGTGAAGCTGCTCCAGGTCGACACCGGCCTCGTGATCGACTGCCTCGCGGAGCTGGCGGCGGAAGAGGAAGGGGTCGTGCGAGAACAGGTGCCGTCCCCCGATGGCGCCGAATCGGTCACCGCGGTGTACCTGGTCCCCTTCCACCGCGCCGAGCTGTCGCTGGCGGCCCAGGTGCAGCGGCTGCTGCGGGCCTCCGACGACCGGATGCCGGGCTTCCAGGACGTCGCCTGGGACAAGGCGCTGGCCTGGCTCGCGGACCGGACGGGCGCGAAGTTGGCGCCCGAGCAGGAGGCCGCCGTGCGCCTCGCGCTCACCAGCCGGGTGGCGGTGCTGACGGGCGGCCCGGGGTGCGGCAAGTCGTTCACCGTCCGTTCGGTGGTGGAGCTGGCCCGGGCGAAGAAGGCCAAGGTCGTGCTGGCCGCGCCCACGGGCCGGGCGGCCAAGCGGCTCTCCGAGCTCACCGGTGCCGAGGCGTCCACGGTGCACCGCCTCCTGGAGCTGAAGCCCGGCGGAGACGCGGCGTACGACCGCGACCGACCGCTGGACGCGGACCTGGTCGTGGTGGACGAGGCGTCCATGCTCGACCTGCTCCTCGCCAACAAGCTGGTGAAGGCCGTCGCCCCCGGAGCGCACCTGTTGCTGGTGGGCGACGTGGACCAGCTCCCCAGCGTCGGCGCCGGCGAGGTGCTGCGGGACCTGCTCGCCGACGGCGGCCCCGTGCCGAACGTCCGGTTGACCCGGATCTTCCGCCAGGCGCAGCAGTCCGGCGTCGTCACCAACGCCCACCGGATCAATTCCGGCGTACCGCCCATCACCACCGGCCTGCCGGACTTCTTCCACTTCGTCGTCGAGGACACGGAGGAGGCGGGCAAGGTCACCGTTGATGTAGCTGCACACAGAATTCCGGCCAAATTTCGCCTTGATCCGCGGCGGGACGTGCAGGTATTGGCTCCGATGCACCGGGGTCCCGCGGGCGCCGGCGCGCTCAACGGGCTGCTCCAGCAGGCCGTCACGCCCGCCCGTCCGGACGTGGCCGAGAAGCGTTTCGGCGGCCGGGTCTTCCGCGTCGGCGACAAGGTCACCCAGATCCGCAACAACTACGAGAAGGGCGAGAACGGCGTCTTCAACGGCACCGTCGGCGTGGTCACCTCCCTCCACCTGGAGGAACAGCGTCTGACGGTGCTCACCGACGAAGACGAGGAAGTGCCCTACGACTTCGACGAACTGGACGAATTGGCACATGCGTACGCGGTGACCATCCACCGTTCACAGGGGAGTGAATACCCCGCCGTGGTGATCCCAGTCACCACCGGTGCGTGGATGATGCTCCAGCGCAACCTCCTCTACACGGCGGTGACCCGGGCGAAGAAGTTGGTCGTGCTGGTCGGGTCCCGTCGGGCCATCGGGCAGGCCGTGCGCACGGTTTCCGCAGGCAGACGCTTCACCGCGCTGGACCATCGGCTCGCCGGAGGCTGATCCGGGCGCGGCTCGCCCGCCCGGGGGACCGCTCGCCCAGGTGGGGTGGGAAATGACACCCCGACTTCCGGAATCCGGGCGAACGGGGCAGGATGAGCAGGTTGGCGGCACTGAGTGCCGCCAACGGGCCCAATGGTCGACCCCGAGTGCACTCTCATGCGCCAAATGGGGGATGGTAGAGACAGTCAGGGCACCTCGAAGAAGAGGCACTACGTCGGTGAGGGATGACGTGAGCGACAACTCTGTAGTACTGCGGTACGCGGACGGTGAGTACACCTACCCGGTGGTCGAGAGCACCGTCGGTGACAAGGGCTTCGACATCGGGAAGCTCCGGGCCCAGACGGGTCTCGTGACCCTGGACAGCGGCTACGGCAACACGGCCGCCTACAAGTCCGCGATCACCTACCTCGACGGCGAGCAGGGCATCCTGCGCTACCGCGGCTACCCCATCGAGCAGCTGGCCGAGCGCTCCACCTTCCTTGAGGTGGCCTACCTGCTCATCAACGGGGAACTCCCGACCGTCGACGAGCTGGCCGCGTTCAAGAACGAGATCACCCAGCACACCCTGCTGCACGAGGACGTCAAACGGTTCTTCGACGGCTTCCCGCGCGACGCCCACCCGATGGCCATGCTGTCCTCCGTGGTCAGCGCCCTGTCCACGTTCTACCAGGACAGCCACAACCCCTTCGACGAGAAGCAGCGCGACCTCTCCACGATCCGGCTGCTGGCCAAGCTGCCCACGATCGCGGCGTACGCGTACAAGAAGTCGATCGGGCACCCCTTCGTCTACCCGCGGAACGACCTCGGCTACGTGGAGAACTTCCTGCGCATGACCTTCTCGGTCCCCGCGCAGGAGTACGACCTCGACCCGGTCGTCGTCGCCGCGCTCGACAAGCTGCTGATCCTGCACGCGGACCACGAGCAGAACTGCTCGACGTCCACGGTCCGCCTGGTGGGCTCCTCACAGGCGAACATGTTCGCCTCCATCTCCGCGGGCATCTCCGCGCTCTGGGGCCCACTGCACGGTGGCGCCAACCAGTCGGTGCTGGAGATGCTGGAGGGCATCCAGCAGTCCGGCGGCGACGTCGACTCCTTCATCCGCAAGGTGAAGAACAAGGAAGACGGCGTGAAGCTCATGGGCTTCGGGCACCGCGTCTACAAGAACTTCGACCCCCGGGCGAAGATCATCAAGGCGGCGGCGCACGACGTCCTGTCGGCCCTCGGCAAGTCCGACGAGCTGCTGGACATCGCCCTCAAGCTCGAAGAGCACGCCCTCGCCGACGACTACTTCGTTGAGCGCAAGCTCTACCCGAACGTCGACTTCTACACCGGCCTGATCTACCGGGCCATGGGCTTCCCGACCGAGATGTTCACCGTGCTCTTCGCGCTCGGCCGGCTCCCCGGCTGGATCGCCCAGTGGCACGAGATGATCAAGGAGCCGGGCTCCCGCATCGGCCGTCCGCGGCAGATCTACACCGGCGAGGTCCTGCGCGACTTCGTCCCGGTCGAGGCCCGCTGACCGGCTGACCAGTCCGAGCGCCCGCCACGGGGCGCCCAGGCGAACGGAAGCGCCCCACCGCCGATCCCCCCACGGGTCGGCGAGTGGGGCGCTTCCCATATCCCCGGAGCGGATTCCCCCCACGGGATCCGGCCGGGCGTCTGCAACCGCAGTTGCTCACGCGGTCTGCCGGGGTACGTACGCACGGGAGGGCCGCTCAAAGCTCCCCGGGCACGTGCCCCGGCCAACGCTTGCCTGGGATGTCCCCCAAGACAACCCATGAACGTCCCCCAAGACGTTCTCGGCATCGTCCATTTAGACCCGCGAGGAGCCTCAATGGTTACCCCTCAATATCTGTGATCTAGGTCTCTTTGTGAAGGTCTTGTGCCTCGGGTGTAGCTGAGGCGCGGAGCGCGGGCCGTGGCTACCCCTATGGGGGAGCGCCGTGCACCCCTATCGGGTGCATTATCGATCACGGTTCTGAGCTGCGGCAATGCTTGCATTCATGATCGTTTGTGGCAGCTTTCGGCGCTCGCCGGACGGCGTTGCGGAGTCCCGTCGGACGCGCCAGATGAGAGACGGATCACGTATCCCCGTGTCCGGCATGTCGGACGGCCGGTCGGTCGGCCGGGCCCCCGGCGCGTGCTGCGGGGTGGTCCGGAGGTGCGCCAGGGCCGTACGGAAGCGGTGGAAGCTGCCTCCGTACGGCCCTGGTGATCTAGTGGGTGATGCTGGCGGCGTGTCGGCGGGGCTCAGGCCGTGCCGGTCAGCTCGTAACCGGCCTCGTCCACCGCGGCGCGTACGGCCTCCTCGTCGAGGGCGGCCTCGGACACCACGGTGACCAGGCCGGTCGAGGCGACGGCCGAGACCGAGGTCACGCCGGCGATGGCGGAGATCTCGCCGGCGATGGCGCCCTCGCAGTGGCCGCAGGTCATTCCGGTGACCTTGTAGACGGTCGTTACCGCGCCCTCGGTCGCGGCCTCCTTCGCGCCCGTGCCGCAGGAGCTGCCACCGCAGCAGCTGGAGGCGGAGGTCTCGACGATCTCGATGTCGGACTGAGCGGTCATGGCGTTCTCCTCGTGGGGCGTGAGCAGCATTCGTGGCATACCGGGCATTGCGGGAGCCCTGTCGACTCCCGCGCTCGCGATGCTCACCATACTATACCCCTAGGGGGTATGGAAGGAGGCGCAGGATTCGGTGTGGTCCTCGGGGAAGAGTGGTTCCAGGTAGCGATACATCGCCCGCTTGACCTCCGTCGCGTACGCCTCGCGCTCTGTCCCCTCGTGCGTGAGGACGAGGTCCAGGCCCGCCTTGAAGATCGCGAAGCTGGTGTTCGCGATGAGGGTGAGCTGTGCGGGCGGCGCGTCGGGGAGGTAGCTGCTGATGACGCCCTCCAGGCGGGTCAGCAGGCTCGCGTGGATCGCCTCGAACTCCTGGGTGATCTGGCCGGGCGCGCCTGGGCCGTGGATCAGGACCGCGAAGGCCGGGTTCTCGTAGTTGAACGCGAACAGCGGGTCCAGTACCGCGTCCAGCATTTGGTCGAACGGGAGGTCGAGGCTGGTCGCCTCCAGTGCCGCGCCGTGGGACCGGTGCCAGTCTTCGAGTAGCCGGCCGCCGAGTTCGATGGCGATGGCTTCCTTGTTCGGGAAGAACTGGTAGAGCGTGCCGGGCGAGACGCCCGCCTCGCGGGCGATGGCATTGGTGCTGGCGCTTGTGTAGCCGGAGGTGCAGAAGACCTTGGCTGCGGCGTCCAGGAGCTGCGCGATTCGGCGCTCCCCCCGGGCCTGTCGGCGGCGCGGCTTGGCGGGCGGGCCGGGCGTGGGCGTGTCAGGCGCCGGCGGGTCGGACGCGGGTGTGCCAGGCGCGGGTGTCTCGGGTGTGGGTGTTTCGGGCGGGGGTCTGTCGGACGCGCCGTCGGGCGCGGGTGCCCCGGCGGCTTCCGTGGGTGCGGCGGGGTTCGGGCCTGTCGACTCCCGCCTTCTCGGCTCTGGCACTGATATCCCCAGCTTTTCGATGCGGTTGACAAACGCGAGCGCTCACTCGCATTCTAGTCTTCACGCTAATGCGAGCGACCACTCGTGTTTGTCGTGCATTGGTGACGATCGCCCCGTGCGCGCGCTCTCGCGGTGTACGCACGGGCCACGGTGAAGGGGACACCGCACGATGTCCGAAGTCAACCGCTCGTCCGGGGTGCAAAGCTCGCGCCCCGAGCAGGAGAAGCTCGCGCTCGGGCGATGGACCCGACTCGTCACCGCACGACCACGCCTGGCGTTGTTAGCCGCTCTCGTGGTCACGGTGCTCGCCGTCTTCGCCGGCAGTGGCGTCGCGGATCGCATGGGCAGTGGCGGATGGGAGGACCCCGGTGCCGAATCTGCCTACGCCACCAAGGCGCTGGAGCGGGAGTTCCCCGAGTCCCAGCCCAATCTCCTCCTGCTCGTCGACGCAGGCCGGCAGAGCGTTGACGGCGAGGCTGTGGCCGCCGAAGGGCGGCGGCTCACCGAGCTCCTGTCCGCCGAGGACGACGTCACGGTCGTGGGGTCGTACTGGCAGAGCCCGTCACCCGCGCTGCGCTCCGAGGAGGGCCATGAGGCGCTGATCGTCGCCCGGATCCTGGGGGACGAGAATGCCGCCACCCGGACGCTGGAGCGGATCTGGGACACCTTCCGTGGCGAGCACGGCCCGGTGGAGGTCTCCATCGGCGGTCCCGTCGCCGTGAACCACGAGATGACGACGATCATCCAGGACGACCTGTTGCGGGCGGAGTTGATCGCCCTGCCGATCACGCTGCTGCTGTTGATCCTGGTCTTCGGCAGCGTGATCGCCGCGCTGTTGCCACTGGGCGTCGGCATCGTCGCCATTCTGGGGACGAACGCGGTGTTGCGCGGCATCACCGAGTTCACCGACGTCTCCGTCTTCGCGCAGAACCTCACCACAGCGCTCGGCCTCGGCCTCGCCATTGACTACGCCCTGTTCATCGTGCGCCGCTTCCGCGAGGAACTGGCCACCGGAGCCGAGGTGAGGGACGCGGTCGGCGCCACCCTGCGCACGGCCGGGCGCACCGTCTTGTTCTCCGCCCTCACGGTCGCGGTCTCCCTCGCCGCCATGCTCGTCTTCCCGCAGTACTTCCTGCGCTCCTTCGCCTACGCGGGCATCGCCGTGGTCGCCTTGGCCGCCGTGGCGGCGCTCGTCCTGCTCCCGGCCGCCCTGATGTTGCTGGGTGACCGGATCAACTCCCTCGACCTGCGCGCCCTGTTCCGGCGCCGCCGCGGTCGTGCCGAGCGGCCCGGGGGCGAGGGCTCCCGGGAGGCCAGGGGCGGCTGGGCGCGGCTGGCCGATCTGGTGATGCGCCGCGCCCCGCTCTTCGCCTTCACCACGGTCACCGCCCTGGTCCTGCTGGGGCTGCCCTTCCTGGGCGTCAAGTTCGGTACGCCGGACTACCGCCAGTTGCCGTCGTCCGCAGAGTCGCACGTGGTGCAGCAGCACATCAGGGACGGCTTCCCCGGCAGCCCGGACGGCGGCATCGAGATCTTCGCGGAAGCCGGTGACTCCGCCGACTCCGCCGGTGCGGGCGGCGTGAGTGCCGAGCAGTACGCCGCGTACCGCGACCGGGTCGCCGCGCTTCCCGCAGTGCTGCGGGTGGACGGACCGATCACCTCCGGCAGCGCTGCGTACTTCACCGTCCAGCCCAAGGGCGAGGCGGTGGGGCAGGGGGCCCAGAGCCTGGTGCACGAGATCCGTGACGTCCCGGCCCCGTTCGAGACGTCCGTGACGGGCCGTGCGGCCGTCCTGGAGGACTCCAAGGCGGCGATCGCGGGTGAGCTGCCGCTCGCCCTCGCGTTCATCGTCGTGGTGACGCTGCTCCTGGTGTTCCTGCTGACCGGCAGCGTGCTGATCCCCCTCCAGGCGGTCCTGCTCAACGGCCTCAGCCTCACGGCCATGTTCGGCGCCGTGGTCTGGGTCTTCCAGGACGGCCATCTGTCCGGGCTGCTCGGCTTCACGTCGACCGGGGACATCGAGGCGAATCTGCCCGTGCTGATGTTCTGCGTCGCCTTCGGCCTCTCCATGGACTACGGCGTCTTCCTGCTCTCCCGCATCAAGGAGGAGTACGACCGCACGCATGACCACGAGCACGCCATCCGCTTCGGGCTCCAGCGCACCGGAGGGCTGATCACCGCAGCCGCGCTGATCCTCGCCGTGGTGATGGTCGCCATCGGCACCTCCCGGATCACCAACACCAAGATGCTGGGCCTGGGGCTCGCGGTGGCGGTGTTGATGGACGCGATGGTGGTCCGCGGGCTGTTGGTGCCGTCGGTGATGAAGCTCACCGGGGTGCGTACGTGGTGGGCGCCGGCGCCGCTGCGGAGGTTCCACGAGCGGTTCGGGCTCAGTGAGGGGGAGATACCGCCCGCCCCGCCCGTAGCGGCGGGGACAGGGGCCAGCGACGAGGCCGCTGCCGAGGCCGCCCGGGACGCGGTGGACACGACGCGGACCTGAGCTCCCGGGTTCCCGGGGCGGGTTTCGAAGGCCGGAGCGGTAGCCCCGGGGCAGTGCCGGTGGTACCAGCACCAGCGAACGCACCCGGGGCCGGCCAGCCAGGCCAGGACAGGCCAAGCAGGCCAGGGCAGATCTGGTCTGGTCTGATCAGGCGTCGGCGCGGGCGGCCCACTCGCTGGCCAGCATCGACATCGCGGTGGCGTTCACCCACTCTCCTCGATGGCGCAGCACCTCGCGCTCGACCCCCTCGGCGACGAACCCGACCTTCTCGTAGACGCGGCGGGCGCGGGGGTTGAAGTCGAAGACGCTCAGCGCGATCCGGTGGAGGCCGACGTGGGTGAAGCCGTGGCCGACGATCAGCCGGGTGGCCTCGGTGCCGAGGCCGCGATCGCGCCCCTTGGGGCCGATCAGGGTGCGGAAGCGGCAGTTCTGGTTGGCCGGGTCCCACTCGTGGAGGACGACCTCGCCGACGACCTCGCCGTTCGCCCGGTTCACGACCGCGAGGTCGAGGCGGTCGGACTGGTCGTTGCGGGAGGTGTACCAGGCGCGCAGGGCTGCGTCCGCCGTCTCGTCGTCCTCGGGAGCCCCGGTGAAGTGGAGGACGTCGCGATCGCCCAGGATCTCGATCATCGTGGGGACGTCGGCTTCGGTGAAGGGGCGGAGCGTGACCCGTTCCCCGTGCAGGGTCGGTTTGAGGGAGAAACCGGAGGTGGCGTTCATGGGGGCATTGTCGAAAGCGCGGGAAGCGTTCGGCAATCCAATATGACGTGCGGAGGTCCCGCACCCCTGGTCGAAGTGCGGGACCCAGGACGACGCACGGTCAGCGGCGACCCCTGTTGCCCGGGCGGTTGGCCACCCAGGCACGGATGGTGTCGGCGTACCAATAGGGCTTTCCGGCCTCGACGAGGTCGGGGGGCGGGAGATGTCCGTGCTTGCGGTAGGAGCGGACGGTGTCCGGTTGGACCCGGATGTGAGCGGCGATCTCCTTGTACGACCAGAGCCTTCTGTCCGACATCTGAGTGGCACCTCCTTGCGTGGCCGCAGTCACGGTTGGGGGACCGTGAGGGACCTGCGGCGGAAACGCCTGTCGATCACTGAGCCTGGCGCCTGGAGCCGGTCGAAGAGGAGGGGAAGGGCGGTGATGTTGATCAGCTGTGACGGAAGACCCGCGTAATCGGGACATGTGTGATGAGCATCTGACAACCCTGCCAGATAAGGCACTTGGGTGTCAGGCCCCGCAAGAGCGCAGGAATTGCCGGGTCCTTCGGGCGATCGGTAGGGGTTTGTCCGGTGGGCAGGGGTACATGTCCTGCTCGACGATGGCGAACAGGTCGATGTCGAGGGCCTGGGCCGCGGCCAGGACGGGTTCCAGGGCGGGCACCCCGGTGGGCGGCTCGCACATCACGCCGCGCGCCACGGCCGGGCCGAAGGGCAGGTCCTCCGCGACGACTCCGGCCAGCACCGCGGGGTCGACCTGCTTGAGGTGGAGGTAGCCGAGTCGTTCGCCGTACGTCTCGATCAGCTTGACGCTGTCGCCGCCGCAGTAGGCGTAGTGCCCGGTGTCCAGGCAGAGCGAGACCAGCTCCGGGTCGGTGCCGTCGAGGAAGCGGGCGACGTTCTCCTCGCCGTCGATGTGGGTGTCCGCGTGCGGGTGGACCACGATCCGCAGCCCGTACCGCTCGCGCACCTCACGGCTCAGCCGTTCCGTCTGACCGGTCAGGTCCCGCCATTGCGCTGCGGTCAGGGTGCTGTCCTCCAGTACCCTTCCCGTCTTGTCGTCCCGCCAGAAGGCCGGGATCACGACGAGGTGGCGGGCGCCCGTGTCCCGGGCGAGCGCCGCGATGGCCGAGACGTGCTCCCAGGTCCGGTCCCAGACCGCGGGGCCGTGATGCAGCCCGGTGAAGACCGTGCCCGCCGAGACCTTCAGCCCGCGGCGCCCGGTCTCCGCGCCGAGCACGGCGGGGTCGGTGGGCAGATAGCCGTACGGGCCGAGTTCGATCCACTCGTAGCCCGCGTCGGCGACCTCGTCGAGGAAGCGCTGCCAGGGGACCTGTCGGGGGTCGTCGGGGAACCACACGCCCCAGGAGTCGGGGGCCGAGCCGACCCGGATGCGGCTGAGGGGAGCGGCGGGGGACGAGGCGCGGGGCGTCATGCCATCGAGCTTTCCGGCCGGTTCGGAAGGGTGTCAAGCCTTCGTCCGAATGTCAGGACAAAATGTTGACAGGGTTCGGGAAAGCCAATAGACCTGGTGGGAGCCCCGCGCCGAACCGAAGGACCGAAGGGACGCGCATGCCTCAGCCGTACGACCCCCAGCCGTACGACGTGATCACCATGGGCCGGATCGGGGTCGACCTGTATCCGCTGCGGACCGGGGTCCCACTGGCGCAGGTCGACGTCTTCGGGAAGTTCCTCGGCGGCTCGGCCAGCAACGTCGCCGTCGGCGCCGCCCGTCTCGGCCGTCGCGCCGCCGTCGTCACCCGCACCGGGGCGGATCCCTTCGGCGACTACCTCCACCAGGCGCTGTGCGAGTTCGGCGTGGACGACCGCTGGGTGACCCCGGTGGCCGACCACCCCACCCCGGTCACCTTCTGCGAGATCTTCCCGCCGGACGACTTCCCGCTCTACTTCTACCGTCGGCCCAAGGCGCCCGATCTGGAGATCCGCGCCGACGAGTTGGACCTGGACGCGATCGCCGAGGCCCGCGTCTTCTGGATGACCGGCACCGGGCTGTGCGCCGAGCCCAGCCGCGGCGCCACCCAGACCGCGCTCGCCCACCGGAACCGCGCCGCCACCACCGTCTTCGACCTCGACTGGCGGCCGATGTTCTGGCGCGACCCCGAGGCGGCCCGCCCCTACTACCGGGAGGCGCTGCGCTTCGCCACCGTGGCCGTCGGCAACCTCGACGAGTGCGAGATCGCCACGGGGGAGCGTGCTCCCGAAGCCGCCGCCCGAGCGCTGCTGGCCGCCGGCGTCGAACTCGCCGTCGTCAAACAGGGCCCCGAGGGCGTGCTGGCGCTCCACCGCGACGGCACCCGCGCCCAGGTCCCGCCCGTCCCCGTCGAGGTGGTCAACGGCCTCGGGGCGGGTGACGCGTTCGGCGGAGCGCTCTGCCACGGACTGCTCGCCGGCTGGCCGCTGGAGCGGGTGATGCGGTACGCCAACGCAGCCGGAGCCATCGTCGCCGCCCGCCTCGCCTGTTCCAGCGCCATGCCGTACCGGGACGAGGTCGAGCAGGTCCTCGCCGGCGGCCCGGTCCCGCCGTCTCCCACGCCCCCGCCAGCCCCGCCAGCCCCAGCAGCCCCAGCCGCACCCGACCCCCGCACCGACTCCACAGCCGACGCAACCGCGCCAGACGCCACCCCCGAGACCGCCCCCGGAGCCCTGTCGTGAGCCGCGTGTCCATCGGCGAACTCGTCGGGATCCGCACCCGCCACCCCGAAGCCGTCGCCGAAGCGGCGCACCGCCGCCACCGGCGGCCCCGACTCGTCGGCGAGAGCGGCCGGTTGATGATCGTCGCGGCCGACCACCCCGCCCGCGGAGCGCTCGCCGTCGGCGACCGCCGCCTGGCCATGGCCAACCGCCTCGACCTGCTCGAACGGCTCTGCCTGGCACTGTCCCGCCCCGGCGTCGACGGCGTACTCGCCACCGCCGACATCCTCGACGACCTGCTCCTGCTCGGCGCGCTCGACGAGAAGGTCGTCATCGGCTCCATGAACCGCGGAGGGCTCGCCGGCGCCGCCTTCGAACTCGACGACCGCTTCACCGGACACCGTGCCCAGGACCTGGCCCGACTCGGCTTCGACGCCGGCAAGCTGCTGCTGCGCATCGACTACCAGGACCCCGGCTCCCTGGACACCCTGCACGCCACCGCCCGCGCCGTCGACGAGATGGCGGAGCGCCGACTGCCCGTCTTCGTCGAACCGTTCATCTGCCACCGGGTGGACGGTCGGCTGCGCACCGACCTGAGCGCCGAGGCCGTCACCCGTTCGATAGCCATCGCGTCCGGACTCGCCGGCACCTCCGCGTACACCTGGCTGAAGGTCCCGGTCACCGACGACCCCGGCGACATGGCCGCGGTGATGCAGACCTCGACGCTGCCCGCGGTGATCCTCGGCGGCGAGATCGGCGACGACCAGGACGGCGCGTACGAGAAGTGGCGCACCGCCCTGCAACTGCCGACAGTGCAGGGGCTGGTGGTGGGACGCTCGTTGCTCTACCCGGTGGACGGGGACGTCGCCAAGGCCGTCGACACCGCGGTAGGACTGCTGTAGGGCGCGCCAGGGCCCGGCGAGACCCGGCGGGGCCGGGAGGCGACGGGCCCGGACTCCTGGGCCCCGGGCCCGTTGTCAGTGCGATGAGGGAGAGTGGGGAGAACGATGGGCACACAGGACGACGCACCGACCCGGCGGTCGTACGTGCCGGCGGGCAGCGCCGCCGACGGTCCGTACGCCCTGCGGATCGACCCCGAGCACGCCGGCTGGGGTCACGCCGCCGTGCGCGTGCTGGAGCTCGCCCCCGGAGCGGTGCACCACCTCGCCACCGGGGACAGCGAGTGGATCGTCCTTCCGCTCCAGGGCGGGTGCACCGTCGAGGTCGACGGTGAGTTTTTCGAACTGCTGGGCAGGGAAGGCGTCTTCAGCGGGGTCACCGACTTCGCGTACGTCCCCCGCGATGCCCACGCACAGATCGCCTCCGGTGCGGGAGGCCGCTTCGCGCTGGCAGGAGCGAAGTGCGAGCGTCGACTCCCCGCTCGCTACGGCCCCGCGCCGGAGGTACCGGTCGAGCTGCGCGGCTCCGGCACGTGCTCGCGTCAGGTGAACAACTTCGCCGCGGCCGACACGTTCGCATGCGACCGGCTGATCGCGGTGGAGGTGCTGACCCCCGGCGGCAACTGGTCGTCGTACCCGCCGCACAAGCACGACGTACACCGGCCCGGCGTCGAGTCGGAGTTGGAGGAGGTCTACTACTTCGAGATCGCCGACGACGGGCTCGGCTACCACCGGGTCTCGCCCTCCCGGGCCGGCGGCACGGACGTCCTGGCCGAGGTCCGCACCGGTGACGTCGTGCTGATCCCCGACGGCTGGCACGGCCCGTCCATCGCCGCGCCCGGCCGCGACATGTACTACCTGAACGTGATGGCCGGCCCCGGTCCCGAGCGGGAGTGGCTGATCTGCGACCACCCCGACCACGGCTGGATCCGGGAGACGTGGCCGCAGCAGCCGGTGGACCCACGACTGCCGTTGTACGGGCCGGAGCCAGCGCACCCCGCAAGTCCCGTGCACCCCACGCCGTCCGCGGGCCACACGCCGTCCGCGAGCCCCGCGCACCCCGACCAGACACCGCCCCGGCCCCAGGAAGGACCCCGATGACCACCCGTCGGCTCACCGTCGCCCAAGCGCTCGTCGCCTTCCTCGCCCACCAGCACACCGAGCGCGACGGCCGCCGCCAGCGCCTGATCGCGGCCACCTGGGGCATCTTCGGCCACGGGAACGTCGCCGGTATCGGCCAGGCCCTCGTCGAGTCCGGCACCGGCCCCGCCGCCCCCATGCCGTACTACCAGGGGCGCAACGAACAGGCCATGGTGCACGCCGCCGTCGGCTACGCCCGCCAGTCGCGCCGCCTCTCCGCCCACGCCGTCACCACCTCCATCGGTCCGGGCGCGACGAACCTGGTCACGGGCGCGGCGCTGGCGACGATCAACCGACTGCCGGTGCTGCTGCTCCCCGGCGACGTCTTCGCCACCCGGCCCGCCGACCCGGTGCTCCAGCAGCTGGAGTCGGCGCACGCGGGCGATGTGTCCGTCAACGACGCACTGCGCCCGGTCTCCCGCCACTTCGACCGCGTCACCCGCCCGGAAGCGCTGATTCCGGCCGCGCTCCAGGCCATGCGCGTCCTCGCCGACCCGGCCGAGACGGGCGCCGTCACCCTCGCCCTGCCGCAGGACGTCCAGACCGAGGCGTACGACTGGCCCGAGGACTTCTTCGCCGACCGGGTGTGGCGGGTGACCCGCCCCCGGCCCGACCGCCGCGACCTCGACTCCGCGGTGCACGCGGTGACCTCGGCCCGCCGCCCGCTGCTCGTCGCCGGCGGCGGCGTCCACCACAGCGAAGCCGAGGAGGCGCTGGCGGCGTTCGTCGACGCGACCGGCGTCCCCGTCGCGTCCACCCAGGCAGGCAAGGGCTCCCTGCCGTACGACCACCCCTGCGACGTGGGCGCGATCGGCCACACCGGCACCGCCGCCGCCAATGACCTGGCGCGCACCGCCGACCTGGTCGTCGGCGTCGGCACGCGCTGGTCGGACTTCACCACGGCGTCGTCCACCCTCTTCCAGAACCCCGCGGTCCGCTTCCTGAACCTCAACGTCACCTCCTTCGACGCCCACAAGATGGCCGGGCTGTCGGTGGTCGCCGACGCCAGGGCCGCGCTCGTCGAGCTGACCGAGGACGTCGCGGCCCGGCACCCCGGCTTCCGGGTCCCGGACGCGTACGCGCGGGAGTACGGTGAGGGCAAGGAGCGCTGGGAGCGCCTGGTGGACGCGGCGTACGAACCGGGCCGGCCCGGCGAGGCGGACCTGCGCCCCACCCAGGCCCAGGTGCTCGGCGCCCTGGACGCGCTGGTCACCGAGGACGACATCCTGATCAACGCGGCCGGGTCCCTCCCCGGCGACCTGCACAAGCTGTGGCGGGCGCGCTCCAGCGACCAGTACCACGTCGAGTACGGCTACTCCTGCATGGGCTACGAGATCCCCGCCGCCATCGGCGTCGCGCTGGCGGCACCGGGCCGGCCCGTGTGGGCGCTGGTCGGGGACGGCACGTACCTGATGAACCCCACCGAGATCGTCACCGCCGTCCAGGAGAACGTCCCCATCAAGGTGGTGATCCTGCAGAACCACGGATACGCGTCGATCGGCGGGCTGTCCGAGGCCGTCGGCGCGGAGCGCTTCGGCACGGCGTACCGACTGCGCGCCGCGGACGGGACGTACACCGGCGCCCCGCTCCCGGTGGACCTCGCGGCGAACGCGGCCTCGCTCGGACTGCGGGTGATCCGCGCCCGCACCGTCCACGACCTGCGGGAAGCACTGGCCGAAGCGCGCTGGTCGGACGTGCCCACAGGTGTCTACGTGGAGACCGAAACGGCAGACACTGTGTCGGGCGCGCCCCCGGCGCAGGCGTGGTGGGATGTTCCCGTGGCCCAGACGGCGGACCGCCCGTCCGCGATCAAGGCCCGGGAGGAGTACGAGCGGCAGGTCAGGGCCCGGCGTCGGCATCTGTGACCTGCGCGTCCGTACGCCGGTGCGTCCCCGCACCTGCACCTGCGTGCAGCTGAGCGGCCGTACCACCCGTGGGCCGCCGTCCGTCCGGCCCGCCCGTACGCGACCCGCCCGGCCCGTGCGCCGACACTCGTGAAGGAGCCTTTCGTCATGACGAAGACCGTCAACCACTGGATCGGTGGCAAGACCGTCGAGGGCGCGTCCGGCACCTGGGGCGAGGTCACCGACCCCGCGACCGGCGCCGTCACCACGCGCGTCGCGCTGGCCTCCGCGGACGAGGTCGGGGCCGCGGTCGCCGCGGCCAAGGAGGCGTACGCGACCTGGGGCACCTCCTCGCTCGCCCAGCGCACCGCGGTCCTCTTCCGCTACCGCGCCCTGCTGGACGCCCGGCGCGACGAGATCGCCGCGCTGATCACCGCCGAGCACGGCAAGGTGCACTCCGACGCGCTCGGCGAGGTGGCGCGCGGACTGGAGATCGTCGAGCTGGCCTGCGGGATCCCCGGCCAGCTCAAGGGTGAGTTGTCGACGCAGGTCTCCAACCGGGTCGACGTCGCCGCGATCCGCCAGTCGCTCGGGGTCGTCGCCGGCATCACCCCGTTCAACTTCCCCGCGATGGTGCCGATGTGGATGTTCCCGCTGGCCATCGCGTGCGGCAACACCTTCGTCCTCAAGCCGAGCGAGAAGGACCCGTCGGCGGCGAACCTGCTCGCCGAACTCGCCGCGGAGGCGGGGCTTCCGGACGGCGTGCTGAACGTGGTCCACGGCGACAAGGTCGCCGTGGACGCCCTGCTGGCGCACCCCGACGTGGCCGCGGTCTCCTTCGTCGGATCGACCCCGATCGCCCGCTACATCCACACCACCGCCTCGGCGAACGGCAAGCGCGTCCAAGCGCTCGGCGGTGCGAAGAACCACATGCTGGTGCTGCCGGACGCGGACCTGGACGCCGCGGCGGACGCGGCGGTCTCGGCGGCGTACGGCTCCGCGGGCGAGCGCTGCATGGCGATCTCCGCGGTGGTGGCGCTCGACTCCGTCGCCGACGAACTCGTCGAGAAGATCCGCGAGCGCGCCGAGAAGGTCAAGATCGGGCCGGGCGACGACCCGTCCTCGGAGATGGGGCCGCTGATCACCAGGGCGCACCGGGACAAGGTCGCCTCCTACGTGACGGGCGCTGCGGCGCAGGGCGCCGAGGTGGTCCTCGACGGCACCGGGTACACCGTCGAGGGGTACGAGGAGGGGCACTGGATCGGGCTGTCCCTGCTCGACCGGGTCTCCACCGACTCCGACGCCTACCGGGACGAGATCTTCGGACCGGTGCTGTGCGTGCTGCGCGCGGCGACGTACGAGGAGGGCGTGGCGCTGATCAACGCGTCCCCGTACGGCAACGGCACCGCGATCTTCACCCGGGACGGCGGCGCGGCCCGCCGCTTCCAACTGGAGGTCCAGGCGGGCATGGTCGGGGTGAACGTCCCGATCCCGGTGCCCGTCGGGTACCACTCCTTCGGCGGCTGGAAGGACTCGCTCTTCGGCGACCACCACATCTACGGCAACGACGGCGTGCACTTCTACACCCGCGGCAAGGTCGTCACGACCCGCTGGCCGGACCCCTCGGAGCCGCACTCGGGCGTCGACCTGGGCTTCCCGCGCAACAACTGACCGGTCGGCCATCGGCGCACGGCCTCCCGGGCGCGCGCGACGAGGGAGGCGCGCGGAGCGCCCCGTACCACCGCTGGTGTACGCGGGGCGGTCCGCGTACTTCCCTGGGAGGCTGACCGGCTCCCACTGACGGGGGCGGAGGGACCGCGGGGCTTCCGCTTAGGGTTTCCCCATGAAGATCCGACTTCCCCGGCCCGGTCGGCGCGGCCGATGGCTCGCGGGCGGAGCGGCGCTCGTCGCCCTCGCCGGCGCGGGCACCTGGACCGCGGTCGCCGACGACTCGGGCCCGGTCGTGCACCGCGAGGACGGGACCCGGCAGATGCCGGGGGCGCAGATCGACACCTCGTACTTCACGGCGGGGGACCGGGGCGCGCGCCGGCCGGCCGTCCTCCTCGGCCACGGCTTCGGCGGCAGCAAGGACGACGTACGCGCCCAGGCCGAGGAGCTCGCCCGCGACGGCTACGCCGTGCTGACCTGGTCCGCCCGCGGCTTCGGCAAGTCCACCGGGAAGATCGGTCTCAACGACCCCGCGTACGAGATCAAGGACGTCTCCCGGCTCGTCGACTGGCTCGCCGACCGGCCCGAGGTCCTCCAGGACGCGGACGGGGACCCGCGCGTCGGCGTGGCCGGGGCCTCCTACGGCGGGGCGAGCGCCCTGCTCGCCGCCGGCCACGACCGACGCGTCGACGCCATCGCCCCGGCGATCACCTACTGGAACCTCGCCGACGCGCTCTTCCCCGACGGCGTCTTCAAGAAGCTGTGGGCCGGCATCTTCTTCTCCACCGGGTCCTTCGAGGCACCCGACGGGGCCTCTCCCTCGGCTCCCTCGACTCCCGTGACGCCGCCGGCGACCGAACCCGACCGGCCCCCGGGCGCGGGCTCCGGCGCCACCGGCGCGGCGGCGAAACCGGGCGAAAGCGCTGTGTGCGGACGCTTCCAACCCGAGATCTGCGCCCTGTACGAACGGGTCGCCACCAGCGGCAAGCCCGACGCCGCCGCCCGTGACCTGTTGGCGGCCCGCAGCCCGTCCGCCGTCGGCGACCGGATCAAGGTGCCCACGCTGATCGTGCAGGGCCAGTCGGACTCCCTCTTCCCCCTCGACCACGCCGACGCCATGGCCGAACGGATCAGGGCCAACGGCGCCCCCGTCGCCGTCGACTGGATCGCCGGCGGCCACGACGGCGGCGACGGCGAGAGCGACCGCGTAGAGCAGCGCGTCACCGACTGGTTCGACCGCCACCTCAAGCGCGACGAGGGCACCGGAACCGGCCCCGCCTTCCGGGTCAGCCGCACCGGAGGCATCGACTCCACCGACGGCCAGGCCCTGCTGCGCGGCGCGACCGCCGGCCGCTACCCCGGCCTGCGCAACGGCCCCGAGCCCATCGCGCTCTCCGGCCCGCCGCAGACCTTCGCCAACCCGGCCGGCGCCAGCCCGCCCGCGCTCTCCGCCGTCCCCGGGCTCAGCGGCGGACTCGGCCAGCTCTCCTTCGTCGGCGTCGGCTTCTCCCTCGACTTCCCCGGCCAACACGCCCGCTTCGACTCCGCGCCGCTGACCCGGACCCTCCAGATCACCGGCGCGCCGACCGTCCGCGTCAAGGTCACCTCCACGACCGGCGAGGCCGTCCTCTTCGCGAAGGTGTACGACGTCGGGCCCGACGGCCGCACCCAGGTCCTGCCCTCCCAACTCGTCGCCCCCGTCCGGGTCGAGGGCGCCACCGAGGGCAAAGAGGTCGAGCTGACCCTGCCCGCCGTGGACCACCAGGTCGACGCCGGCCACCGGCTGCGGCTGGTGCTCTCCGCCACCGACCTCGGCTACGCCTCACCGACCGCCCCCGCCACCTACACCGTCGCCCTCGCCGGCGGTGACGCGAAGCCCGCGACCTCCACGGCGAACTCAGCGAACCCGGCGACGAATTCCACCGCGAACCCGGCGGCGAAGCCCGCGGCGAACTCCGCTGTGGACTCCGCGACGCTGAGCGTCCCCACGGCTCCGGCCGTGCGGACCCAGGCAGCCGGGCTGCCCTGGTGGACCTGGGCCCTGCCGAGCGCCGCCGCGCTGATCGCCGCCGCCCTGCTGCTGACCGCCCGCCGACGCGCCATCGCCCCGGCACCCGCTCCCGAACTAGCCGACGTCCCACTGGAGATCACCGGCCTCAGCAAGCGGTACGCCAAGTCCAGCGACCGCTACGCCGTACGGGAACTGTCCTTCCGCGTGGAGAAGGGCCAGGTCCTCGGACTGCTCGGCCCCAACGGCGCAGGCAAGACCACCACCCTCCGGATGCTCATGGGCCTCATCCGGCCCGACGAGGGCGAGATCCGAGTCTTCGGCCACGCCATCCGGCCCGGCGCGCCCGTCCTCTCCCGCGTCGGCGCCTTCGTCGAGGGCGCCGGCTTCCTCCCGCACCTCTCGGGGCGGGAGAACCTGGAGCTGTACTGGCGTGCGACCGGACGACCCGCTGATGACGCCCACATCGACGAGGCGCTGGAGATCGCCGGCCTCGGCGAGGCGCTCGCCCGCGCCGTGCGCACCTACTCCCAGGGCATGCGCCAGCGCCTCGCCATCGCCCAGGCCATGTTGGGCCTGCCGGACCTGCTGATCCTCGACGAGCCGACGAACGGGCTCGACCCGCCGCAGATCCGCGAGATGCGGGACGTGATGATCCGGTACGCGGCCGGAGGCCGCACGGTGATCGTCTCCAGCCACCTCCTTTCCGAGGTCGAACAGTCCTGCACCCACCTCGTGGTCATGGACCGCGGCCGGCTGGTGCAGGCCGGCCCGGTCGCGGAGATCACCGGCGAGAGCGACACCCTGCTCGTCACCACCGCGGGCGAGGTGTCCGACCCCCTGGTGGAGAAGATCGACGCCCTGCCCGGGGTCCGCTCCGCCGTACGCGTCGACGAGGGGCTACTGGTCCGCCTCGACGGCGTCACCACCACCGCGCTGATCGGTGAACTCGTCCGGCTGGACGTGCCGCTCACCGGAGTCGGCCCCCACCGCCGCCTGGAGGACGCCTTCCTCACCCTGATCGGAGGTTCCGCATGAGCGGGCTGGCCCAGCACCCCGTGTCGGCGCCCGGCTACCGGGCCGGACGCACCCTGCCGGTGCGCGTCGAGGCCGTACGGCAACTCAAGCGCCGTCGGACGATGGTGATGGCCGCCGTCCTCGGTGCGCTGCCGCTGGTGCTCATCGTCGCCTTCGCTATCGGCACCCCCGGCGGCGAGGGGAACGACCGGATCACCCTCATGGACACCGCCACCGCCTCGGCCGCGAACTTCGCCGCGACGTGTCTCTTCGTCTCCGCGGGCTTCCTGCTGGTGGTGCCGGTGGCGCTGTTCCACGGGGACACCGTCGCCTCCGAGGCCAACTGGTCCTCCCTTCGCTATCTGCTGGCCGCGCCGGTCCCCCGCGCACGGCTGCTGTGGTCGAAGCTGGTCGTGGCGCTCGGCTTCAGCGCCGCCGCGATGGTGCTGTTGCCGCTGGTGGCCCTGGTCGCGGGCACCTTCGCATACGGCTGGGGACCGCTGAAGCTCCCCACCGGCGGCTCCCTCGCCACCACCGAGACGCTGCCGCGACTGGGGGTCGTCCTCCTCTTCATCTTCGTCTCCCAACTGGTCACCGCGGGGCTCGCCTTCTGGCTGTCGACCAAGACGGACGCCCCGCTGGGCGCGGTCGGCGGAGCGGTCGGACTGACGATCGTCGGCAACGTCCTCGACGCGGTCACCGCCCTCGGGGCGTGGCGCGAGGTGCTTCCCGCTCACTGGCAGTTCGCCTGGATAGACGCGCTGCAGCCGCAGCTGGAGTGGAGCGGGATGGCCAAGGGCGCCGCGGTGTCGATCTCCTACGCCCTGGTGCTCTTCGCCCTCGCCTTCCGCACCTTCGCCCGCAAGGACATCGTGTCCTAGGGAAACCCAGGGGGCGCCCGCCCTCCTCCAGCCCGCCCTGCCGGTGACACGCCTTAGACCCAGCCGCGTCGAGCCGCTTCCACTCCCGCCCGGAAGCGGCTCGACGTGCCGAGGGCGTTCATCAACTCGCCCACGCGACGGCTGTAGGTGCGCCCGGACATGTTGAGCCGGGCCGCTGCCGCGTCGTCCGTGAGGCCCGCCAGTATCGCCTCAAGCACCGGTCGCAGATGCGCGGGTGCACCCGGCGGGCGCGCTTGCCGGGCGGGGTCGTCACCCGTCTCCCACCACGCCTGGTGCGTACGGACCAGGGCATGCACGAGGACCGGATCGCGGATCAGCAGAACGCCGTTGTCGTGCAGGTCGAGGTCGAGCGGGACCGCGGCGACCGAGCGGTCGGCGACGATTATCGAGAACGGGATCGAGTCCGTCACCCGGGTCTCCCCGAGGCAGCGGCCCGCTTCCCGGAGCTGCGACAGCCCGTGCCGAGGCGCGATCCGCCGCACCCGGGCGGGCCGGGCCGTGGACCGGCACCCCGCGGCGTCCCCCTGACCGCCGAGTTTCAGGAACGGCTCGGGAGCGCCCTCGCCGTCCTGGCTCACCGGGTCGTCAAAGCTCAGCAACTCCTGGCGCGCCGAATGCACCAGGCCCGCGAGGGCCGCCCGCACGCGGTTGACCCCGAGGACGCGGGTGACGCCCCGCGCCTGCTGTATCTGCTGCACCTGCTGCCTCGACTGTCCTGACGACTCCCGCAGGACCGGTCCCGACAACACCTTCCGTCCGAGCGCGGAACTCGGAACCACCGCCACCGACATGGCACATCATCCCCCGCCATTCCTTGTCGGCCACACGGTCGTCCCCTCGAAACCGTGGGCAACTCCATGTATGCACACGACTGCACAACGTGACAAGGGTCTGATCGAGGTGTGGCGAGTCATTGCCACTCGCGTTGGTTGACGGCTTCGACGGGACACCATTGTGACAGCGGGTGAAATCGACGTCGCTCGAATCTCACTCACAGTCAAGTCCGGTCAAGCGAAGTCAAGCTAAGCCAAGTGAAGTCAGGTGAAAACAAGCGAAGTCAGTTCATGTCAGTTCACATCAGTTCACATCAGTTCGAGCGAGTCGAAGTAGGCCCGAAGCAAGTCGAAGTCACAGAGTGAAGGGGGATTCACCATGTTTCGACGCATCACTGCCATCGCCCGGAGTCGGAAGAGGGAGCTGGCAGGAGGGCTGACGCTCAGCCGCGCGCCGTGGTGACGGTGAACAGCCCCACCGACTCCCGGCGGCTGGCGATCTCGGCGAAACCGGCGTCGCGGGCCCAGCGCTCCGCCTGCTCGACCGGGCGGCACTTCATCACCCACAGCACGCCCTCGCGGTTGGGGAGCACGTTCGCGATGAACTCCAACTGGGGGTGCCGGGTCTGGGTGGTGAAGACCAGGACGCCGCCCGGCGCGAGCAGGCCGCGCAGCCGCTCGACGGAGGCCGCGATCGCATCGTCCTCCAGGAGCAGTTCGTAGAGGCCGGAGACGACGATCACGTCCGGGGCACCGTCGGCGAGCGGCTTCGGGGCGAGGGCGTCGCCGTGGGTGAAGGCGATGCCCGTCAGCCCTCGCTGCGCGGCTTGGCGCTCGCCCTGGGAGAGCCCGGCGCGGTCGAGGTCCCGGCACTCGACCCGCAGGGCGCCCTCGGGGTACTCCGCCACCAGGTCCTGGAGGTAGCGACCGGGTCCCGAGGCGACGTCCAGGACGGTGGCCCGGCCGCCGCGGTCGGCGATCTCCTTGCGCAGCACGTCCTTGAGGAGTTCGCGGCGGGCGCGGATGGCCCGCCAGCCCACGGCGTTGAGATAGCAACGGTCGATGACACGACCGATGCCGAGACTGCCCTGCGCCTTGTTGACGTAGACGTGGTCGAGCATCGATCCGCTGTCGAAGCCGTGCCGGTAGCCGATGCGGACGCCTTCGCTGAGCCGCCCCACCGTGCCCAGCAGCAGCCGCATCGCCGCCCACTGCGCCTTCTTGAGGCCCTTGGTCCTGGTCATAAGGGCAGCTTGGCGGCGCGGCAGGGGGCCGGGCATCCGTGTGACTACTCGCTCCATGAGTAGGCGTTCATGGAGATGCCTGAGTATGAGTGCGGGCACCCCGGCATGAAGTTGTTGCGTGTAGGGGACAGCTTCTGCGAACCGAAACGGTGCGACGTCCGTTGTGGTTCATGAGTCCGCGCGGACACCAGGGACGCGCTGGGAGTGGGAAGGACGGTGGGGAGGTTGGTGATCTCCGAGCCCCTGTCGGAGTCCGAGCCCTCATCCGAGGTCGCCGGCGCACCCGGGGCCAAGGGCCGACGGGCGTCGTCGGGGCTCGGGCGGCTGCCGCTGCGGCAGTTGATGTGCGTGGTGCCGTTCGCGCTGCTCGCGTACTGGACCGTCGAGAACTGGTCCGTCGTCTCCTCGGGCGTCGGGCTGCTCAAGGACGCGCATCCCGGTTGGCTGGTTCTGGGCGGGATCGTGACGGGGCTGTGGTCGGTGGCGTCGTCCTTCGTGCGGCAGGGCACCGTCGTCGAACGCCTCCCCGCGGGGCGGCTGGTGGCGACCCAGTTCGCCGCCGGCTCGGCCAATCAGCTGTTGCCCGCCGGGATCGGGGCGCATCTGGTGACCCTGCGATTCCTGCGAGGCTGCGGGGTGCCGTTGGACCGTTCCACCGCCGCGCTCGGGCTCTACAGCCTCGTCAAGGGGGTCGCCCGGGCAGGGTTGTTGCTGGCGCTGGTGCTGGTGTTCCCCGAAGCGTTGGAGCTGCCGACGCTGGTGCCGCCCGGGCAGGCGGTGTTGGTGGGGGCGTTGGTGTTGGCGGTGGTGGCCGCTGCTGTCACCGTGCTGTTGCTGGTGGCGCGACGGCTGCGGAAGGGCGTGGTGCGGTTCTTGCGGACGGCGCTGCTGGACGCCCGGACGCTGCACCGGATGCCCGCCCGGACCGCGGCGCTGTGGGGCGGGGCGCTGGCGTTCCCCCTGCTCCAGTCGGGGGTGCTGATATGCGTCGCGGCGGCCGTCGGCCTCGGGGTGCCCTGGCCGCACCTCGTGATCGCCTATCTGACCGCGAGCATTGCGGCCGGGCTGGTGCCGACGCCCGGTGGGATCGGTTCCGTGGAGCCGGCGTTGGCGTTCGCGCTCGTGATGGTCGGGGCGCCGTTGGTGGTGGCGACGGCCACCGTCATCGGATTCCGCTTCCTGACGGTGTGGCTGCCGTTGTTGCCGGGCGTCGCGGTATTGGCGCTGCTGGTGCGGCGCCGGGTGCTGTGAGGTGTCCGCGGGGCGCGGGCGGTGCGGGCGGCCGTAGGGGAGCGGGGCGGGCGGCGGTTCGTGGGGCCGCGGCGTGCGGGTCGGGCTGCTGTGTCGACCCGCACCGGCCAAGGCGCGTCGATCAGCGCGGGACCAGCGGGCGCACCTCCTCGGCGGTGAACCGCAGGAAGCCCTCGGGGTCGGGTTCGTCGGCCGTCGGCTGGAGGACGACCGTGTCCGCGCCGGCCTCCGCGAGGCGCTGCACGGCCTCCGCGACGGCGGCGGCGTCACCGGCGACGCCGAGTCCGGTGGGGTCCACGTCCCAGCGGTCCAGTTCGGCCTGGAGCCGGTCGGCCGCGCCGGGGCCGGTGGCCGCGTGCAGATAGACCACCACCGGGTGGTGTTCGGCGCTCGGGCGGCCCGCCGCCGCCCGGCCCTCCTCGATCAGTGCCCGGGCCCGGCGCAGTCCGTCCGCCGACACGCTCGCGTCGAGGACGGTGCCGTCGGCCGCCTCGCCCGTCAGCCGCACCGTGCGGGGGCCGAGCGCGCCGGCGTACACGACCGGGGCGACGGCGGGCGGCCAGTCGAGGGCGACGGCGTCCAGCGAGACGTACCGGCCCCGGGTGGTCACCCGTTCCCCGCGCAGCAGGGCGCGCAGGGCGTCCAGGTACTCGTGGAGCAGGGTGAGCGGGGATTCCACCCGCGCGCCGACCTGGCCCATCCACGACTGGAGGCCGTGGCCGACGCCGAGGACCAGTCGGCCGGGGAAGAGGCGGTCCAAGGTCGCCACTTCCATGGCGGTGAGCGCGACGTTGCGCAGCGGGACGGGGAGCAACCCGATGCCCACGCGCAGCCGTTCGGTCCAGGCCAGGGCGGCGGACGCGGTGGCGATGCCGCTCTCCAGGAAGCAGTCCTCCCAGAGCCACAGTTCGTCGAGCCCGGCCGCGTCGGCGGCCCGGGCGAGGGGGCGTAGGCGTTCCGGAGGGAGTTGGGGGCGAAAGACAGCGCCGAGTACGGTCATGGCCCCCTTCCTACCGGGTGGCCTTCCGCCGGGACAACGGCGTTCGGCTCCGTGCACCGTGCCGCATGCCCCGTCGCGGCTGAATCTCCCGAACCGTGCCGCCGTACCTCCCGAGCCACGCGGCCCTACCTCCCGAAACAGGCGACCCGACCTCCTGAACTCTGGGTCGTACCGCCTGAACCGCAGGCCGTACCTGCCGGACCGCGGGCCGTGACCTCGGCGCCGCTGACCGTGACCGCGGGCCGCGGTGATCGTGGGCAAAAGCCCGCACTTTGCCTTCTCTTGAAACTTCGGGGACGTCGCACCGTACTTCCCGACGACCACCCCAGTCCCACCGGTCCCAGGAAGAAGGTGAGGGAGCTTGTCCTTCCGTTCCGTCCTCGCGGACGTACTCCCCTTCGGGAAACGGCGCCGGAGCAGCCGCCGAGGAGCAGCTGCGCCCCGCCCCGCCGGCGGCCCCCATACCACACCGCTCGGCACGACCCCCGGCCGCACCCCCGGAACAGATCCTTCCCTTCCTGTGAAAGCCGAGCCCAGGGCGGGAAATGAGAATGCTCTCCTCTTTCACTCACCTGTTCGATCTAGGACGCACACTCTCCGCATGAGACTGCGGAAGGCCAATCTGGTGATCACGGCGGTGGCTGCGTTCGCAGGCGCCGGCATGGTGGCGGGACGTGTGTGGATCGGTGAGGCCGATCCATTAGACCTCGGCCCCGTGGTGATCGTGCAGAACACCTACACGGACGAACCCGAAACCCCGGCCCCCCTGCCGTCGGCGACCTCCCGCGGCAAGCCGTCGGGCGCCCGCGAAACGTCGCCCGCCACCCCCTCCCGCGCGCCGTCCTCGTACGCGCCGCCGAACAGACAACCGCCACCGACCTCGGCCAGACCCCCGGGCGGCAAGCCGGTGCCCCCGATCGCACCGCCCCGCAGCGACGACAACGGCCCCGGCATCCCCGGCATCCCGGTCCCCGGAGGCGGTGACGACGGTGACGACGACGACGGCGCCGGCGGTGACGACGGCGACGACACACCCGACGGCACCGGCGGCAGCTTCTGGAGCCACCGACGCCTCGGCCGGGGCGGCGACGACGATGAAGAAGGCGAGGACTGATCGTGCGACGGCGTACGGCCAGTGCGCGCTCCCGCATCGTCGGCTGGATGCTGCTCCTGGTGGGAGCGGCCCTCGCCGCGCCCATCGTCGGCATCACGGTCGTCTGGCAGGCCCAACTCGACGAACAGGTCGACGCCCGGCTGAAGTGGGAGGCGACGCGGCTGCGCACCTTCGCCCAGACCAGGGTGCAGCCCAACGGCGAGCCCTACACCGACGGCGCGTCCCTGCTGCGCGAGTTCCTGCGCGAGAACATCCCCAACCGCGACGAGACGTTCTTCAGCATCGTCGACGGCCGGGCTCACCTGCGCAGCGCCTCCGAACCACCCGTACGGCTGGACAGCGATCCCGCCGTGATCAAGCTGCTGTCGTCCGTGAAGAGCAGCAGCGAGACGGCCGAGGGCTGGCTGGACTCGTCCGTGGGCAAGGTGCGTTACGGCGTCGTGCCGGTGAAGGTCGCCGGTGACACCCGCGACGTCAGGCTGGTCGTCCTGGAGTTCCGCGACCGCCAACTCCACGAGGAGCGGGAAGTCGCCAAGATGCTCCTCGCCACCGGCTTCGGCGCACTGATCTGCGCCGGGCTCGCCAGTTGGCTGGTGGCCGGCCGGATCCTCGCCCCGGTCCGACTGGTGCGGCAGACCGCCGCCCGGATCGGCGAGTCGGACCTCACCCAGCGTCTCGACGTGCGCGGTGACGACGACGTCGCCGCCCTCGCGCACACCTTCAACAACATGCTCGACCGGTTGGAGCGGGCCTTCACCACCCAGCGGAGGTTCCTCGACGAGGTGGGGCACGAACTGCGCACCCCCATCACCGTCGTACGCGGCCACCTGGAGCTGATGGAGAACGGCGCCGGCGACTGGGCCATGGAGTGGGACGTCACCCGGGCGCTGGTGGTCGACGAACTCGACCGGATGAGCCGCATCGTCGACGACCTGCTGCTCCTTGCCAAGGCCGAGCGACCGGACTTCCTGACGGTCGGCGAGACCAATCTGACCGATCTGATCGTGGACGTCGTCGCCAAGGCGCGGGCGCTGGGCGACCGCCACTGGCGCGTCGCGGCGGTCTCGGAGGCCACGGTCCTCGTCGACGGCCAACGCCTGACCCAGGGCCTGATCCAGCTGGCGGCGAACGCGGTCCGCCACACCCTGGACGGCGACCTCATCGAGATGGGGTCGGCGGTCCGCGAGGGCCGGATCCTGCTCTGGGTGCGCGACACCGGACCCGGGGTGGGCCCCGTGGACCGCGAACGGATCTTCGGCCGGTTCGTCCAGGCCGGCCGCGTCACCTCACCCGACCAGGCAGGCACCGGAATCGGCCTGGGGCTGGCCATCGTGCGCGAGATCGCCCAGGCCCACGGCGGCACCGCGTGGGTGGAGGACGCAGACACGGGCGGGGCCCGTTTCGTACTGGACCTACCGGCGTACTTCCCCTGGCAGAGAGGACACCATGCAACGGATTCTGATAGCGGAGGACGAGGCCGGAATCGCCTCCTTCGTCGAAAAGGGACTGCGGAGCAACGGGTTCGTGACGGCAGTCGTCAGTGACGGCCTTTCCGCCTACGAGCACGCGCGCGCCGGCGACTGCGACCTGATGATCCTCGACCTCGGGCTGCCCGCGGTCGACGGACTCACCGTGCTGCGCAAGCTGCGCGAGCTGCGGGTGACGCTCCCCGTCGTCATCCTCACCGCGCGCGACAGCGTCTCGGACGTGGTCGCCGGGCTGGAGGGGGGTGCGGACGACTACATCTCCAAGCCCTTCGCCTTCGAGGAGCTGTTGGCCAGGGTGCGGCTGAGGCTGCGCGGCGAGGGCGGCCCCGAGGCGTCCGTGCTCCGCGTCGGCGACCTGGTGCTGGACCTGCGCACGCGCCGGGTGCACGTGGAGGGGCGGGTGGCCGAATTGTCGGCGCGCGAGTTCGCGCTGGCGGAGGTCTTCCTGCGCAACCCGGACCAGGTGCTGACGCGGGAACAACTGCTCAGTCGGGTCTGGGGCTTCGACTACGACCCCGGGTCGAACATCGTGGACGTGTACGTGCGCTACCTGCGGCGCAAGCTGGGGCCGGACCGGGTGGAGACCATCCGCGGGGTCGGGTACCGCCTGCGGGCCTGAGCCGTAGCCGTACGACCGGTCCGTCCACCGGTCGACACGTCCAGCCGTACGCTCAGCCGTAACGAGTCACCACAAGTCACCACAAGCAACACCCCAGCCAGACCAGCCAGACCAGTCAAACCAGCCAGACCTGCAACACCCCAGCCCCACCTCAAGTACGTACGCTCAACGGACCATCTGCACGTGCCGGTTGGCCGGATCCAGTGCGGGCCAAGCCCCGCAGACGGACCGGCATAGGCCCCTTCCGGCCCCCGTGCCGACGCTCCCGGAACCACCCCGTCAGCCGCAGGGACGCATCCGCGCCGCGGCAAGGGTCGGCTGCCCGTCACCGGGCCCGACCACCCACCTGACATCGTTGTCAAATTCTCATCCCGCTGGTGAGAACTCTCTCACCCTGATCTCACGGATGACTCATGACGTGGGCGCATGCTTCACGGCCAAGACATTCACCCCCGGATGTCTCAGCCGTCCCAGCTGCCCCGGCGGGCGTGTGCCCCCCGTGCCGTGCCCGCCCCGGGCGAGCGGCTGGGCTCTGCGAGGAGCGTGACATGAAGCGACTGCTCACCAATGCACGGAACTTCCGCCACCGTGTGGCCCCCGAGAGCGAGACCTTCCGCAAGTTCGCCGCCGGCCAGACGCCCGGCACCCTCTTCATCAGCTGCTCCGACTCCCGGGTGATCCCGGCCCTGATCACGGGCGCGGTCCCCGGCGAGGTCTTCGAGCTGCGCAACGCCGGCAACATCATCCCCCCTTACGTGCCCGAGCGCGAGTCCGCCGAGGCCGCCACGATCGAGTACGCGGTGGAGGTGCTGAAGGTCCGCGACATCGTGGTCTGCGGGCACTCCCACTGCGGCGCGGTCGGCGCCCTCGCCAACGACCAGGACCTGACCCAACTGCCCTGCGTCTCCCAGTGGGTGTCCCACGCCCGGCCGGCGCTCGCCCCGATGCTCGGCACGCCACCAGACGACGGGACGCTCGCCAAATTCGTCCAGCGCCACGTCATGGCCCAGCTGGAGACCCTGCGCGACTACCCCAGCGTCCGCGCGGCGCTGGACTCCGGCCGGTTGAAGCTGCACGGCTGGTACTACCGCGTCGACACGGCCGAAGTGCTGGAGCTCGACGAGATCCACGGAGTGTTCCACCGCAACTGACGCCCGGGCGAGCCCACCCGGATCTCACACCCCCCACTCGCACTCGACCGCCGGAATCGGACCCTCCGGGAGCACCGCCTCCCGACGCCCGGCCCCGGGTGCGGCGAAAGGAACACTGTGTCTACTGAACGCACTCGCCCCGGTGCGGGGCGGCACGCGCGAAGGAGTAGTGGCCTTCCCCCGGCGAGCACCCTGAAATCCCCGCCGGCATCGGGTTCCCTCGGTGCCGACTTCATGGCCTCGATCGTCGTCTTCCTCGTCGCCCTGCCCCTGTGCATCGGCGTCGCGGCTGCCTCGGGCGTCCCCGTCGCCCTCGGCATCATCACGGGCATCATCGGCGGACTCGTCGTCGGCTTCCTGCCCGGCAGCAGCCTCCAGGTCAGTGGACCCGCGGCCGGGCTCGCCGTCCTCTGCCTGGAGTTCGTCACCGAGCACGGCACGGGCATGCTGGGCCCGGTCGTCCTCGCCAGCGGCATCCTCCAGATGATCCTCGCCACGCTGAAGATGGGCCGGGTCTTCCAGTCCATCTCGCTCTCGGTGGTCCAGGGCATGCTCGCCGGCATCGGCGTCCCCCTGATCCTCGGGCAGATCTACGCGCTGGTGGACTCCAAGCAGCACGGCACGGCACCCAAGAACTTCATGCACCTGCCCGAACTGGCGAAGGACGTCATCGGAGACGCGGCCAAGAGCGGTGCGTTCCTCATCGGCGCCATGGCCGTCGTCATCTGCTTCGTCTGGTACAAGATGCCCAAGCCGCTGAGCAAGGTGCCGGCGCCGCTGGTGGCCGTGCTGCTCGGCAGCATCCTCGCCGCCCTGCCCTGGTTCGACGTGAAGAAGGTCGCGTTCGGCAACATGCTGGACGCCGTCAACGTTCCAGGTGTCAGCGACATCTCCGGGCTCGGCGACCCCAAGGTGCTGATGATGGTGGTCACCTTCACCATCATCGCCTCGGCGGAGAGCCTGTTCAGCGCGGCGGCCGTGGACCGGATGCACACCGGGCCGCGCACGCAGTACAACAAGGAGCTGTTCGCCCAGGGCGTCGGCAACACAGCCTCGGGCGTGCTGGGCGCCATGCCGCTGACCGCGGTCATCGTGCGCAGCGCGGCGAACGTCAACGCCGGCGCCAAGACCAAGATCTCCCGCATCCTGCACGGCGTCTGGCTCCTCGGCTTCGGCCTGCTGCTGCCCGGCCTGCTGGGCATGATCCCCATCGCCGTACTCGCCGGTGTCCTGCTGCACGCGGGGTGGAAGCTCTTCAACCCGCCGTCCTTCGTGAAGATGTGGAAGAAGGACCGCGGCGAGGGCCTGGTCATGTTCGTCACCACCGGCGCGATCGTGGCGACCAACCTCCTCGAAGGCGTCATCGGCGGGCTGGCCATCGCGGTCGTCCTCACGGCCGTGCGCATGTCGCACATGACGATCCGCAAGACCACCGACGGCGACTCGGCCCGGCTCGAACTGAAGGGGAACGCGACCTTCCTGCGACTGCCCAAGCTGATCGAAGCGCTCGGGTCCGTCGCCGACAAGAGCCGGGTGGTCATCGACGCACGCGGCATCTCGCACCTCGACATGGCGTGCCAGGCGCAGTTGGAGGAGTGGGCGGACCAGCGCCGCAAGGCCGGGGCCGAGGAGGTGGAGCTGCTGCTCCCGGGCGTCGAAGCCCAGCCGAAGGACGCGTCGACCACCACCGCCGACGCCGAGAAGACCGACGGGGCCGACCAGCACCGCGAAGAAGTACTCGTAGGAGTCGCTGCACCGGCCGTCGGTCAGCAGGCCGTCGGTCAGCGGGCTGTCGGACACCAGACGGTCGGCGGGGGCGACCCCCAACGCCGCGACACGGTCGAGTTCGACCAGCCCATGGGGGAGTACGGCCAGCCGCCGCAGCCGGAGACCTTCCGACCGTACGTCCCACCGGCCCAGCCGGGCTTCCAGTACCAGCACGGCATGGGACAGGGGTACGCACACGGTCCCGCGGCCCACGGCACGCAGCACGGCCGCCAGCACCAGCAGGCGTACGGACGCACCGGGCACATACCCCAGCAGGCGCAGTCCCACGTGCACATCCCCCACCAGAGCCATGGGCAGCACCAGCAACACCAGCAGTACCCGCACGCTCCGCAGCACTCGCAGCAGCACACCCAGCACCAGCACCAGCACCAGCAACACCAACAACACACGCAGCACACCCAGCACCAGCACTACGCGCCGCAGCAGGCGTCGGAGCAACCCCCGTACGACGCCCACCCACCGCAGGAACCGCACGGCCCCGCCCCGCAGCAGCAGCACCGCGGCCAGGGCGACCGGCCCAACCACTGGGGCCCGGAGGACGACTGGGCCGTGCAGGCGTACGGCGAAGGGACGCGACGGTGAAACGCCCCCTGAAAACGGCCCTGGCCGACGCCTTACACCTGTGCGACCACGAGGTCCCGCCGCAGTGCCCGATGGAACAGTGCGGGCTGCGCCAGGAGCACGACCAGCGGGTTCCGGACCGCGCTGCGGTCGACCGGCGCGACGCCGACGGCCACGGCCAGGGGCTCGGCCACCGGATGGACTACCGGTCGGCCTCCGACCCACCGGGCGAGGACACCCTGTTCCTGTTCCTGAAGTCGCTGCACCAGTTCCTGACGGCGCCCCAGGACCCGGTGGCCCACGCCGCCGAACGGGCCGACGAGCGGGCCAGGTCCGCCGCCGCCCGCCGCGAGGGCAGGGCGGAGGACGACCGCGCGCCGTAGGCCGAGCACTCGACCCGGCCACCCGAACCGGTGCGCGGAGGTCCCGGCCCCACCCGGACGGCCCCGGACGTCCGCGCACCCCGATCGTCGCCCACGGGACACCATCCCCAGGACCGTGGGCGGCCCGCAGGGCCTTTAGCGGCAACGCTTCCCCCACTAGGCCCTAGAGGGCTCCCTTCCCTGTTCCCCGTGCAGGGAAGGGAGCCTTCCGCGTTTCCGCCCGGCCCCCTAGCCCCGCCCGGCCCCCTAGCCCCGCCTCGCCCTCGCTCCGCCGCGTCACTGCTTACGCGTACGGGTCAGGTACAGCGTCACACCGGCGACCAGCGCCACCGCCGAGCCGCCGATGTCCACCGCGTTGCGCAGCCAGCCGTCGAGCACGAAGTCGTTCACGAAACTGACGGCGAGCCCGGCGGAGACCAGGAACCAGAGCACGGGCTTCATCAGGGGGCCTTTCTACGCAGCACGGACGAGCCCCGACGGGGCTGATCCAACGATGCCTCCGCGCCCGCGTCCGGTGCCAGGGGGGCCGCACCCCGGACCGGGGTGGAGCCCGCTCCACCCCCGGTGCCGCCCGCGCCCCGCCCCCGACCGGTCGTTTAACCTGGTCGGCGTGGAGGAGACGGTGGGCCGGGCGTTCCGGGCGACGATCCAGCTGGGCAAGACCGTCGCTCTGTCCTTCGTCACGCTCCTCTACCTCCCCGTCCTCGTCTTCACCGTCATCGGCACGGCCGTGCTGCTCGGCGCCGGCGCCCTGCCCGAGACCGTGCTCCTCCAGCGGCGCATCGCCGGCGTCAAGCGGCGCATGGTGGCCGAGGCGACCGGCGAACCGATCGACGAGGCGTACCCGCCGATCACCGGCCCGCTGCCCGCCCGGCTGCGCACCGCGCTCAAGGACCCCGGCACCTACCGCGACCTGAGCTGGCTCGCCCTCCACGCCGTCTTCGGCTGGGTGGTGTTCGTCGCGCTGATCGTGCTCTGGTACTTCGGCCTGATGGTCGACGGCTTCTGGAGCGGCACCCTGGGCCGCCGCCCGTACGTCCTGCCGCTGATCGAACGCCTCGCCGCCTTCGACGCCTCCTGGTCCCGCGCCCTCCTCGCCCCCTCGCCCGAGGCGCGCCGCGCCGCCGAACTCTCCCGGCGCGTCGAGCAGCTGACCGAGACGCGGGCCGGCGCCGTCGCCGCGCACGGCGCCGAACTGCGCCGCATCGAGCGGGACCTGCACGACGGCACCCAGGCCCGGCTCGTCGCGCTCTCCATGCGGGTCGGCATGGCCCGCCGCGCGTACGACAGCGATCCCGACCTGGCCCGCCGGCTGCTGGACGACGCCCAGGACCAGGCCGAGGAGGCGCTGGCGGAGCTGCGGCACGTGGTGCGCGGCATCCATCCGCCGATCCTCACCGACCGCGGGCTGGTCGGCGCGGTCCGCGCCCTCGCGGCCGGCAGCGGCCTCGCTGTGACCGTCACCGACGAGGGCCTGGAGACGCCGGCGGACGGGCCGGACGCCTCGAACGGCGGCCGGGCGGGCGTCCGCGCCCCCGCCGCCGTCGAAGCCGCCGCGTACTTCGTCGTCGCCGAAGCCCTCACCAACGCCGCCAAGCACAGCGGTTCGCCCGTCGCCGCCGTACGCCTCGCCCGTACGCCCCGCGGCCTGGCCGTCCTCGTACGGGACGAGGGCCGCGGCGGCGCCGACGAGCGCGGCGGCAGCGGGCTGGTCGGCATCCGCCGCCGGGTCGCCGCGCTCGACGGGACCGTGGACGTTTCCAGCCCCACCGGGGGGCCGACCGTGATCGAAGTGGAGCTGCCGTGCGTGTGGTGATCGCCGAGGACAACGCCCTCCTGCGGGAGGGCCTCGTCCTGCTGTTGACGTCGGCGGGCCACGAGGTGGTGGCGGTCGCGGCCACCGGCCCGGAGGTCCTGCCCGCGCTCCTCGAACACCGCCCGGACGTCGCAGTCCTGGACGTGCGGATGCCGCCGGGCTTCCGCGACGAGGGGCTGCGCGCCGCGCTGCAGGCCCGCCGGGAGGTCCGCGGCCTGCCCGTCCTCGTGCTGTCGCAGTACGTGGAGGAGACGTACGCCGCCGAACTCCTCGGGGACGACGTCGCCGGGGTCGGCTATCTGCTCAAGGACCGGGTGGGGCGGGTGGACGAGTTCCTGGACGCCCTCGAACGGGTCGCGGCCGGCGGCATGGCCCTGGACCCCGAGGTCGTCACGGAGCTGATGTCCCGCCGCCGCGACGACCCGATCGACCTGCTCACCCCGCGCGAGCGCGAGGTGCTGCACCTGATGGCCGAGGGACGGGACAACACCACCATCGCGACCACGCTCTGCGTCACCGAGCGCTCGGTGAGCAAGCACATCGGCAACGTCTTCCTGAAGCTCGGCCTGCCGCCGCAGAGCGACAGCGGACACCGACGGGTGCTGGCCGTCCTCACGTACCTGAACTCGCCGTCCAGCTCCACCACATGACCGCGCCGCCACGTAGCTGACCAGTACGCGACGCGCGAAGTACGCGACATGCGAGGTGCGTGACATGGGAAAGCACCGGGCCGCCCCCGTCGCGCGGGGGCGGCCCGGTGCTCTCGTACGCCCTCAGTCCCTGGTGGTCGCCGCCTCCACCGGCGCCCGCCGCAGCGCCGCCCGCGTCGGCAGGCTGATCGACAACCAGCCCAGCACCGCCACGAACCCGCCGATCGCCACCCACACCAGCGGCGGCACGTACGGCAACGGCTGCTCCGTCATCGCCAGGCTCACGCCCACCATCGGCGGCACCGCGATCAGCGCGCCCGCCGCGAGGGCCGTGGCCACCACGACCCACGACTCCATGAACATCATCCGGCGCGTCTGCCGGGCCGTGGTCCCGATCAGCCGCAGCATCGCGAACTCCCGGCTCCGCGCCGTCGTCGCCATCACCAGCGTGTTGACGACCGCGATCAGCACGTACAGCAGCAGCACCGCGTTGGCGATCAGATTCGTCATCGACTGGTCGTTCTGCGCGTCCTCCTGCGCCGCCGCGAAGTCGCCGGGCCGCTCCACCCGCAGCGCCGGGGTGTCCGCGGCGAGTTCGTCGAGCGCCGCGGACACCTCCGCCGGGCGCCCTCCGTCCGCGGCCACCAGCAGCGCCGCGTCCAGGCCGTCCGTGGTGTGCCGGGTCAGCAGGTCGTGGGGGAGCGTCACGTCGCCGAAGCCGAGCCCCTTCCCGTACATCGCCACCACCCGCAGCTTCTTGGGCGTGCCGTCGCCGAGGTAGACCTCCGCGGTGTCGCCGACGTCGAGACCGGTCGTCCCGGCGGCCGTCCTGCTCAGCGCGATCGTGTCGCCCGTCAGCCGCTCCAGACCGCCCTCCCGCACGTCGAGGTCGAGCGTCCGGTCCAGGTCCGCCGGGTCGAGCCCCTGCGCACCGAACTGCCGGGTCACCATCTGGTCGATCTCCTGGTAGTCCAGCATCACCTGGGAGCGGGCCACCGGGGTGGCGGCGGTGACGCCGGGTATCTCGCGCACCTTCTGCACCAGCTCCGGCGACAGGCCGGGGCCGGCCGGGGTGAGCACCCACTCCGCCACCACTCCGTCCGCGACCTGCTCCTTCGCCTCCTCCTGCGTGGTGGTGAGGATGGAGACCTGGAGCAGCGCCATCGCCGCGCCCAGCGCCAGCGGCACGACCGCGCCGCTCAGCCGCCGGGTGTTCGCGGTGCTGTTGGCGGCGGCCAGGTAGCCGCTCACCCGCGAACGGGTCAGCAGCGGCCCCATCAGCCGCGCCACCGCCCGCACCAGCACCGGACCGATCAGCGCACTGCCGATCATCAGCACCATCAGGGCGCCCGCGGCGCCCGCGATCGCCAACTCGCCGGGGATCAGCAACGGCACCACGATCGACACCACCAGACCGAGCGCGATCAGCACGAGGCCGGAGATCCAGCGACCCCGCCCCAGCTCCGGCGCCTCCACCAGGGACTCGCCCAACGCCTCCACCGGCTTGATGCGGGCCACCCGCCGCGCCGCGACGTACCCGGCGAGCCGGGCGCCGAGCACGCACAGCACCACGGACGCCAGCGCCGGCAGCGGGTTGTACGACAGCTCGAAGTCGGCCGGCAGCGCGCCGACGTCGGCGTACGCCCCGTGCAGCCAATCGGCGACCACGAAGCCGAGACCGGTGCCCAGCGACGCGCCGACCACCGACACCAGCCACGTCTCGCTGCCGATCATCTTGTGCACCTGGCGGGGCGTCGCGGCGACGGCCCGCAGCATCGCCAGCTCCCGGCGGCGCTGCTGCACGCTCAACCCCAGCGTGGAGGCGATCACGAAGATGACGACGCCGAGCGCGGTGCCGCCGAAGGCGGCGGACAGCCCCACCAGGAAGCCGCGGGACTGCCCCACGTCCAAGAACTCCAGGTCACCGATCCGGTCCCCGGTGTAGACGTCCGTGCCGGGGACCGCCTTCGCGATCCGGTCCGCGAGTGCGCCCGCGTCCACGCCGGCATCGGCGAACACTCCGATCGCGGTCAGCCGGTCGGCCCGCGGCGACAGCTCCTTCGCCCGCCCGTCCGTGAAGAACACCGACGCCTGCCGGTCCAGTCCCGCGACGACGCCGGTGACCTCATACGACGCCGGGGTCGTCCCCACCGCGATGCGCACCGTGTCGCCGACCTCCAGCCCGCCGGCGCGCGCCACCTCCTCGTCCACGACGACCTGCCGGTCGGTGCGCGGCGCCGCGCCCGTGCGCAGCTCAACGGGCCCGAGGACGGCCGACGACCAGCCGTGCCCGTACAGCGGATCGGCCAGGCCCACCGGCTCGCCCCGGCCGTCCGCCGCGCTCAGCGCGATCGTGCGCTCGCCGACGGCCGACTTCACCCCCGGCACGGCGGCGACCTCGTCGACGAGGTCGGCCGGGACGGTCGCCCGCTCCGCGTGCACCGGGTCGAAGTCCTCCTTGACGGGCTTCGACTGCTCGCCGCCGACCATGACGGCCGCCGCCGCGTACCGCTCGGGCGGGATTCCCGACGTCAGTCCGGACACCAGCAGGATTCCGCAGGCCGTGACCACGGCCGAGCCGAAGAAGAGGGCGACGAACGCCCCGAGGAATCCGCCCGTGCGGTGCTTGATGCTGCTCCACGCGATGTCGAACACGGCGCCCCTCACCAGTTCCCGAGGTGGGTCATGCGCTCCGCGACCTGCTCCGCCGACGGCCGGTGCAGCTCGCCGGCCGGCCGGCCGTCCGCGAGGAAGACCACCGAGTCCGCGTAGGAGGCGGCGACCGGGTCGTGGGTGACCATCAGGACCGTCTGCCCGGTCTCGTCGACGATCTGCCGGAACAGTCGCAGCACCTCCTGGCTGGTGCGGGAGTCCAGGGCGCCCGTCGGCTCGTCGGCGAGCAGCGCGTCCGGCCGGGTCACCAGCGCCCGGGCGATCGCCACGCGCTGCTGCTGACCGCCGGAGAGCTGCCCGGGCTTGCGGTCGACGTGCCCGTGCATGCCGACGCGCTCCAGGACCTCCCGCAGCCAGGCGCGGTCGACGGGCTTGTTCGCCAGCCGCGGCACCAGCGTCACGTTCTGCTGCACGGTGAGCGCGGCCATCAGGTTGTACGCCTGGAAGACGTAGCCGATGCGCTCCCGGCGCACCGCCGTCAGCGCGGCCTCCTTCAGCCCCGACAGCTCCGTGTCGCCGAGGTACACCCGGCCGGAGGTGGGCCGGTCGAGGCCGGCGAGGCAGTGCAGGAAGGTGCTCTTGCCGGAGCCGGAGGGCCCCATGACGGCGGTGAAGCTGCCGCGCGGCAGGGCGAGCGAGACGTCGTTGAGGGCGGTGACGGCCTGCTCACCGGAGCCGTACGTCTTGGTCACCGCCTCCAGCCGCATGGCGGCGGCGGTCCCGGTGTTCCCCTGGTGTGCGGTCGGATGCCAGACCGATGTCATGTGCCCTGCCCTCTCGTGTTGCTGTGACGAGGACAAGTCAACGGCGAACGCCCACTCCGAACGATCCGCCTGGCTGGCCTATTACTGGTGTAGCCCACTACACCCCACCCCGGCTGCGTTGCCCCTGCGGAAGTCATGCCCCTGCGGCCCGGTGGTGGGCTTGTCGCGCAGTTCCGCCCCCTACGCCCAGGGCGCGTGGGGGGACCCCAGCGCCCCTAACAACCTTCGCTGAGCCCGCAGACAAATGACGGGCTGAGCGAAACAGGGGCGCGGGGAACTGCGCGAACAGCCACAGACGGGCCGCAGGGGCATGACTCCCGCAGGGAAACGGCGAGGGCATCTGGGGGCTCTGGGGGTCCCCCATGCCCTCTGGGCATAGGGGTGGAACTGCGCGAACAGCCTGCCACCGGCCGGTGGAGACCAACGCTCCCGCAGGGTTACGGCGGCGCCGTCCACAGCAGGCGCTGGTGGAACCGCGGGCACGTCCTAGGGGTGGCCGGTGGCCGAGACCGTCTGCGGGTCGTAGCAGTCGCAGGAGACGACCGTCGCCGGCGCGCCCCTACCCGCCGGCACCGAAATCACCGCGTTCACGCTGCTCACCTCCGTCACCCGCCCCCACCGCCGCCCGCCGCCACCCAGCAGCACGTCGGTGTCGGAGCCCTCGTCGAACACCACCGCGGCGCCGTCGCGGCCGGTCACCCGGTGCTCGCGGGTCAGGGTGCACGGCACCAGTGAGCCGCCCGTGGACAGCCGGAACACCGGCGGTTCGAGTTCCTTCTGCGCCCGGTAGGCGTAGCTGCGCTCCAGGGCGTCGTCGGCGAGCCCGTTGGCGTACGACACCAGGTCGTCGGTGAACGGCCCGGCGGCGAAGCGGCCGTCGGCGGCGCGGCCGTCGGGGACCGTGAAGCTCAGGCGCGCCGCGAAGTCCCGGCACGCGGCGCGGGCTTCGGACGCCCGGGACGACAGCCGGACCGTGCCCGTCGCCGCGCGGTCCAGCGTCGGCAGCACCGGGGGCTTGGTCCGCACCTTGCCCGTGGAGACCTTCGGCGGCGCGGCGGGCGGACGGCCCGCGCCCGGGTCGGTCACCACCCACGACGACGCGGCGGCCCGCCACGGGCCGCCCTTCTCCTCCTGCACGAAGTAGTGCAGCGCGGACTGGCGGTCGTCCTCGCGGCCAAGCCACTTGCTGACCGAGGCGAACCACCGGGGATACGCGTCGGCCTTCCCGGACGGCAGGAGGAAAGTGGGCCGGGTGAACGAGGTGACGGGCACCTTCCGCTGCGCCTTGCGGGCGATCGCGTACTCCGCCAGCGACTCCCGCAGCAGCGCGCCCGTCTGGACGCGGGCGATCGCGGTGTCGTCCAGTGCGGCGTCGGCGGCGGCGTTTACCTCGGCGTACTCCTCGAAGGCCGTCCGCGCCTCCTCGGCCCGCAGCGCCGTGGAGGTGGTGACGGGCGAGGCGGAGCCGGACGCGTCCGACGGCTTCGACGCGTCCGCGTTCGATGGCGCGGTGCTGCACCCGGCGGTCAGGGCCAGCAGGCACGCGAGGCCGATCGCCCCCGCCCCGGTGCGTCGTCGTGTCACGGCGTGCCGCCTCCCGGTCGTGTGCGCATCCCGCCAGGGTAGGCGAGCCGTTCGGGGCCGGGTGCCCACGCCCCCCTGCCCACGCCCCCCTGCCCCGCCTCGTTCCTCCTCCGTTCGGGTGCCGGGCGCCGCAGAGGGAAGCGCTCCGCCCCGCCAGCGGCGGCGCCGCGGCCTACCCTGACCAGTCAAACGGCGACGGGAGAGGGCGGCAGCGGTGGAAGCGATCCAGTACGAGGAGTTCGGCGGACCCGAGGTGCTGCGGCTGCGGGAGGTCGAAGAGCCGCACGCCGGCCCCGGCCAGGTCCGGCTGCGGGTGGTCGCCGCCGCCGTCAACCCGTACGACCACAAGGTCCGCAGCGGCTCCCTCCAGGGCGTGTTCACCACCCCACTGCCCCAGGTCCCCGGCGTCGAAGCGGCCGGCGTCGTCGACGAGGTCGGTGAGGGCGTGACCCATCTCGCCGTCGGCGACGAGGCGTTCGGCTTCACCGACACCGGCGGATACGCGCCCTACGCCCTGGCCACCGTCGCCGTGCCCAAGCCGGAAGGGCTCTCCTTCGAGGAGGCCGCGGCCCTCAGCACGGCCGCCGAGACCGCCCAGCGCACCCTCGACCTGCTGCACCTGGAAGCGGGGGAGACGGTCCTCATCCACGGCGCTTCGGGCAGCGTCGGCACGGCGGCCGTGCAGCTGGCGCTCTCCCGCGGCGCCCGGGTGATCGGCACCGCGTCCGCTGCCCGCCACCCCGCGCTGCGGGCCCTCGGCGTGACGCCGGTGGTGTACGGCGACGGCCTGGTGGACCGGGTCCGCGCGGTCGCCCCCGACGGGGTGGACGCGGTGCTCGACACCGCGGGCAAGGGGGCGCTCCCCGACTCCATCGAGCTGCGCGGCGGCACCGCCGAACGCATCGTGACCATCGCCGACCCGGACGCGGCGAAGTACGGGGTCACCTACTCGTCGAGGGCCGAGCGCAGCGTGGACCAACTCGCGGCCCACGCGCGCCTCGCCGCCGAGGGGCGGCTGCGGGTCCCGGTCGCGGAGGTGCTGCCGCTGGCCCAGGCGCCCCGCGCGCACGCCGACAGCGAGCAGGGCAGCGTCTCCGGGAAGATCGTCCTGAAGCCCTGAAGCCCTGAAGCCCTGAAGCCCTGAAGCCCTGAAGCCCTGAAGCCCTCAGGACGGCGTGGCCCCGGTGGGGGTCAGCGGCGGAGGGCTCCAGCGGTCCAGCCGGGGCTTCGCCGATGTGACCCCGTACTCGTTCTTCAACTGCTCAGGGATGGCGTACTGCATCACCCGCCCCCGCGTCAGCGAACTCAGCTCGAAGATGCTGGTGTAGTGGCCGATGCGGTCGAGCGCCCAGGCGGCCAGCGGGGAGCGGTCCTCCAGGGTCTCCAACACCCCCAGCAGCGCGGGCGCGGCGCGGATCGCGGAGTCCCACACCGCGGAGCGGGGGACGTCCAGCCAGTCGGCGACGGTGTCCCCGACGAGGTAGCGGATCATCGCCGGGACGACCGGGTCGAAGACCGTGCCGGGGACGACCTCCTCGTAGAGGTCGATGAGTTGACGGGTGAGGCGGACGCCCTCCTCCGAAGGGCCCATGTGCCGGGTGAGGTACAGATCGCCGAAGAGCCTCGCCTCGTCGAGGTCCTTCGGCATGTGGGCCAGGTCGATGCCGAGCATCGCGCCCACGACCCGCCAGGCGTAGTAGTACGCGTCGGCGCCCTCGTTCGACATGTGGATGCCGAGCCGGTGCAGACAGTCCAGGACGGTGAGGGAGAACGCGACCTGGCCGCCGATCATGTCCTCCAGACAGATCGGCACGCCCAGGTTCGCCACGTCCCAACGGCCCTCGCGCCGCAGGTGGTGGCGGATCGACGCGTGCAGCAGCCGGACCTTCTGCGCGGCCGGGATGAAGCGGCTGCCGGCCTCGAAGGAGTTGGACTGCATGAGGTAGACGGTGAACTGCCCGGTCTCCGCCATGCGCCGGGAGGGGTACTCCAGCGAATGCGTCGCGCTCAGCAGCTTCGCCACGTGCGGGACCGCGTAGCAGGCGGGCATCGAGGCGAAGGAGAGCGCCGTCGACACGTGGACGTTGTTGTCGATGAAGAAGAGTCTGGCCCGCTCCATCTCGCCCCAGTCCACCCAGGAGGGCGGCATCGCGGTCGCTTCGAGGTACTCGCGGGCCACGTCGGGCAGCCCCTCGGGGAGGTCCTGTCCGGCGGTGGAGAACCAGCGCATGAGGGTGTTGAACTTTCCCATCTCGCCGCGCTCGAAGAGCTCCGCGACCGTGGCGTCCGCGAGCTCGTCGCCGACCAGGCGCAGCGCGTCGAGGGATTCGTCCGTGTACGCAGGGACGGCCCCGGCCCCGCTCTCGGCCCCGGCTCCTGCCACCCGCCCGGCTCCTGACGTCTGTTCCCTACCCGGCTGTTCCGCTCCGGTGGAGTTCATGGCGCACGCTTCCTCTCGATTCGTACGAACTCGGGTGCCGGGCGCGGTCAGGCGGCCCGGGCCAGGCAGTGGCGGGCCAGTTCGTGCAGGGCCGCGGCGACGTGCGGGGCGAGCCGCCCCGCCACCAGCGCCGCGTCCACGACCTCGGCCGCCGCCTCGGCGCGCGCGGCGATCAGGTCCTCCACCTCGCGGCGGGCCCCGGTGCGCTCGGCCAGCTCCCGGAACCGGTCGAGCCGCTCCGCCCCCGCGCCCGGCCTGCGCTCCAACAACAGCCGCAGCTCCCGCCGTTCGGCCTCCGTCGCCAGCTGCTTCATCAGCGCCAGCAGCACCGTCGGCCGGGCGCCGTCGATGTCGTCGAGGTTCGACTTGCCGGTGGAGTCCGGCGCGCCGAACACCCCGAGCAGGTCGTCCCGCAGCTGGAACGCCTCGCCGAGGGGTACGCCGTAGGCCGTGAACGTCTCCAGCAGCGCGGGCGGCGCGCCGCCGAGGAGGGCGCCGATGTGGAGGGGGTGTTCCACGGTGTACTTCGCCGTCTTGTACCGGACGATCTGGAGGGAGTCACCCGGGTCCGCGGCGTCGTCGACGCCCGGGCGGGTGCGCAGCACCTCCAGGCACTCCCCGGCGACCAGCTCGCGGGCGAGCGTCGCCCACAGGGGGCGGGCCCGGTTCAGATACGCGCTCGGCAGCCCGCACTCGGTGAAGAGCTGCCCGGCCCAGGAGATCAGCAGGTCACCGGTGAGCAGCGCGAGGGCACGCCCGGCGGACGCCCGGCCGGCACCGGCCCGCCCGGGGCCGGCCGGCCAGTGCTTCCGGGGCGGCGCCAGCGCCCGGTGCGCGGTCGGCAGGCCGTGGCGCACCGCGCTGTGGTCGATGATGTCGTCGTGCACGACGGCCGCCGCGTGCACCAGTTCCATCGCCGCCGCGGCCCGTACGACGTCGTCGCCGTCGTCCCGGCCGGCGGCCCGCCAGCCCCAGTAGCAGAACGCGGCACGGAGCCGCTTGCCGCGGGACACGATCGAACGGAGCTGGTCGCCGAGCGGCTTGAGCTCGGGGTCGATCGCCTCCAACAGGGCCGTCTCGTCCCGGGCGAACACGCTCAGTTCGTGATCGACCCGCGCTTTCAGCGCGCTCAGCGGAACCGCAGTCGAGGCCGGGCCGCCGAGCCGTACGCCGGCGCCGCCCGCGCTGGCACCGCCCGTCGCGGTCGCGGTCATCCGCCGGTGCCCTCGGGTGCGGCGGTGGGCGTCGCGCCGCGCGCGGCCCGCGCCTCGCGCAGCCGTACGCGCCGCGCCAGCAGCTCCATGTGCGGCTCGCCCAAGGTGGCGAACCCCGCCTGCGGTACGGACGAGGGGGCGCGGGCCGGCCCCAGGCCGCTGTTGCGCCCGCGGGCCACCAGGTCGTCGCGCACGTCGCCCGCCAGGTCGAGGAGGTCGGATCTGCTCAGCAGGGCACGCACCCGGCGTAACGCCCCCTCGGCCTGTTCGAGCACCAGGTCCACGGCCCCGGCCACCGCCAGGACCGCCTCCTCGGAACGCCGGCCCGCGCCCGTCCCGGCCTCCTGCTGCTCCTGATGCTCCTGCGTCATCGCCCCGCCCCCACCCTTCGGATGCTTCTGTCTTCCGCAACGGGCTGCCCACCGCTCATAGCACTACTCCGAAAATCCATCGATCGGGTGACGCGACGGGCGCGTTGGGCCTTGAGGTGGTGATGCGTGCACGGCACGCTCCCCTCTCCCCGGACCTCATCGAGTGCTGGATGGGTCCGAGCTCGCGACCGCCTCCTGAGCGGTGCACGGCGCACGCGGCACGGGGCGGGGCGGGGCGAACGGCGAACGGGCCGTGGGTGCATTCGCCCACGGCCCTTCCGCCCACGGCCCTTCCCCCGCTCCGGTCCGGTCCGCTCCGGCCCGGCCCGGGCCGGTCAGCGAGAAGGCCCCGCCGGCCGCAGCACCGCCTCTTGGACGACGTGGGCGATCAGCCGCCCGTCGTGGCCCCACACGTCAGCGAAGGCGAGCCCCCGGCCGTCCGTCGCCGACGGGCTGCGCTGGGAGAACAGCAGCCACTCGTCGGCCCGGAACGGCCGGTGGTACCAAATGGCGTGGTCCAGGGAGGTCATGAAGACCGACGACGGCTCCTCCCGCAGCGGGCGCGGACGCTCCAGCCACAGCGCCGCCGTCGGCGCGAGCAGCAGGTCCGACGCGTACGCCAGGGCGCAGGCGTGCAGCAGCGGATCGTCCCCCAGCGGATCGGTGGCCCGGATCCACAGCTTCTGCTCGGTCAGCCCCGGCGTCGTCGGCTCCGCGGGTTCCGGCAGCCGCCGCACCTCCAGGGCGTAGGGGAAGACCAGCTGCTCGAAGTCGGCGGGGGAGGTCTGCGCCCACAGCTCGAAGAGGTCCGGTACGGCGTCGGGGTCGGGCGTCGCCGGCATCGCGGGCTGGCGGTCGTAGCCGCTCTCCACCGACTTGAACGACGCGGAGAGCGTGAAGATCACCTCGCCGTTCTGGAGGGCGGTGACCCGGCGGGAGAAGAAGGTGCGGCCGTCGCGCAGCCGCTCCACGGAGTACACGATCGGCCGGGCCGGATCGCCGCCGCGCAGGAAGTACCCGTGCAGCGAGTGCACGCCCGGCTGCGACCCGCCGCCGCCCACCGTGCCGCCGGCGGCGGTGAGGGCCTGGGCCGCGACCTGTCCGCCGAAGGCGCGCAGCGGCAGCCCCTCGTGGCACCAACCCCGGAAGAGGTCGCGGTCCAAGCGCTCCAGGCTGAGGAATCCGGTCAGGCTCCGAGCTTCGGCAGGGACGGTCTCCCGCATCCCGACCTCCGTTCCACGGGTAAGACGACATGGCTACCAGCGCAGCATAAGTAAATGTTGGCTAACTGCCTAGGGTATCGTGAACCGGCTAAGTGTCGACGTAGCGGTAGCGCGACTATTGACAGTCCGGGGAGGGCTCTTCGATCGTGAATATCGCCTAACTCGACGAATGGCGGTCCCCGTGTATCTCACCCAGTCGCTGCACCGCGCCGTGCAGCAGCGTCCCGACGAGCCCGCGACCATCTGCGGGGAGCGCGTTCGCTCGGTGCGGGAGGTGGCGGACCGGGTCGCCCGGCTCGCGGGCGGGCTGCGCGGACGGGGGGTCGAGCCCGGCGAGCGGATCGCGGTCCTCGCCCTGAACTCGGACCGCTACCACGAGGCGTTCTACGCGGCCTGGTGGCTCGGCGCCGTCGCCAACCCGGTCAACATCCGCTGGAGCGCGGACGAGATCGCCTTCGCGCTCGACGACGCCGGCGCCGCGGTCCTGCTGGTGGACGACGCCTTCGCCGCCCTCGTGCCCGCCCTGCGCGAACGCTGCCCCCGACTGCGCCTGCTGATCCACTGCCGGGACGAACATGAGGGCGCCGGCACCGGCGAAGTCCCGGTCGACGGGGCGATCGACTACGAGGAGCTGATCGCATCCGCCGCCCCCGCCCCGGACACCCGCACCGGCGACACCTCCCTCGCCGCCCTCCTCTACACCGGCGGCACCACCGGCCGGCCCAAGGGCGTGATGGTCACCCACCGCGGACTGATGACCTCCACCCTCGGCGGACTCGTCGTGCGCAGGCCACCCCTCACGGGCGGCCCCTCCCTCGTCGCCGGCCCCATGTTCCACATCGCCGCCCTCGTGGGCTGGATGGGACAGAACGTCCTCGGCGGCAGCCACGTCTTCCTGCCCAAGTTCACCCCCGAAGCGCTGCTCGCCGCCGTCGAGCGGCACCGCATCACCGCGCTCTCCGTGGTCCCCACCATGCTGCGGATGCTGCTGGACCACCCCGACACCGCCCACCGCGACCTCAGCAGCGTCCGCACCATCGGCTACGGCGCGTCGCCCATGCCCGAACCGCTGCTCAAGCGCGCCATGGAGGTCTTCCCGCAGGGCGAGTTCAGCCAGGCGTACGGGATGACGGAGACCGCCGTCGTCACCCAGCTCAGCGCCGCCGACCACCGCACGGGCGGCCGGCTACTGCGCTCGGCCGGGCGCGCCGCCCCGCACTGCGAGGTCAAGGTCGTCGGGCCGGACGGTCGGGAGGTCGAACGCGGCCGGACCGGGGAGGTCGTCTGCCGCGGCGACAACGTCACCCCCGGCTACTGGAACCGCCCCGAGGAGACCGCCGCCGCCCTGCGCGACGGCTGGCTGCACACCGGTGACGCCGGCTACCTGGACGAGGCCGGCTACCTCTTCGTCGTCGACCGCATCAAGGACATGATCATCACGGGTGGGGAGAACGTGTACTCGGCGGAGGTCGAGGCCGCGATCGACACCCATCCCGCGGTCGCGTCCTGCGCCGTCATCGGCCTGCCCGACGCCGAGTGGGGCGAGCGCGTGCACGCCGTCGTGGTGCTGCGGCCCGGCGCCGACGCGACCGAGGACGGCATCCGCGCCCACGCCAAGCAGCGCATCGCCGGGTACAAGGCGCCGCGCACGGTGGAGTTCGCCGCGGCGCTGCCCCTGTCTCCCGTCGGCAAGGTCCTCAAGCGCCAGCTCAGGGCGGACCGTACGAACTGAGCCCACGCCGACCCGACCGCGCCGTACCCGCACCCCTACACCCGCACCGCCGCCATCCGCAGCTCCCGCCCCTGCCAGCGGCGGCGCAGCCACCTGTCGTGGCTGGCCACGACGATCGCCCCCGGCCCGCTGCCCAGCGCCGCCTCCAACTCGTCGCAGAGCCTCGGCGACAGGTGGTTGGTGGGCTCGTCCAGGAGCAGGAGCGCCGGCGGACGGGCCACCAGCAGCGCCAGCGCCAGCCGGCGCCGCTGCCCGACCGACAGGTGCCCCACCGGCTTGGCCAGGTCCGCCGGGTGCACCAGCCCCAGCGAACCGAGGGGCACCGCCTCCGCCCGTTCCGCACCGAGCGAGCGCAGATAGGTGTCCCGTACGGTCCGCTCCGGCCGCTCGAACACGGTGTCCTGCGCCAGCAGCCCCACCGTCAGCCCGTCCCGGCGCCGCACGTCGCCGTCCGCCGCGAGCCGGCCCGCGAGCACGGCGAGCAGCGTCGACTTCCCCGCCCCGTTGCCGCCGGTCACCAGCAGGCGTTCCGTCGACGACACCTCCAGGTGCGGTACGGCCAGCCGGCCCGGCACCCGTACGTCGCGCAGCGCCACCAACGGTCGGTCCGCCTCGGCTGCGGGGTCAGGTACCGCCTCCGCGGCCAACTCGGTACGCCGTAGCCGCAGCGGCTCCGGCGGCTCGTCGACCTGCGTACGCGTCAACTCGTCCAGCCTGCGCGCCGCGTTGCGCACCCGCCGCGAGATCTGCTTCTGCACCCGGTCGGCGCGGAAGTCGTACCCCATCTTCTCGTTGTCCCGGCGCTCCCGGTCCGGCGCGACGAGCCGCGCGGTGACGCCGACCGAGCGGCGCAGCGCGACCAACTCCTCCTGCTCCTCGGCGTACCGCCGCTCCCAGCGCATCCGCTCGGCCCGCTTCTGCGCGAGATAGGCGCTGTAGTTGCCGCCGTAGCGCACCGGCCCTTCGACGGCCGGGTCCAGATCGACGACGTCCGTGCACACCGCGTCCAAGAAGGCCCGGTCGTGGCTGGCCAGCACCACGGCGCCCGGCAGCCCCCGCACCTGCTCCTCCAAGAACGCGGCGGCGTCGTCGTCCAGGTGGTTCGTCGGCTCGTCCAGCAACAGCGCCGACGGCCGCCGCACCAGCAGCGCGGCCAGCGCCAGTCGCCCGCGCTGCCCACCGGAGAGCGAATCCACCCGCCGGACGCGGTCCACAGCGCCCAGGCCGAGCCCTTCGAGGACGAGGCCGGCGCGCCGGTCGGCGTCCCAGGCGTCCCGCTCCTGGGCCCGCTCCAGTCGTCGGCCGTACGCGTCGAGCAGCTCCGCGTGGCCCGGCGCGTCCTCCGGTACCAGGGCGATCTCCTCGCTCAGCCGCGCCAGTTCGGCGAGGTCCGCACGGGCCTCCCGCAGCGCGTCGGCGAGTACGTCGGCGATCGTCCAGGACGCTTCGTACGACACCTCCTGACGGAGGAAGCCCACGTCGGCGGGGCGGACGACGCTGCCGGACTCGGGTTCGTCCACCCCCGCGAGCAGACGCAGCAGAGTCGACTTGCCGACTCCGTTCTCCCCGATCAGGCCGATGCGGTGACCGGGGGACGCGGTGAGGCTCACGCCGTCGAGCACGCGCCGGCCGGCGAGGACGCGTACGAGGTCATGGGCGAGCAGGGCGGGTTGCGGCATGGTGGTGTCCGTCCAACGTGATCGTTCGCTCGGCCCGCGGGCGGCAACGGCCTCGGGCGGGCCCGGTCATCGACACGTCAGCGGGTCACACCTGCGCCGCCCCCGTCTCCGCGAGCTTCCCGTCGGCCAGCCGCAGCCAACGGTCCACGCCGATCTGCGCGAGGAACCGCTCGTCGTGGCTGACCACCACGAACGCACCCCGGTACGATGCCAGCGCGCCCTCCAACTGCCCCACGCTCACCAGGTCGAGGTTGTTCGTCGGCTCGTCCAGGAGCAGCAACTGCGGCGCCGGCTCGGCGCACAGCACGCACGCCAGCGTGGCCCGCAGCCGCTCCCCGCCGGAGAGCACCCCCACCGGCAGATGCGCCCGGGCGCCCCGGAAGAGGAAGCGCGCGAGCAGGTTCATCCGCTCGGACTCCGGACGGCTCGGGGCGAACGCGGCGAAGTTCTCCGCGACCGTACGGTCCGCCGCCAGCAGGTCCAGCCGCTGCGAGAGGTACGCGATCCGGCCGTCCGCCCGCCGCACATCCCCGCCGTCCAGCGCCAGGTCCCCGCTGATCAGCCGCATCAGCGTGGTCTTGCCCGCGCCGTTGGGGCCGGTCAGCGCGATGCGCTCGGGCCCCCTGACCGTCAGGTCGACGCCGGCTTCGCCGAACGCGGCCCGCTCGCCGAGCCGGGCCTGCATGCCCTCGCCGAGGAACAGCGTGCGGCCGGCGGGCACGTCGGTGTCCGGCAGGTCCAGCGTGATGCGCTGCTCGTCGCGGAGCGCCCGGCCCGCCTCGTCCAGCCTGGCCTTCGCCTCGACCACCCGGGACGAGTGCATCTGCCCGGCCCGGCCGGCGGACTCCTGCGCGCCCCGCTTCATGTTGCCGGCGAAGATGCGCGGCAGGCCGGCGTTCTTGAGGTTGCGCGCGGCGTTGCTCGCCCGGCGCTCGGCGCGCTCCCGGGCCTGCTGCATCTCCCGCTTCTCGCGCTTGAGTTCCTGCTCCGCGTTGCGCACGTTCTTCTCGGCGACCTCCTGCTCGGCGCGCACCGCCGCCTCGTACTCGGTGAAGTTCCCTCCGTAGAGGCGCAGTTCGCCGCCGCCGAGCTCGGCGATGCGCTCCATGCGGTCCAGCAGCACCCGGTCGTGGCTGACCAGCAGCAGACAGCCCTGCCAGCCCTCCAACACGTCGTACAGCTTGTGGCGCGCGTCAAGGTCGAGGTTGTTCGTCGGCTCGTCCAGCAGCAGCACGTCGGGGTTGCGGATCAGCTGGGCCGCGAGCCCGAGCGAGACGACCTGGCCGCCGCTGAGCGTGCCGAGGCCGCGGTCCAGGGCGAGGTCGTCGAGGCCGAGCCGGTCGAGTTGGACGCGGGTGCGCTCCTCGATGTCCCAGTCGTCGCCGATGGTCGCGAAGTGCTCCTCGGCCACGTCACCGGACTCGACGGCGTCCAGGGCCCGGATCACCGCGTCCACGCCCAGGACCTGGGCCACGGTGAGGTCGGCGGTCAGCGGCAGGCTCTGCGGCAGGTAACCCAGCGTGCCGTTGACGGACACCGAGCCGGCGACCGGCCGCAACTCGCCGGCGATCAGCTTCAGCAGGGTGCTCTTGCCGGCGCCGTTGGGCGCGACGAGTCCCGTACGGCCGGGGCCCACGCTGAAGGACAGGTCCTCGAAGACCGGGGTGTCGTCCGGCCAGGCGAAGGACAGGTTCGAGCAGACGACGGAAGCAGAAGCGGAAGGCGCAACAGAAGACACAGACATGGAGCCACCTCGAAAGAGACGGTGCGGAGGTCGGCACAGCGCGCACGGAGGGCTGCCGCCTCGGCAGAGAGGAGGGAAAGGGAGACGACTGAGGGGCCACTCTCGGCGATGCTCCCAAGCATCGGCCGGTGGCCGTCAGATCCGGGTATCACCCGGAGATGTCGTCTTCACCCACCAACACGTCTGTCACTCCTCGACTACATGATGATCTTCCCGGGGAGTATAACACGCGTCACGGAGCGCTTGTGGGGCTTCGCAGGTCAGCGGCGTCTGGTGGGCGGCACGGCGCCGGCACGGACGTCCGTACGGCCTCGTGCACGGCCCGCGCCAGGCGGGCGCCCCACAGCGAGCGGGGGCCGGCGAAGGGGTGGACCTCCGCGCCGGGGCGGGGGGTGCGGGCGGCGACGCAGACGGCGTCGGTGGGCGTGCCGGAGCAGTCGTAACCGGCGTCCAGCAGGGCCTGGACCTTGGCTTCGGTGGCCGTGGCGACCGCGTTCACCAGGGCGGCGTCGGTCAGGGCGACGGGCAGCGCGACGACCACGTTGATGGTGCCGGCACCGGCCCGGGTGGTGGACGGTTCGGCGTCCGGGGCGGCGGCCCATCCTCGGACCCGGAGCCCCGCGGTGGCGACCGCGTCGACCCCGCCGTCGTGCCCGTGCCCGTACGCGCTGACGTCGGCGGCCGTCATGAGCCCGACCCCAGGCCCGAGTGCCCCCGCGGCGTCGGCCAAGTCGGCGAGGTGGGCGTCCGGGTCGGTGCGTCGGTAGCCGTGGGCGACCTGGGCGTTGAGGACCCAGGAGCGCTCGCCCAGGCCCCCGCCGAGCACGGCGCTGCTGATCATCCGCCAGCCCGGCCCCGCCCGCCACAGCAGACCGTGCAACTGCTCGCCGTCCTCGGTGCGGGTGAGCCGCTGGATCGACAGCGGCCCGGCGGCGGCGCGGGGCGACGGGACGGCGACGCTCACCAGAAGCACTCCTCGTACGGCGGACGGATGGCCGGATGGATAGATGGCTGGCTGGCCGAACCGGGCCGATCGATCGTACGCGTACGGCTCCGGGCGCGTCCCGGCCCGGCACGGCGGCGCCGGCGGGCACGGGCACGGGCACGGAAAGCCGTCGCGCCCGGCCGGGGCGGCCCGTTAGCTTGCGCTGGAGACGAGCCCGCGAGGCGCGCGGGCGCGAAGGGAGCCGGACATGGGGGACGGGCACGTGCGGATGGACCGCCTGGGCTTGCTGCTGGAACAGTTCGACCAGGCCAGGGAGATGGCGGAAGTACGGCTGGCGGGGCTCGGCGACGAGGAGTACCTATGGGAGCCGGCGCCCCACTGCTGGTCCATCCGACGCCGGGCCGAGGCGACGACGCCCAGGGCGTTCGGACCGGGGGAGTGGCTGCTCGACCAGGGCGCGCCGGACATCCCGGCGAGCGAGTACGCCGAGGTCGCCCGGCAGGTCGCCGACGGCATGACGGTCGCGAAGATCGCCGAGGACTGGAGCGTCAGCGTCGAACGGATCGAACAGGTCCTCGCCCACGTCGGCCCGCCGCCCCCGGACAACGCACCGATCACCACGATCGCCTGGCGCCTGGGCCATCTGCACTACTGCTTCGCCGGCGAATGGGAGTGGACCTTCGGCGAGCGGAGCCAGGACCCCAAACAGATGGTCGACTTCAGCCCCTCCGCCGACGTGGCGGTCGAGCAGTTCTGGGCGACGATCGACCGCTGGCGCGCGGGCGTGGCCACCGTGACCGACGAGCAACTCGACACCGTCGGCTTCTGCCAGTACCCCTACGGCTCCGCACCCGACGACCCGTACGCCTCCGTCCTGACCGGGAGCAACCTCGAATTCATCCACCACATGGCCGAGATCGCCCTCCTCCGCGACCTCTGGCGAACCCGGGCGTAGGTCTCTGTCTTAAGGCTCTTGCTGGGCTCGACTCAGCCCGAAGGGTGGGTGACGGGGGCAGCGAAACAGGGGCGCGGGGAAACGGCGGCTACGTCCCGTGGCGCTGCCGGCCCGAACTCACAGCACCCCGCCCGCCTCGTCGTGGAAGACCTCCGGCCAGTACCGGAAGTCGTCCGGGCCTGCGGCCGGCAGACAGGCGACCGGGTCGACCGAGGCCAGGACCTCGACCAAGGTGTCGGCAAGGGGGTGGTAGAAGTCCTGCGTGAAGTCGTGCTCCTCGTTCAACTCGCGCTCGCACTGGTGCAGCCACAGGGTGAACGCCAGCGTCGACACGTCGGCGTTCACCGGGACGACGTCGGCGCTGCCGACCTGCGCGTAGAACACCGCACCGCTGCGGCCGTCGAGCAGCACCTCGAAGTCGTGGACCAGCCCGCCGAGCACGATCAGGTGCTCCGCGTCGGCCGGCAGCGGCCCGCCGCCGGCCGCGTGGCGGTCGTCCGAAACGGTCGGCAAAGGCCCGTCCGCCGGCCCGGAGAACATGATCCCGTCGGCCGGCAGCCCGACCTCGGTCAGGAACCGTCGGGTCGGCCCGTGCACCAGCGCCGGCGGCAGCCGGTCGTCCGCCAGCCGCACCACCTCGTCCGCCCCGAACGCCTCCTCCAGCAGCCCCGCCGGCAGGTCCAGCGCCAGCCCGCGCCCCGCGCCGGCGATCAGCCCCAGCGGACGGATCGTCGCCGCGATCCGCCAGAACGCCGGTATCGCGTGCTCCCCGTCCGACGGGGGCTCGGCCGGCCCCCAGCCGTCCTCGCCCCACTCCTCCTCGGCGAACACCCCCATGAGCAGCGCCTCGGCCTCCCGCACCGCCTCGGGCCCCACCCGCCCCGCCAACGCGGCGAACTGCCCTTTTCTGCCCCGGAAGTCGTCCACCGCGGCCAGGAACCGAAGCAGCGCGTCGACGGAGGGGGCGAGCGGGAAGACCTCCGCCGAGCCGGGAGACTTCTCGTACAGCCACATGCTGTGCACACGGCCGGTCGCCCCGTCGAGGACGACCTCCTCGCCCTCCGGGTCCCCCTCCACCACCAGGTGGCCCAGCAGGACCAGCTCCGCCAACTCCCCGTCCAGCGCATCGGGATCCCCGCCGAGCGCGATCAGGTGCTCGCGGACCGTCGGAGCCACCGGCGCGGCGAGCGGATGGAAGCTGACCAGCCCGTGCCCGCGCAGCCCCGCACCACGGTTGAGCGCCCGCCGCGTGGGCGCGTGGACGATCGACGGGTGCAGTGCGTGCTCCGGCACGACGACGTGGCTCGCGGACATGGTTCCCCCGTGGTGGTGTGCGGGCGCTGCTGTACGACTGGTGCGGTGCGGGTGCTTCGAGTTCGACCAAGTCCACCGTAGGCGCTGCCACTGACAACGGCGCCGTGGCCGCCCCCGTTCGGCGCGACGGCACGGCTCCCGCGTACGGAGCCGGTGTTACGGGAACGTGGAACCCACCCTTGTACACCGCTGTACGCCACCCCGCTCGTCACTCCGCTCGTCACTCCGCTCGTCACTCCGCTCGCCACTCCGCTTGTCGGCCCGCGCCCGGTCCGTGCCCGGTGCGCGGGCCGACCGGCCGACACGACCTCGGATCGCGCCATGACCGACTTCCGCATCCTCATCGCCGGCGCGGGCATCGCCGGACTCGCCCTCGCCCGTGCCCTCGCAGACCACGGCATCCGCGTCGAGGTCGTCGAACGCGACGTGCGGCTCCGCAGCGCCGGCGCCGGCCTCTACCTGCCCGCCAACGCCGTCCGCGCCCTGACCCGCCTCGGCTACGGCCCCGCCCTGGCCGAACGCGCCCACCCCGTCACCCACCAGCGCGTCCTCGACCACCGCGGACGCCCCCTCACCGGCTACCGCGTCGGCGACGTCTGGGGCCGGGTCGGACACTGCTGCGCCCTCAGCCGCCAGGACCTGCACGCCCTCCTGCGCGCGGCCGTCGCCCCCGACGCCGTACGCACCGGCGTGGCCGTGCAACACGCGGCACCGGACGGCACCGTCACGTTCTCGGACGGCCGCCGGCAGACGTACGACCTGGTCGTCGGCGCCGACGGCGTCAACTCCGCCGTACGCCACAGCGCCTTCCCCCGCCCCGCTCCCCGTTTCCTCGGGCAGATCTGCTGGCGCTTCCTCGCCGACCACGCGAGCGGCCCCGCCACCGCCACCGCGTGGACCGCCCGCCTCGGGCCCGGCGGCCGTACCTTCCTGACCGTCCCCATTGGCTGCGGCCGAGCCTATTGCTACGCCGACGTCAACAGCGCGACCCCCGCGTCACCCGTGGGGGACTGGCGCGACCGCTTCGCCGACTTCACCGGCCCGGTGCCGGACCTGCTCGCCCAGGGCGCCGACGCGCACATGGCCCCGCTGTACGAGGTCGACGCGACCTCCTGGGCCCGCCCCCGTACGGTCCTCATCGGCGATGCGGCGCACGCCTGCTCGCCCAGCATGGCCCAGGGCGGTGCCATGGCCCTCGAAGACGTCGTCGTCCTCGCCGAGTTCCTCGCCGAACTCGTCACCGGTGCGGCGTCGCCGCCGACCGCGGACCGCGTCGCAGACGTCCTGGCCGCCTACAGGCTCCGCCGTGCCGCACGCGTCCACTGGGTCCTGGCCCAGAACCACCGCCGCGACCGCGCCCGCAACCTCCCCACTCCCTTGCGCAACCTCGCGCTCCGCGTGGCCGGCGCCCGCCTCATCCGCGCCAACCACGTCCCGCTGCACTCCGAGCCGTAACCCACCCGTCAGCGGCCGGCGTACGGCAGCAGGGCCATCTCGCGCGCGTTCTTGACGGCGGCGGCGATGGCCCGCTGCTGCCGGACCGTCACACGGGTGACGCGACGGCTGCGGATCTTGCCGCGGTCGGAGATGAACCGTCGGAGCAGGTCGGTGTCCTTGTAGTCGACGTACGTGATGCCGGCCGTGTCGAGCGGATTGGGGCGGGCGCCGGCGGGCTTGCGGGGGTGGGGGCGACGGGTCATGGTCTCTCTCCTTGCGGGGGTGTGGGTGAAGGGGCGCCGGCTCAGGCGGCGTCGAGGAGCGCGTCGAAGGCCGCGGGCAACTCCTTCCACGCGTCCCGCCCCGACGCGTACTCCGCGTCCGTCAGCAGACAGGAGTCGAGGAGCCGCTCCAGCCCGTCCCGGTCGAGGCCGGGCGAGGTGAAGACGAGGTGCTGGCAGCAGTCGCCGTGGTCGGGGTGCCAGTCGAGCGCCGCCGCGGCGCGCCGCACCGCGGGCACCATCTCCCACGCCGCGTCCGGCAACGAGGCCAGCCACGGGCCGGCGCTCTCCACGCACAGCGCCCCGCCCGCCGCGTCCCACGCGAGCAGCGTGTCCGGGCGGTCCGCGAGCCAGAAGCGCCCGCGGCTGCGCGCCGCCGCGCAGCACAGGTCCTCCAGCGCGTCGTACAGCCGTTCCGGATGGAACGGCCGCCGCCGGTGCCAGACGAACGTGGTGACGCCGGCCTCGTCCGCGTCCTGCGGCAGCAGCGCGCACGCGGGGTGCTGGGCCGCTGCGGTGGCCTCGACGTCGAACCCGGCGAGCGCGGCGCCGACGAGTTCGAGCGAACGCGCCGGAACGCGCCGTGCGGTGGGGTGCAGTTGGGCGAGGAGCGCGCGGTCCTCGTCGTCGGCCTCGGCGTTGTCGACGACGGCGAGCACCGGTGCGTACTCCAACTGCCGGGCCCAGGTGTCGCCGACGGTCCGTCCGTCCGTGGGGGCGGCAGCCAGTCCGACCTCGGCCAGGTCGTCGCCGTTGCCGAGGTACGGCAGGACGAGGACCGGGTCCACGGCCGTGATCACGCTCGTCACCAGCAGCCGGTCCGCGCCGCACGCGGCGATGACCTCCGCCATCGCCTTGGGCTCGACCGAGTCCCACAGCTCGACGACGGCGAGCCGGGCCGTGCCGCCGTCCGCGAGCCGTTCCAACTCGGGTACCAGGTCCTCGCGCAGCGCGCAGCACGCGCAGTCGTTGACCAGCGGGGTCTTCGCGCGGGAGACGACGCCGGAAGCGTCGCGAACGGTCCGCAGGACGGTGCGGTCCGGCGCCGCGGTCAGGTCGTGGTGCAGGGCCGCGCTCCCCGGGACGCTGCGCAACAGGTGCTCGACGACCTCCCTGCGGGCTTCGGAGTGCAGTCCGGCGACGATCGCGACGGGCAGACGGTGTGCTCGCTCCATCAACGTGCTCCGTATCGGCGCTCGAACCGCTCGACGCGGCCGGCGGTGTCCACGACGCGGGCGTTGCCCGTGTAGAAGGGGTGGCTCGCCGACGAGATCTCCACGTCGACCACCGGGTAGGTGTTGCCGTCCTCCCAGACGACGGTCTTCTCGCTGGTCATGGTGGAGCGGGTGAGGAAGGCGACCCCGGAGGCCGAGTCGCGGAAGACGACGGGCCCGTAGGCGGGGTGGATTCCAGGCTTCACGGCAGGGTCCTTCGGTAGCTGGGTGGGTCGGGGGCCGCGGGTCAGCGCTCTTCGCGGAAGAGGACGTGCCGGCGGACGACTGGGTCGAACTTGCGCAGGACCAGCCGGTCGGGGTCGTTGCGACGGTTCTTGCGCGTCACGTAGGTGAATCCGGTGCCCGCGGTGGAGCGGAGCTTGATGACCGGACGGAGCTCGTTGCGTGCCATGGGGGTAGTATATGGCAATGGTTTTCATTACCAGTAACACTCCCGGCGAGAGGGGCAGCACCCGCCCATGTCCACCCACTGCCAACTGACCGGCGCCCAGCCCGGCTTCGGCAACTCGATCTCCCACTCCCACCGGCGCACCTCGCGCCGCTTCGACCCGAACGTCCAGCGCAAGCGCTACTGGCTGCCCAGCGAGCGGCGGTACGTCCGCCTGGTGCTGAGCACCAAGGCGATCAAGACGGTGGACGCGATCGGCGTCGAAGCCGCCGTGGCCCGGATCCGCGCACGGGGAGGGAAGGTCTGATGGCGAAGAAGAGCAAGATCGCGCGGAACGAGAAGCGCAAGGAGGTCGTGGCGCGGTACGCCGCCCGCCGGGCCGAACTCAAGGAGATCATCCGCCGCCCGACCTCCACCCCGGCCGACCGCGACGCCGCCCTGACCGAACTGCGCCGTCAACCGCGCGACGCCAGCGCCACCCGCGTCCGCAACCGGGACAGCGTCGACGGCCGCCCCCGCGGCCATCTGCGCGCCTTCGGGCTCTCCCGCGTACGGATGCGCCAGCAGGCGCACGCCGGGTTCCTCCCGGGAGTCACCAAGTCGTCCTGGTAGCCAGCACGTCCCCCCGCCGCCCCGGGCGGCACCACACCGAAGGAGCCCCCATGGCCGTCCCCAAGCGCAAGACGTCCCGCAGCAACACCCGCCACCGCCGCGCCCAATGGAAGGCGACCGTCCCCCAACTGGTGCCGGTGACGATCGACGGCGTCGTCTACCGGGTGCCCCAGCGCCTCGCGAAGGCGTACGAACGCGGCCTGCTCCACCCCGAGCGCTAACCCTCCGGGCGGGCCCCGACCCCGCCCGCTAGCCCCGCGCCCACTGCATGCGGAAGCCCCCACGACGCCGACGACTGACCCCCGTTACCCGCCCGCCACCCATGGCGGCGCGGCGCGGGCCCGTCGTTCTCCTATGTCGCCCGTGGGGGCTTCGCCATGCCCACTAATCGCGTCTGACCAGCAAAAACGCCCTCCCGTAAGGGAGGGCACCAGTGGCGCCCCCGGCAGGACTCGAACCTGCGGCCAAGCGCTTAGAAGGCGTGCGGGCATTAGCGATGTGCTGACCTGGCGTTTCGCCTGGTCGCTCCGCACCAATCTAAGGAAAGGCGCTTGGTCTAAATTCCTTGCAAGGTCGACGCGAAAGCAACGTCGCCCCGAGGGGGCGTACCCCTCGGGGCGACCGGAGCGGCGGGTCCGCCATCTGAGCGGGTGACCTCGCGCGAGAGTCCTCCGCTGCTCCGTCTGCGGCGGGGGGTTCCGCATGCCAATGCCCACACCCCGCCAAGATCAAACAATGTAGGGTCTGCCCTACAGTTTTTTGATCATGGTCCACCGAGCGTGGACAGGTGCCACGCTCCACCCCACCCCCCGCCTGGGTCATCGACCGCCGCCGCGCCATCGGCGACCAGATCCGCGCGGCACGCCTCCACCGAGACCTCACCCAGGAGCGAGTCGCGCTCACCACCGGGATGGACAGGGCGACGTACAACCGCATCGAGCAGGGGCACAGCAGTGCCCTCTTGGACTCGCTGATCCTCATCGCCGACGCCATCGGTGTACCCCTCGAAGACCTGGTGCGCGTCGGCAACGCACCCGAGTAGCGCCTACACCGGGGGCAGGCCCGGTGTAGGTGTCGGTGCCGGGCGTGGCAGGTGCGGGCCCGGATCCGGCGGCATCTGCGGAGTCGGCTTGCTGTGCTTCCCCGCCTCCACCATCCGCTCGGTGAGGCCGTAGACCCCGAGCGGCGGGAACAGCAGGACGCGCACCGGGTTGTGCTCCGTGGCACACGGGACGCACAGCAGGTCGCGCCCGCGGGGGCTGGTGCGGACGACGGCGACGGGCTTGCGCCAGCATGCCTCGCACGTCGTGACGTCGGTCGCGGTCAGCTTCGTGCGGCCGACGGGGATCAGGATCATCACGCCGAGCTCCCCCGGGGTAGGCCGTGCGGGGCGATGACGAGCTGCCGGCGGGATCGCCGCGCGGCCTGCTCGGCGAAGACGGCCTTCGCCTCCTCCTTCGTCGGCCCGGTCCAGGGCCGCGTCCACGGGCTGGGGGCGAAGGGCGGCGACGGCGGGACGGCGGCCAGGTACTCGGCGGTGTGCCGCCCGGGCCGGGTACGGCGCCACCGGGTCCGGCGGTGGCGAGCAGGATCACGCATCAGTGCCTCCTGACAATCGGGGGGTAGGGGACCCCGGCCCTGCCGCGGGGGATTTGGGTAGGGCCGGGGCCGTGGAGCCCGTGTGCCAGCGGTGCGAGTCCCCACGCTCGGGCCGACACACGGAGTTCATCTGCGGGGTGGTGGTGCCCGGCTGCCGGCGAGGACCGCCACACCGGCAGCCGGAGATCAAGTGCCCTGCTTCGAGCGCCCCGCGTACAGCAGCAGGGTCTTGGTGAACTCGGCCAGGAGCAGCAGTTCCTCGTCGGGGGTCATGTCCGGGGGGATGTTGCCGGTCGCGGCCGTGCGGGCGTTCGCGATGCAGTCGAGGATGTGGCTCCCGTACCACTCGCCGCTGCGGCTGCGGCCGTACTCCTCCGCGGGGACGGCGAGCATGGTGATGTACGACCGCAGCCGCTCGCGGAGCGCTTCGATGATGTCGGCCGCCGGCTGGCTCAGGCCGAGGGCGGCGGCCAGGCGCACGTCGCGGCTGATGTCCACGAGGGTCGCGGCGATGGGGTCAGCCATGGTCGGCTCCGAGGCGGTGCAGGTGGGCCAGTGCCTCGGTGTTCGCCAGCGCCTCCGCCGCGCGGTCGGTGACCTCGACGGCGTGCTGGGCGCAGCCGTACACGGGGTGGTCGGGGCCGGAGCTGGTGGGCGTGGTGGCGACGACGGTGACGCCGCGGCTCGTGCCGCACCTGCCGCACACTGCGCCGAGGTCGACCACGTCGCCGGCCACGCTGCTCACGCGGGCCGCCGCGGCGCGCGGTTGACCTCGCGGGTGCGGGCTCGCACCTCGGCGAGCGTGGCCGAGTCGCTGCCGCTGTCGTCGGGGGCCGACCGGTCGGGGCAGACGGGCCGCCCGCACGTGCACGGCGGCCACTTCTGCGACGCCGGCAGCACATCGGCGGGGATGGGGGTGAGCTTCATCGGGGGGCTCCCAAGGGTGGGCTGAAGCAGTTCCACGACCGTAGGGAGTGATCAAGGTTGCGCGGCAGTGTGTGGGGTGTGCGAGCCGCGTTGGTGGTTTCACACACTGTGTGAGTAGGTCACCGCTACGCTCGGTGCACCGATCGACACAGGGAACGCAATGGATGCCAACACCCTCCTCGACTCCCTTCTCGACGAGGCAGGCATGAGCCGCGTCGGCCTCGCCACCCGCGTCAACAAGGCCCTACGCGCTCGCGGGACCTCGGCGTCGTACGACCACTCCAGCGTCATCCGGTGGCTGAAGGGCCAACGCCCCCGCGGCCACGTACCCGAGGCTATCTGCGAGATCCTTGGCGCCCGCGTTGGACGCACCCTCAGCCTCGACGACATCGGCATGGGCAACGCGTCCGCTGCCCCAGCCTCCACCCCTCTGGGTGGCTTCATCGAACGGTCTACCGCGATGTGGCGCGGCGACGCACAGCACCGACGGGACGTCCAGGAGGCCCCCGTGATCACAGGACTGCCTGCCGTCGGACCCGTCTGGGAATGGGAGAACCCGCCCGAGGACACCGACGTCTCCCGCGCAGGCACCATCCGTGTCGGCCTCGGCGACGTCGGCACTCTACGCACCGCACGCACGCACTACGAGCAGATGTACCGGAAGGCTGGCGGCGTCGCCACGCGATCGCGGGTGTTGGGGTTCCTCAACTCCGAGACGGCGCCGCTGCTACGCGGCTCGTACAGCGACACCACAGGGCGCGAACTACACCGCGCCACCGGCGGACTGGTGGCCGTCGCCGGGATCTGCGCGTACGACTCCGACGCACAAGGGCTCGCGCAGCGCTACTTCCACCAGGCGCTACGGCTCGCCAAGGCCAGCGGCGACCGGGCGTTCGGCGGGTACGTGATAGCGCTGCTGGTGAACCAGTCCCTGTTCCTGTCCGAGCACCGGCAGGCCGTTGCGTTCGCCGAAGCCGGACTACGCACTGCTGGGTCCGCGATCTCCCACGCGCTCGCGTGCGACCTGTACGCGATGCAGGCCAAGGCGTACAGCAGGATGGGCGACCAGGCGTCGGCGCACCGGGCGATGAGCCTTGCCGAGCGCGCGGCCGGCCTGATCCGGCGCGAGGTCGAGCCGGCCGAGACGAGCTACGTGCAAGCCGGCCTGCTGGAAACCAACTTGGCGGATACCCTCATGCGGCTCGGCGACATGCGGGCCGCCCAGACCTACGCAGCCGAAGCCGTCGCCGTGCAGACTCACGAACGGGGCCGGATCCACCGACTTGCCACACTCGCGGACTGCCAGATCCGCGCCCGCGAACCCGAGCGGGCCGCGGACACTGCAACGACGATGCTCGACGGGATGGAAGGCGTCGAGTCGCGCCGCCTGCGGGACCGGCTGCTCAAGCTCCGTCGGACCCTCGCCGGAGTACGCAGCCACGCCACGACAGACGTGGTGACGAGGATCGACGACACCCTGCGCATCCCGATGTAGGAGGCGTGGTGGGATGAGGGGACCCGAGGAAAGGCGGTCCCGTGTCCGAGTGGCGAGCCCTGTCCGAGCGCACCGTGTACGAGAACCGCTGGGTGCGGGTGAACATGGCGGACGTTGAGCTGCCCGACGGGCAACACCTTGACCACACCGTCATCCGCCTGAGGCCCGTCGCCGTCGCGGCGGTCGTCAACGCGGACAACGAGGTGCTGCTCCTATGGCGCCACCGGTTCATCACCGGCGCGTGGGGCTGGGAGTTGCCGTCTGGCGGTACCGGAGAGGGTGAGGACCCGGCGGCGGCTGCGGCGCGGGAGTTCGAGGAGGAGACGGGCTGGCGGCCAGGCCCCATGCGGCTGCTGTTGGCCGTCGACCCCATGCCGGGCATCTCCACCTCACACCACCGCGTCTACTGGGCGGAGGGCGCGACCTACATCGGCCACCCCGAGGACGCCTTCGAGTCCGCCCGTCGGGAGTGGGTACCGCTGGCACGCGTCCCCGAGTTGGTGGGGCGCGGCGAGATCCGGTCGGCCTCCGCTGTGGCCGGGCTCATGATGCTGCACCACCTGCGGCTCTCGTAGGATCCTCGCCGTGGCTGATATCGAACTCACGGGCGAACTGGTGAAGCTGGAGCAGCAGGCGTGGACCGAGATCCAGGCCGGCGCCCTCACGATCCCCACCGCCACCGCGGTGCAGGCCGCGATCACCGCGCACGCCACGGACAGCGGGCAGCCGCGGTACGAGGTCGAGAAGGCGCTCAAGAAGCTGGTGCGGCACCCCGCCGAGGACGCCGAGGGCTGACCGCCCCGGGGTGCCACGCGAGCCGGCCGGGCGCACCCTGGACGTATGGCCGCACCGATCGTCGTCCACCGGCCGTCGCCCAGCGGCGGGCGCCGGGTCACCGTGCGCGGGGAGATCCTGGGCGTGGCCTACTCCGACGAGGACCTGAGCGAGTTCCTACGCCGCGCCGGCCTGGAGCACGGCGAAGCCGCCGTCGCAGCGGACTCGGACATGATCGAGTGGCGGGGCGGAAGGGAACACCAATACGACGCGGCGTAGGCCATCCTCGGAACGTTCCTAGGACCGGCAGCTACTCACGTGAGTAGTCGGCACCTACTCACGTGAGTAGCTGCTGACACGAGGCCACCGCGTCACGTGACGCAGTGGTCGACACACCCGTAAGAGTGAATAGGCGTGGCCGCCGGGCCAATTCGATCGTTCGCCAGGTGTGTCGTATTCAACCTGTTGAATACTACAGCCGGCTAGCGTCGGTAGTTTACCGATGTAGCACTTGTGGGGCGGCGTACAGCCTGCCCGCCGCCCAGGGGGACGACGGGCAGACTCGACGGGAGGGAGTAGCGGCGTGAACTACCTACGACGCAGGCGCCTCCACACCCACACCCAGACCGACGGCGGCAGCAAGACCACACGCAGGCCAGCGACCATCAACAGTGCCAGGCCCAGCGCCGGCAGAGGCGGCATCTCGGCGATGGCCATCAAGGCCACCCAGGCGCCGGGCCCCGTCGAAGCTAGCGCGGCTTCTGTCGGGGCTTGCAAGGTGAAGCGACCCGTCTGCGAAGGCGGGTTTTCGGGGGAAAGCATCAGGCGACCTCCGATGGAAGGGGAGCCGTCGCGCTGCTGCCCGTCAGATCCGGCAAGACGAGTCGGACAACAGTGCGGCGCTCCCTGACCTTTGTCTTCACCATCGCTAACCGCCCGTGGCCGGGGCGGGGTGCGGCGCGCCGCTCATATGAATGATTCGGTCACGATGGGGTTGACGACGATGCCCCCCTTGACCCGCCTTGGCCACGGCCTCACGCAGCGCGGCCAGCACATCCCCGCGACGGCGGGGCCTGCCCGCCCGAACCTCCGTGGAGCGGCTTCTGAACGGAACCACCCCCGCAGCAGGCGGGGCGCCGACCACCGACGTGATCAAGGCGTAAGTACTGGCGGGCCCTTGGAGAGGTGGGCCCGCCAGCTGCTCCGCGGGTCATCACCCCCGACTCGGACCCGTAGGCCCGGGAGCGTCCCTGGAGAGGGATAGCTCCCACCCTCTCACGCTGGGAACGAGCCGGGGAGGCTCATGCAAAAGAAGCCCCCGCCCACCCCACTCGGGGGCAGACGGGGACACGAGGGTGGCAGCCGTCAGGCCGCCGTCTGACCCTTCGAACGGAGCTTGTCCGCCAGCCAGTCCAACCCCTTCGGGGTCAAGAACGTCTGCTCAACCCACTGGTATCCGGCCTCGACCAGCTTGACCTCAGCCCGGCCTGCCTTGACGTGGCTCTCGTACGGCAAGCGAGGGTTCTGGACCTGAAGGAAGCGAACCTCCTCGCGGCGCAACAGATCCATGAACTTGGTGCGCCCCAGCCCGCCTGTCAGCTTCGTGAGAGCCTTCGCCGCAGCAGCCATGTCGATCAGGCCCTCGGAGTTGCAGAAGTCGTCCCACTTCCCCGCCTTCGGGGCCGCGATCGCCAGCTCCTTCTTGGTGCTCACCAACTCCCGTGCCGCCTCGACGTACTTCTCGGCGAGCGCGAGGATCCCCTCCGCGGACTGCACGTCGGTAGAGGGCAGCTGCGCAAGCTCGGCATCACGGGTCTTCACGGTGAAGTACGTCTTGGCCAAGGCGACCTCCGGCTTGGAAGCGTCGCCGGCCAGCGCCACCTGGTACGCGCCGAAGCGGGTAAGCCGGTAGTCCGATACCTCTTGGCGCCCCCACCGACCCCCGGGAATCACTTTACGGGCGCCCGTAAAGTGATCGCGCGGGTCCAGGTCGCTGTTCGTCAGCGCCAGCTTGGCCTTGGCGATGACCTTCTCGAACTCCTGCCACTTGCTGTATCCGATCAGCTGCTGGAGATCCCGTGCGGACCAGCGCTCCTCGCCGTTGTGGTCGACGAGCATGATTCGATCGAATGGACTAGACCCCCCACTAGCGGGGTCGGGTAGATAGTTGTTACCTTGCGGTTGCGCCATGGAGTTGCGACCTCCTTGGTCTTGATCAAACCGCCGCGGGGACTGATCCCGCGGCGGGCTTGTTTCTGGCACCTTCAGTTCGAAGGCGGCCATGACCAATGAGCATAGGGCAGCACCCTGACCCTCAGTCATACATGCAGATGGCACGGGGTATCACCAGTCCCGTGCAGTCCCTTCCAGTCCTCTGGCAATCCATGGTTGCCCGTGTCAGTTGATGTCACCGAGTGCCAACTACGCGCGTCGATCGCCCCGTTATGTGATAAGGGTCTCCCCGCTCTGGTGCGTGAGTCGTAAGAGGCTGAGGACGACGAAGATGCCCCCGCCCGCCCCACGAAGGGGGTGAGCGGGGGCAGTTGAGGTTCACCGGCCGATGGTCTGCCAGAACGCGACGACGAGAGCGCCGACACCCGCCAGGGCCATGATGCTCGGCAGCGGCCACCTGCTCTTCTCCAGCGCATCCAGCCGCGCCTCGTGGTCCGCGAGCCGCTGATCCGTCTGATCCGACCGCTGCACCAGCAGCGCGAGCGAGCCGTCCACCCGAGCGAAGCCAGCTTCGAGGGTGCCGCGCATCCGTTCCAGCTCGACCGCCACCTGCGTCGACTCAGCCGGCGTCACCCGCGCCTCCGCGGTATCCAACCGACCGTCGACTGATCGCCGATGGCCGTGCCGACGGCGGCCTTCAGCACCGACAGGCCCGCCGGAATCGCCGCGATCGCCGCGGCCTTGAGCGCAGACAGGTTGGTGAGGTCGAAGCCGTCGGCGAGCAGCAGCCCAAGGAGGGCGACGACGTACGTGCCGGCGGTGCGTTCGATCGTGTCGAGGACGAGTCGAGACATGGGGGGTTCTCCGATCAGGTCAGGGGGTGACGGTGAAGCCGCGGCGGTCGCCGAGCTTCTTCAGTGAGGCGGCGCCGGGCACACCGTCGGCGTCGGCGCCCTTGTAGCCGAGCTTTCGCTGCCACGCCGCGTACGCCTTGATGGTGGCCTTGCCGAAATGGCCGTCCGCCAGCTCCCGGGCCAACAGCCGCTCGGCGACGAGGGCGCTCTCCACGGTCTTGGTGCCGTAGTAGCTGACGGGGGTGCCCTTCTTCGGCGGGTCCGACTTTGCGGCGGCGATCAGCTTGGAGAGGTCGACCGTCGGCCGCGGAGCCGGCTTCGTCCCGGGCGCCGGCTTCGACGGCGGTACGGGGTCGCTCCCGCCGGGCCGCGGGGCGCCGCGCTCCACCCAGTCGTACAGCGGGCCGCCGGGGCAGGCAGTCGCGTACCCGTCCCGGTGGCCCTTCACCTCCTGGCCGGCGCCGTGCTCGCGCAGCAGCTCGATGCCGTCGCGGAGCGCGTGCAGCAGGGCGTCCGTGGGCTGCGTGAGCCCCTTCGAGCCGATGAGCGCGACGATCGCGAAGTGGTCGCGGTTGAGCGTCGCGTTGCCGTTGGCGCCGGTCCGGCGCCGCAGCCCGCGGCCCTCCATCAGGTAGCCGTGGACGCAGGCGGCGTAGTTGTACGCCACGTCCGAGTAGCCCTGCGTCTTGTCGGCGAGGTGCGCGCGGCGGATGTTCTTCCACTCGGCGAGGCACAGCTGGTGGTCGTCGACGAGCTTGGCCGAGACCGCCGTTCCTTCGTAGTGGATCTTCACGCCTCGGGTGGACGTCTGGGTGGCTGCCGCAGAGGCAGGCCAGCCCAGTTGGGCGCGGGTGACAAGCGGCACGGGAGCCTCCAGGGCACACGAGAAAGCCCCAGGCCAGACGGCGAGGGGCTGAAGAGGGGAAAGGCGTGGGGTCAGGTGATCTCGTAGATCACGACTTCGAGTCGGCTGTTCACGTGGAACAAGCCGGCGCCACCAGTCGCGTTGATGACGCCGAGCAGGGTGCACGTCTGCGTCCCCGCGGCGCCCAGGGTCCCGGACCAGGACATCGCGACCGTGTCCCGGTCCAGGGTGTCCATCGCGTGAATCGCGAGCCCGGACTGGTCGGTGCCGTTGACCTGCAACTTTCCGACCATGAGATTCGCAGCGTGGACCGTGGTGACGCTGCAATCGAACACGCCGCTCGCCGTGTATCTGGCGCCCGCCGTCTCGGTCGCGAGGGTGATCGTGAGTCCGGGGATCGGCTGGTACGACGTCGTGCCGTTGAGGGCCGCGGTGCACTCCGCGCTGTACGGCGTGGGCTGCATCCGGTCGAGCTGGCCCGCGGTGACGATCTGGCCTGCCAGGATCGGCATGGCCCCTCCATTCTGGTCAGAGCGCGGTGCGCATCGGGTGGGCGAGCGCCACCGCGGCGCCCGCCGAGTGCGCCTTGACGACGCCGTTCACGGAGCGGGTCACCGTCGCGAGCTGCGGCGTGACGACCTCGAAGTTGTCGAAGCGGATCTCGGGTGCCGTGTTGGTGTTGCCGTTGAACGCCGACGCGGTGAGGCCGAGTTCGCCGGCGGCGATCGTGTCCGTGGTGATCGTGACCGTGTGGGTCCAGTCCACCGGCTCCGGCTGGCCGACGGGCCACACTCGCATCTGCACGGTGTGCCCGACGAGCCTCACGCGAACTTCCAGTTCGCTGCCCGCGATGTACGTGTACGGCAGGGCCGGCGCCGAGCCGACCTGGGTCGTGCCGCGCGTGACGGACACGGCCAGGGCACCCGACAAGCCGAAGTGGACGCGGGCCCGGTAGAAGACGCTGG